>CAIZWI010000405.1 GCA_903936645.1 uncultured Verrucomicrobia subdivision 3 bacterium
CAGCATCAACATTCTGTTCGCCAAAAATGGCGCGCCCCCCTTGCGCGGCGGGGCCACGGCGGCGAACCAACCGAATAACCAGGGTGCCAATTATGCCCCGCAAAATGGTTCCTCACCCCAGGACGCCAATAATGCCCAGGTTGGGTTCGACCTCCCCCAGGCCGCCAAGGAGGATGGTTATTATCCCTGGCTCGGCGGCCAGCCGGACAGCACGCAAGGTGGTTCCGGCCGCAATTCGGTCCGTCCCGTGAGCGACCTGGTTGGCCGGGTGCGCGCCGTGGCGGACGAGCGCAGCAACGCCGTTTTGATTTCGGCCAATGTGCATTTTTTCCCGCAGATCATGAAGTTGATTGCTGATTTGGATGCCCCCACGGAGCAGGTGCTCATTGAGGCGCGGTTGGTGGAGGTATCGAGTGACTTAATGGACCGCATGGGCGTGCGCTGGTCGCCCAATGGCAGCACCTTCACGGCGGCTGACTATAATAACTCTTTAATCGTGTCCAGTGCCGGCAACTACCGGCAGGGTTTTGGGGGCAGCACCACGGTCAACAACCCCGCCACGGTCTCGACCACGCCGTCCCTGCTGGGCACTGGGTTGAGTCCCGCCAATCTGATGGCCTCGATGCGTTCCGGGGTGGTGGAGAACTCCATCAGCATGGACTTTTTGGTGCAGTTCTTGAAACAGACCACCAAGGCCAGTGTGCTGGCCGAGCCGCAGCTCAACATCCGGGACAATGAAACCGGCCGGTTGTTTGTGGGCCAGGAAGTGCCGGTGCCCGATAACAGCCTGAATTCCTCGGTGGGCACCACGACCTCCACCTACAAGTACAAGGACGTGGGCATCGTGCTGGAGGTCACGCCGCATATCAACACCGCCGGGGATGTGGAATTGAAAATTCATGTTGAATCGTCTTCGCTGGTCTCGGGGGAAACGGTGAACAATGGCTCGGTGTTTGACACGGATAATTTCCGCACCGACCTGACCGCCAAAAATGGCCAGACCCTGGTGTTGGGCGGGATCATTCAAAAGCAAAGCTCGGACGTTACCTACAAAACGCCGGTGCTGGGTTCGATTCCCGGGCTCAAATGGTTGTTTAATAAAACGGACAAGCAGAACAAGGAAGTGGAGCTGATGGTTTTCCTGCGTCCCCATGTGGTTTCCAACCCGGACGACGCGGCGAAGGTTTTGCATGATGTGGAAAACCGCGCGCCCCTGGTGAAGGAATACCAGAAGGAAGCGGCGAAACCCGCCAAGCCAGGCAAATAAGCCTGGCGCGGACGGTGGGGGCGACCGGTTGAGGGGGGGAAGGCGTTGGGCTTTGTGCTCTGGGCTTTGGGGGCGCATGGCTTTGAATGCTTGGAAGGGAAAAATCATTAAATAGCATTAAAGATCATAAAATAGGCCGGTTTTTGATGGTTGGGAGAACTGGCGACCGCGGTGGGGAGGCAGATGGTACCGGAATATTGGGCCGGCGAGGGGAAGCAATCCCGTTGGGTGGTGCTTGGTATAAGTATAACTAATGAAAATATTGCCGCCCAACCCAGGGCTGGAGGGCGCAATGCCGCTGGGAATGAAACAGCCATGCCCCAACCGCTCGACCTGGCGGATCGATGTCCCGGCAATCGATAAAAAGACAAGCCCTTCTTGGTTCTCCGACGGAGGCAGGCTTGATGCAGGGGTTGATACCCAAGCGATAGCGCGCGGAACGGTGTTTGAAGGGCGGGGCGTAAAAAATTTGATTGCAAATTTTTAATCTACAAGGAATCGCCAATTGAAACCGGCGGAGGCTTCCGTTCGGTCGTCCCGATGGGACTCGAACTTCACGGGGGGGCCCGCAGCTATGCTTCCCGGGCGATTGGCGGCTGCCGGTGGGGCTGGGATCATGCCGTCGCTTTACCGTAACCAGCCAGCAGCAAGGCAGGGTTTGCCTGGTGTGTTTGCGCGAGGCTTGTTCGGGAAGGGTGGCCAGAGATCTGAAGGACAATTAGCCAAGCAAGCATCCCCGGGTTGCTTGGGCGCCAACGTGCGGCACTAGCCCGCGGCTGGCGTGAGGCCTACGATGGCCCAGGGAGGATCGATGGCGGCTGCGCTTGGGGCCACCCACCGTAAATGAGTGGGTCGGGATGGGTAATGGAGCAAGCCTGGAGCGGGCGTTCAGCCCGATTTGCCTGGCTGGGCGATGCCGGGGGCGAGGATCTCAGGTTGATTGGGGGCCGCGCCGCTGGCGCTCGGAGGACGGTGGTTTTTTAAGCTTTGGCGCATTTTAATAGCAGTTAACTTGGAAATTACGGAGGGCGCCGTTGAACTGGCCGAGGTTCAGGAGGACGTTGGCTTTGGGCTGCCAGGTTTTGAAGTCGTTGGAGGGCAGGGCGATCACGGGGCTGCCGTCCACATAGATCACGTAACCCCAGGTGTCCAGTTGCATGGAGTAGTCGTGCCATTTGTTCGGGGTGAGGTACTGGGCCAGCACGGTGTTGGTGGCCACGGTGGCCTGGTTGCAACCGCGCACAATGGGGGTGGTGGACCATTTGTCCTGATAGAATTCCAGGTAGCAGTTCCAGGCCTGGTAACAGCTCACGATGAAGGCGTTGCCCACGCTGTAGCTGTCGTAACTGGTAACGTAGATGCTGGTGGAAAACACCAGGCCGTGCCAGTTGGTGTTGCGGGTGAGGACGCCGACGTTGGTGGCCATGGAACTGTTATTGAAACTCAGCAGGTAACCATTGCCGGAAATCATGTTGGTCAATTGGAGGGCGGGGAGGTTGGTGTTGACCGCCTGGGCCGTCCGGCTGTTGGTGGCGTCATTAAACAACCATGTGTCAATGTTGGTGGCGCTGTTGAAGGCGGCGAGCACATTGGTGGGAATGGTCAGGCTGGGGGCGTTGGCGAGGGCCGGCGGGGTGGTATAAAACGGGATGGAGGTGCCACTGATGGTGTTGGTGCTCGTGGTGGTCACGGCATTGGTGGCGGGCGGGGTATTGGTGACCGCGATGTTATTGGTGACGGTGTAATTGGTCCGGATGAGGGTGACCTGGGCACAGCCGGGATACGCGACATTGAAGTTCTGGGGAATCAAGGTGAGTTGGAGCGTTTTGGTGGAATAATCACCCAGGGGTTGTTTGGCACCGACTTTGATATCCAGGAAGCTGGTGCCAACGGGCAGGGTAAAGGTGGCCTGGTAGTTGCCGTAATTGTTGCCCAGCCAGGCATAATCCACGCCGTTGATGGCCCCGCTGATGTTTAAATTCACGGTGAGAGCATCGCTGGTGTTGTCCCGGCTGAGGCGGATGAGACCGCTCTGGCCGTTGTAGACGCTGATATTGGTAATGGTGGTGAGGCTGACGGTCTCCCAATTGGGGTTGGCGGGGGCGGTGGCCGGGAAGCTGTTGGTGGCGAACAACCGGCGGCCGTCGGGCAGGAGGAATTCGGTTTCGATCCATTGGTCGCCGGTGCGCAGGACTTGGTGCTGGTACGTGGCGTTGATACCGAGCGGATTGCCGTAGCTTTCCCAGAGGGTTTCCGCCCCGGTGAAGTCCACGCTGCTTTGGAGGGTGCATTGGCTGCCGGTGCCGGTCGGAGTGGTGACAATGACATTGTTGGTGGGAACCCAAGGCTGGGTGGCATAAGCCGTCTGGCCCATGAGGAAGGCACTGACGGCCACGGCCCGGGCTTCATCCATGCCGGTTTGTTCGGTGAGGGAATTGGGGGCGTCACCGCCGCGATCGTACATGGGGCAGCCGGTAATGTCGCTGCTGTCCCAGGGCCAGCTCAAATGTTCCAGCGAGGGATAGCCCGACACGGGAACGAAACCGCTTTGAATATTGCCAATGATCAAGCCGGTGGGGGCCACCTGGCGTTTGTCATTTTGCGCATACTGGCTCTCGATGTTTTTATAGCGGAGACCGCCGAGGCCATTGATATAGGATTGGTTGAGCGGATTACAGCCAGCTTCAAAGGCGAGGTTGCTGACGAGGGCGGCCTGCCAGGTGGGATTGTTTTGGAGGAGCAAACCCACGGCGATGTCGAAGGCCTGGTCGCTGGAGAAGAACCAGCCCGAGGCATTCATATGCTTGGATTCCCAGGGGAAACTGCTGCCATAAGCGGACTGGCTGGCGAAACCGGTTTCAGTGGCGGTCCAGTTGGTGATTTCGGCATTGCACAGGGCGAGGTAGGAGGGGTCGAGCGTGCCGGCGGGAACCCGGCCAATTTTTTCGGCAAAAGCGTAACTGCGCACCGCCCGGCCATAACCTTCATCCATATGGAGCCAGGTCCAATGGGCGGTGGCGGGGGAGCCCGGGGTGAATTCATTTTTGAGCAGGTAATGGAAATAGGGGTTGGCGGTGGCGAGGAACAGTTCGCAATAAGCCCAGGAAAGATTGTCCTCCTGGCCGTAATAAGACTGCCCCATGTGCTGGCTGGCCCCGGCCTGGCCGTAGGTGGCAAAGGCATTGGTGAGAAAACCATAACCCTTGAGGGCCAGGGCGAGGTAATTGGTGGCCGCGGCGGGATAATATTGCCGCATGGCGGGGGAAGAGGCGGCCTGGGCCAGAATGGCCACGGCGGCGGCGGTGGCGGTGGTGGTTTTGGGGTAGACGACCTGGTTATCGCCATTTTCGGGCAGGCTATCCACTTCGTACTGCCGGTTTTCGGGGTAGACAATGCTGTAGAAGCCGCCATCGGCATCCTGGAGTTTGGCGATGTAGTCGATTTCCCATTTGGCTTCCTGCAAGAGGTCGGGAATGCCATCGCCACTCTCGGGGGTGCCGAGGTTGTCCATCGTATTCACCCCGGGAAAGGTATCCACGGCAAATAACAAGGTGTTGGCGAGAGTGGCACAATTCGGGGTGTATTTGCTGTAGTCCCCGGCATCATGGTGACCGCCGGTGGTGTCCACCGGACCGGGGTTGAGGTAGGGGTAGAGGGCGGTGGCCAGATTGGTCATGTGGACTTCGTTGGTGTAATAATTCACATTGCCATTCAAATAATTGAGAATGGCGGCCACCACCGGCATGTTGGTGGTGGGGATGGCCGAGGGGCGCGCGTGACAAATATCATGGCTGAAGCGGGTGTAGGGCAGGCCCACGGCCTCGCCACAACGCTGGTTGAGCAGGCCCAATTCATAGGTGCGGGTGAGCAGGGCGCCGAATTCATCCCCAATCCGAAACGGGGCGCTGAGCCCCATGCCGGGAACTTGGAGTTGGTAAACCCCGCGGTTGGTCAGGGCGGTCAAATCGGCGGCCCAGACGTTTTGATAGTTGGCCGCCACGAAGCCGATGTCCCGCCGCAAGGCCAGGCTGCCGGTGTAAACCGCATTGCCATTGGTGTCCAGCACCGCGAAGTTAGTGGCGGCGATGGGCATTTCGCCCAGGGTGCCGAGCAGGCAGCCGACCATGGCTTGCTTGGGCAGGGTGGCGGGATAACCGGCGGCGCTGACATGCAAGGCCGGGCTGATGCGGGCGGGACTGAACTGGGTGGCCAGGTTGGTTTGCCAATAACCCGGCAGGTTAATCGTCACGGCCACAGTACTGGATTCACTAATGGCGGTGTCGGTCACCAGATAAAAACTATGGCGGAGGCGGAGGTCCCAGGCGGTCTGGACCGCATAACTGGGCCGGCGCTCGTAGCCGGCGGCCACACAGTTGACGGCCTGGCCATCGACGGTGATTTGGTAGGATCCGCTATTCGTGATCGCGGCGAGATAATTGGTGAGGGTGTCGACGGTGCCATTGGTCCAAGCGGTGTATTCATCCACTTCAATCACTTGCGGGGCGAGCAGTTGGAGGGCGGTGCTGCCAGGTTGGGCAGCGGTGAAGGGGGTTCCCCAACTGGTGGACACGAGGCTGAAGGCGCCGAGGACGAGGGCAAGCAAGCTGGCAGTTTTCATAACGTTCATTTAACCCAAATGGCACTGATTATTTTGCATTTCCCAAGGGCGGCCGGTCCGGCACCAATCCGCCACTTTATTACCGCATCTATGCAAATTTCCTCCACTTTGGAACGGGCGGCAAACGCAAAGCCCCAATTGCCCTATCTTAGCCGTCGGGAATAAACGTATATCGAGAATTTGGCGGGTTTTTAACCAATTTTGGCAAGGGGCCACCCAGGGATTTTGCGCTGGCGGACGGTGGGGAGTGGGGGTGGCCATTTCAGGCCACAGGCGTTCCGGGAGGGTTCCTGCGAAGGTCCGGTAATGCAGCAAAAACACCCCTCAGGCCCAATTCCGCCCATGGACGGAGGGCGATGGTCCACGACGGCCGGGCCCAAACAGTGGGGGTTGGTGGACG
>CAIZWI010000406.1 GCA_903936645.1 uncultured Verrucomicrobia subdivision 3 bacterium
GGGCCATCTGGTTCTGGTCGGCGGTGGCCGTGGTGTCCATCCTCTTTGGCTGGGGCCGGTTTTCCATCTTTTACGGGTTGTTATATCAACTGCCGTATTTCTCCACCATTCGCAGCCCCACCAAATTCCTCATCGTCTTCTCCTGGGCGATTGTGGTTTTGTTCGCCTATGGCGTGGAGGGCTTGAGCCGGCGTTATCTGGCGGCCACGGGCGGCAAATACCTGCCTCCGCTGGTGCAGTTCAATAAGTGGTGGACCACGGCGGCGGCGTTTGACCGGCGCTGGACGTTTGGGGTGCTGGGGGCGGTGGGTGCCAGTGTGCTCGGGTGGCTGATTTATGCCGGGGAAAAACCGGCCTTGATCGCCTACTTGCAAAGCCACGGCTTTCCGGGGGCCTCGCCCGGCATGGCGGAGGTCATTGCCACCTTCAGTATTGGGCAGGCGGGTATTTTTGTCCTGCTGTTTGCGGTGGCGGCGGGTCTGTGCCTGCTGGTGATCTCGGGGGTGCTCGGCGGACCCCGGGCCAAGTGGGGCGGGCTGCTGCTGGGGGCCTTCCTGCTGGCTGACCTCGGCCGCGCCAGTTTGCCCTATATTATCCATTGGGATTACCAGCAAAAGTATGACATCGACCCCAGCCATCCGGGCCAGTCCGCGAATCCGATCCTGAATTTCTTGAAGGACAAATCTTATGAGCACCGGGTGGCGCAACTGCCCTTTGGCACGCCGGAAGGCATGGAGAATTGGGAACAGCTCTACACCATCGAATGGATGCAGCACCAGTTTCCGTATTATAATATCCAGTCGCTGGACAACTGGCAGCGGCCGCGCGTGGGCTCGGACATTGCCACTTATGAAAATGCCGTGTACTCGCGCGGGGTGGATGGCCTGACCCGGCAATGGGAATTGACCAACACGCGGTACCTGCTCGGGGCGGCCGGCTTTCTGGAGGGGTTGAATACGCGGATTGATCCGCAGCACCGGTTCCGGATTGCCCAGCGCTTCAACGTGCTGCCCAAGCCGGGGATTACGCGCCCGACCAAGCTGGAAGAAATCACGGCCGTGCCGGATGAAAACGGGGCGGTGGCGCTGTTTGAATTCACGGGGGCCCTGCCCCGCGCCAAGTTGTATGCCAACTGGCAGGTGAACACCAACGACCAGGCTGTGCTGGATACCCTGGTGAGCCCGGCGTTTGAACCGGCCCAAACCGTGCTGGTGTCCACGCCCCAAACCGGGCTGGCCGCCGCGGCCACCAATGCCAATACGGGCACGGTGGAATATCAGAGCTACGCGCCGACCAAGATCGTGCTGGCCGCCACGAACTCCACGGCCGCGGTGCTGCTGTTGAATGACAAATTCGACCCGGGCTGGTCGGCCAGGGTGGATGGGCAGCCGGTGCCGGTGCTGCGCTGCAACTTCATCATGCGCGGCATTTACCTGACGCCGGGCCAGCACACGGTGGAATTCCGGTATGTGCTCCCGAGCAAACCCATGTACATCACGCTCGCGGGATTCGTGGCGGCCATTCTGCTCTCGGGGTTTCTGCTGGTCGCGGGCAGCCGGAAAGCGGTGCCGGCCGCCCCGGTGGAGGCAGGGGTGAAGGCTTGAGCGGGCGGTGCCGTCGGATCCTTGGGGGGGGCGGAGCGCAAAATCATTAAATAGCGATAATTATTATTAAATGGGCCGGTTTTGAAAGGTTTTCCGCGGGCGATGGCGGGGCGGGCGGGGTTGGGAAGCGGGGATGAGGCCGCCAGGTGGGCCGGGGCTTCCTGGGAGGCTCCCAACTGCCAGCGTTCAATTCTTTTTTAAGAATTTTTGCTTGATTCGGTGGATAAGCTTTCTCGCCGTGCCCTTTGCTCAGGAGGGTGGGAATGTGTCCGTGAAATTCAGGCCGGGCACCAAGTTTTGGGCCAGCTCCAGCGCGGCGGCCAGCGTGGGACGGTCGGCAATGTGTTCGAGCAAGCCATTCGCTTTCACGCCGTACAAGCCAAAAAAGAGGGGCCCGAAGCGGGCATCATAGGGGTTATCGTCCCACGTAAAGGCGGCGCAATGGGGGCCGGGTACGGAGAACGGATTGCAGAGGTCAGACAAACTTGGGTGCCGGACAAGTGGCGCAAGTTGCGCGGTGGCTTGCCACGCTGAAAGCGAGCGACTGCTTGTGCCTCTAGGACGGCGGGGAATTACAAACTTAGTGCGCAGATGGAAATCAACCTGCGACGATCCGCCTCAGAATAATGCGCGGAATAAAGCACCGGAGTTGGCAAACGATTTGCGTGATGCCGGGGTCAGGCCGCGAAAATCAGAAACAAAACCCACTTGAGAAACACCTTCGGGCAGCGGCAGGGCAATTTTTGGAATTTGATTGCTTTCGTAGTA
>CAIZWI010000407.1 GCA_903936645.1 uncultured Verrucomicrobia subdivision 3 bacterium
CAGTGCCGGCCAGGGCACGATTGGGAAATTACTGACCGATGAGGCGCTGTACCGGTCGACCACGGCCTCGATGACCAACTTGAATCAAATCTTGTACAAGATCAACAATGGCCAGGGTTCGGTGGGCAAGCTGGTCAATAATGATGATTTACTGGTTAATGCGAAGGTCTCGCTCCAGAAACTGGACAAGGCGGCCGATGGATTGGAAGATCAGGGACCGCTCAGTATTCTGGGAATCATGGCGGGCAACCTCTTTTAAACCGGGATCGATTATTGAACCCGCACCAAATCGTGCTCGGTTAAGCCTTCGGGCAATTCACCCTGCCTGACATAATTATAGCCGGCCCCGACGCCGAAGGTGGGCAGGCCCAGGGCCAGCACCAGATCCTCGTGCCGCTCCACCTCAAAGGTGTAGCCGTCCTCATCCAAGCCTGATTTGCGCAGGATTAATTCCACCGCCGCAACGTTGCTGGATTCGAAGGCAGCGCATAATTTACCCGCATGCCCGCCGGAGGGACCGGCGGGTTCAGCGTCGGGATCAAAATAATTCGGGGCGGAATCGTATTGATCCTCCAGGCTGCCATACAAATAAAGCAGGTAATTGAGAATATCGTCGTCGTGGTTGAGGACGGCCAGGACGGGACAACGAAATTGCCGGGAAAGTTGCTCGGCAAGTCCGGCGAGAATTTCGGGATCCTGGGAATCGCAGGCCTCATCAAAAACCACCACGCAGCCTGCTTCGGACGGGGTGACCAAGGCCGTCCGCCCGGCCAAAGCAGCCACCACCGCCGCCTGACTGGGCCCACGCAGCGTCAAGTTGGTATAAAAATTTCCCATAATTGAGTGCGGCTAGGCCAAATGCAGGTTTTTGAGCACCTGCACCGTGGACCGGGCCTTGTTGAGGGTGTAAAAATGCAAGCCGGGAACGCCGGCACGCAAGAGTTCCTCGCACTGCCGGGTGGCATATTCGATACCGAATTCGGTGGCAGCCTCGTCATTGCCAAAGAGTTTATCCAGGGATTGCTGGAGGGCGGCGGGGACTTTGGCCCCGGAAAGCTGGGTAAATTTGGTGATCTGCCCGGCATTCAAGATGGGAATGATGCCCGGGATCAGCGGTACGGTGACACCGAGTTTTTGGGTGAGGTAATCGCGAAATTCAAAATAGTCGGCATTATCGAAGAACAACTGGGTGAGGACAAAATCGGCACCGGCGTCAATCTTCTCGCGCAGGTGGTGCCAATCCGTGTGTTTACCAGCCGTACAGGCGATATGTCCTTCCGGAAAGCCAGCGGTGCCCACGGAAAAATCGCCATGGTCGCGGATGAATTTAACCAATTGGGACGAATATTCAAACCCGTTGGCGGTCGCCTGAAACACGCCACCGCCGGGCGGGTCACCGCGGAGGGCGAGGATATTGTGACAACCCAAGGCGCGGAATTTTTCCAAGAGAGCGAGAATTTCGGCCTGGGTGTGGTTCACACAGGTGAGATGGGCGAGGGCGGTGAGGTGGTGGTCCCGCTGGATGCGGTCCACGATCATGAGGGTTTTCTCCCGGGTACTGCCGCCAGCGCCGTAGGTAACCGAACAAAAATCGGGACGGGTGGCCAGCAGCGCCGGGATTTGGCGTTCGAGCAAATTACGATCCCCCTCCTCAGTTTTCGGGGGGAAAAATTCAAAGGAAATAGCGGGCTGACGGGCGGCTATTTTGGCGGCTAATATATCGCGGATGAGTGCCATGCCCTTAAATTATGATGGTCACGACAAACGATGCCAAGCTTTGTCTATTTGGATGTGTAAAAAAGCAAAAAGCCCCTTCCGGCAGAGCCGAAAGGGGCAAAGGATTCTAAGTTAACTTAGAACTTGTAGATGATGTTGGCATAGAGGCCAACGGCATCACGGTAAGCGGCTCCGTTAAGGAGACCGTCACTTACGCTCAGGTTTTGGTCCCAACGGAGTTCCAGGCGGGATTGGACATTGGCCCACAGGTCATACTCGACCGTGCCGGTCAGTTCAATCAAGTTCTGGCTGTTCGCGTACTTGTCGTTGGAGTAGGCGTCAGCTTCGACATACTCACCACGGGCGCTGAGGCTCAGCTTGTCGCTAGCCTTGTACGTGCCGTAGAGGCCCAAAGCCAACACATCGGTGTTGCCATTGGAACCAGGAATGCTGAAACCGCCGCCGTAATTGCGGGCATAATCAAAGGCCACGCCGGTGGTGATTTGCTTCCAAGGGGTGTTCAAGGTCGCACCACCGTAGTAGTTGACCTGGTTACCATTGCTATAAGCAGTGCCCGAGCTGGTCACCGAGCCGTACAGGACGCCGACGTAAGCGGCGGAACCAGCCGCCCAACCGAGCGAGGAAGGAGCGGTCCAGGTGGCCGTGCCAAAATACGCTTTGTGCCAGTCGCTGCCGGTCTTGAGATTGCCGGTATAGCCAGAGGTATTATTGCGGCTGTTGATGCCAGCCGAAGAGGTGTTCGCCACGCCACCGGAGAAGGAAATGGAGTCGTTGACTTTGTAGGAAGCCTGAACGCCGGTCAATTCCGTGGGTTCAATGGCATAGCCATAGGAATGGGTGTAGTTCGGATTGCTGCCCGCATCATACACTTCATAGCCCAAGGGGGAGTCAAACACGCCAATTTTCCAATCAATGCCATTGCCCACCGGAGTATTCAGGGTGACGAAGGCTTGTTTGATGGCATAATCAGTGGTGGAGGTGCCATTGACCGAGGAGTTGTAACCGACGGCATCCGGGCCGAACAGCAGGTCAACTTGATAGCCAGACGCCCAGGGGGTCGCGTCTTCGGGCTTGGCGATGGTGAGTTTCACCACGTCAAGGTTGAAACCATTTTGCTTGCTCGTAGGCTGGAACGGAATTGAGGCCGCCGGGGAGACAGCGTAATTGTCCGTCAAGCCCACGTTGGCCGAGGCACTGACATAACCACTGATGGTGGTGTTCGAGAGCGCGGTCTGCACGGCGCTCGGTTTTTCGTCGGCACGCGCGGCCGAGGTCAAACTGACCACGCCGACAGCTGCCAGACCCAATGTCCATTTATTAAACTTCATCTTGTTCCTCCGATGTTGTTTGTTTTGTTTGTTTACTATGTTTATTTGCGCCAATGCGCCTCCGGCAAACTCGGTTTGCCGTAGCACAGTTAAGTGCATTTGCTGGTTACGTTATAATATTTGCCAAATTGTGACAATACTTTTTTATCGGGCCCAATTGAACCAGGCAAAAGTCAGTCACCTGATCCTCAAGCGTCTGGAGGGACGCGAATGAAAGGCCGCACCGGAAATTCCAAACCCGGCCGGTTTTAGGGGCAAGCAAGCGATTATTCAGCGAACACGGGAAAGAAAATTCATTGGCCGGGCGGTTGCGTCTCGTTATTGTCTGGGCAGCCAGAGACTGCGCCCGTGAATCGAGGGGACGGCCAAGCGATGACAGGTCACCGGGTGGGGAATGGCTGAATAACAACCACGACCGGTTGCAGCCAGCTGGCAAGTTTTTAAATTTATGAAGACCCTTATATTGGCAATAACCAGTGTGGCCCTACTATGGATGGCTGGTTGCGCGACGGCACCACACCTGGCGGATGCGGACACCATCCAGGGCACTTGGGCGGGGCGGGAATTCCGGCAAGGCCAGGTTTACAAAAGCTGGTTGAATCTTACCGGCCGGGAATACGAATTGCGCGCCGCGGACGGCAAGGAATGGTACAAAGGAACGTTTACGCTGATGGAAACGGCCAGCCCCAAGCAAATGACGGTGAGCCTGACGCAATCTTCAATGCCAAAATTGGCGGGCCAGCCGATCCATGCGGTGTACCAGCTGGAACTGGGTGCGGATGGCCACGACCGGCTGGTGATCACGGCCAATCCTCCCGGAAACCCAGGTGTGCCGGACGGATTGGGGGATCGGCATGCCCGGCAGATTATCTATACCCGGGAATGATATGCCCGGGCGACCGTAACGGTCCGCCAAGCGCGAGTAGTACAAACATACGATGGGTGGACTGGCAAATTGTGGTTGAAGGGCGCCTACTGGCCTGCTAGGTTCGCGCGGAACCCAGATTTTATGAAAAATAACGCCGCCCTGGCCACGCCGGCAAACTTTTCCCACAAGCCGGCTGCCGCCAACGCCTTTACGCTGATTGAGCTGCTGGTGGTCATCGCCATTATCGCGATTCTCGCGGCCATGCTATTGCCGGCCCTGGCCAAGGCCAAAGCCAAGGCGCAACAGGCTTATTGCAACAGCAACGCCAAGCAATTGGGGCTGGGCATGGTGCTGTATGTGGGGGATAACGCGGATGTTTACCCGGGAGCGGCTTCAGCCAACACTTATGGGCCGCATTTGGAGGATTGGATTTACTGGCGGGCAGGAGCCAATATGCAAACGATTAATGGGACGGTGATGACCTTGAATAAGAGCACTCTGGTAACCCAGCTGGGCACGGGCGGTTCCACCAACATGTTCCGTTGCCCCATGGATCAGGACGATAGAGACCGCATTACTTATGCCCAAGGCGGGGACGGGCCTTATTTATTCAGCTATGAGATGACCAGTTTCAATGTCAGCGGTTCGACCGGCTCGGGGATTACCACAATTATTGATCTTAACGGGAAGGCGTATAAGTTTAAATCCACCGCGGTGCGCCGGCCCTCCAGTAAAATGATGGTGGTGGAACCGGTGGCCCGACTGGTACCGGGCGACGAGCCGGATATCGAAAAGGCCATGGGATCAAGCTGGGTGGTGCAGTGCGGTCGCTTTGAGCCATTTAACACGGCCAAAACAGCCCTGAATAATTTCCTCACCGTGCGCCACAACAAGCGCAGCAACAGCACTTTTGCGGATGGTCATGCGGAGGCGGTGGGGCAGAATTACGCGACCAATATTATATATTTGGACCCCACCAATTGATATCGGGCCCTGCGGCACGGCGATTCCCAAAGCATCCAGTCCATTAAGGCATTAAAAAAGGGCGCATTCAGTGAATGCGCCCTTTTTAACCGCGATGGCCTTCGCCGGGAATGGCAGCCGACTACACTGCGACGACTTTGCCCGGCTGGGGCTGAATGACTTTGATTTTGGGGTGGCGGATGCGAATTTGTTCTTCGAACCATTGGCGGGCCGCTTCATCGCCATGGCCCAGCAAGACCACGCGGGGGGAAACCTGGCCGACAAAATCGAGCAAATCAGCCCGATTGGCATGGGCGGTGAGATCAAAATCATCCACCTCGCACCGGCGGGTGACCTGGCCGGCACTGGGACTGAAAACAAAGGTTTCGCCGGGTTTGGAGGCTTTTAAACGGCCACCGGGCGTTTCGGGATCCGCATAACCCACAAAGAAAATCGACTGTTTCTCGTCGCCGATCATCCGGGCGGCCAAGTTATGGGCGGCCGTATTTTCGCTCATCATGCCGGCGGTGATCACAAAAATCCGGCCACCGGTCAACTTCATGTTTTCGGACTGGCCCTGCTCGAGCACGATAAGATTGAGGGCTTCGTGCAACTGCAAATTGGTGTGCTGGCGGTGGGTGCGGTGGGCTTCCAAGTCGTAAATTTCGGTAAAGACCCGGCCCAGGCCACCGATGTAAATGGGCTGGTTTTTCAATTTGCCGGCGCGCATCAACTGGGCGAGCAAGGCGAGAATTTCCTGGGTGCGGCCCAGGGCGAAGGAGGGTATCAGCACGCAGCCCTTGCGTTTCAGGGCGTTTTGAATGGCATTACTGAGCCGTTCAATTTCCTTTTCGCGGGTGAATTCCGGGGGGACGGCCCGGGCGCCACGGGTGGTTTCCATGATCAGGACATCGGCCTTCACGCCTTCAAAGCGGGCAGCCCGCAGAATGGTCTGGTCGTGAAAACAAACGTCGCCGGTATAGAACATGGTTTCTTTTTTACCACGCACCATGATGCCCGCAGAACCGAGGGTGTGGCCGGCATCAAAAAATTCGAGGGTGGGGGAGGGCTTGCCCTGCCGGGATTTCTGGAAGCCGGCCCATTCGATTTCGCGATTGTAGCGAAAGCCTTGAAAACGGGAGGCGATGTCATCCACTTCGTCATGCGAGTAGAGGGGATAATCGCGGATGCCGAGTTCATCCCGCTGCCGGGTCATGACATTCACGGAGTTATGGAGGACCCGCTCAATGATGAAGTAGCTGAGTTCGCTCATCAGCACGTGCGCCTTGGGGAAATGGCGCAAGGCCACGGGCAGGGTGCCGACATGATCGTGATGGCAGTGGGAAATCGCAATGGCGTCCAGGTCGTGCTGGCCGATGGACTTGTAAACGGGGAGACCGTCACGGCCTTCGCGCTTGGGATGCATGCCGGCATCGAGCAGCAAGCGATGGTCGTCCACCTCCACGAGCCAGGCGCTGGCGCCAATGGCGGTGTCGGGGTTCAGATTGGTAATATTCATGGCCGGTAGTTAAAGAGCAACGGTAAAGCAGCGGCAGCTCATTGGGCGGCCGCTTCCGCGACCGCGGCGCGGATGGTTTCCTTGAATTTGTCAACGCCCTGGTCGAAGGCCGCGGAAATGGGGAGCAGGGAAACTTTGCGCACCTTCTTCTTAAACTGTTTCAAATTTTCCTCGGCCACGGCCTCGTCCATTTTATTGGCGACCACCAAACGGGGTTTTTCGAGCATGGAAGGATCGTACAATTCGAGTTCCTTCAGCAAACATTTATAATCATCCCAGGGCTTGCGGTTGTCGGTGCCGGCCATGTCGAGGAGGAGCACGAGGATCTGGCAGCGCTTGATATGACGCAAGAAGGCATGCCCCAGGCCGACATTTTGGTGCGCGCCTTCGATCAGGCCGGGCACGTCGCAGACGGTGAGGCGATGCCAGTCGGCATATTCCACAATGCCAATTTGGGGGTGCAGGGTGGTAAAGGGATAGGCGGCCACTTTGGGCCGGGCGTGGGAAATGGCGGTGAGGAGGGTGGATTTGCCGGCATTGGGATAGCCGACCAGGCCCACTTCAGCGAGAATCCGCAGCTCCAGGAGATAATTACCTTCCCCGCCCGGTTCACCGGGTTGGGCGAAGCGCGGGGTCTGGCGGGCGGCGGTGGCGAAATTACGATTGCCGAGACCGCCCCGTCCGCCCTGGCATAGAATGAATTGCTCCCCATGCTGGGTGAGATCGGCGATGATTTCACCTTTGGTGGAGTCGGCCACGGCGGATTCGCTGGTGGTATCCACGTTTAAATCCACTTCCTGGGCGACTTCGCCACTGGCGCTGCGCAGCAACGGGCGTTTGCGGCCACTGGTGTGCAACCGGGGCTGCTCTTCGACCGCTTCGGCATCCTCGTCAGCTTCCTCCTGGGTTTTGGCCACGACGGAATCGGCCGGAACCGCCTGGTCGGGCAAGCGCCAGACGAGGGTGCCGCAGGGGACTTTGATGATCAAATCTTTGCCGGCATGGCCATCCATGCCCTTGCCCATGCCGGCCTCGCCGTCCTGGGAGATCAAGCGGGGGACATAATATTGGGCGATGAGATTGTTCAGGTCATGATCGGCCTGCAAAATCACGCTGCCGCCGCGACCGCCATTGCCGCCGCTGGGGCCGCCTTTGGTGATGTAAGCTTCGCGATGGAACGCGACGCAGCCTTTGCCACCGTGGCCGGCGCGCGCGTAGATTTTGATTTCGTCAATAAACATGAACTCTGGCTGGATCGTTAAATACACGGAAAGGCGGGGGCCGAATAGTAAAATCGGCTGGCTGTTCCGGACAGCCCGGGCCCGAGACCAAATAAAAACGGCGAGGCCGGTGACCTCGCCGTGAAGATGAGCTGGGGCGACGCTTAGTTTTGCGCGACGGCGGCTTCGGCCACCACATTGACGCGGCGGCTGCCTTTGTCGAACAAAACCTTGCCGTCCACGAGGGCGAACAGGGTCCAGTCACGACCGGTTCCAACGTTTTTGCCGGCCAGGAACTTGCTGCCACGCTGGCGCACGATGATGCTGCCGGCACTGACAATCGTGCCGCCAAATTCTTTTACGCCCAACCGCTTGCTTACGCTGTCGCGGCCGTTCTTTACGCTGCCTTGTCCTTTTTTATGTGCCATAACTATGCCTTAAGATTTGATTTCTTTGATTTTGACGATCGTCAGTTCCTGACGATGGCCGATGGTTTTGTGATAACCTTTGCGGCGCTTCATCTTGAAAGTCAGTTTTTTTTCACCGCGAATGTGCTCCACGACATCCGCCACCACAGTGGCTCCGGTGACAACCGGCGTGCCCACGGCCACCGCGCCATCGCGGTTAACCAGCAGGACGCGGTCAAAAGTGAACGGCTGTCCGGCTTCAACAGCCAGGCGCTCGATTTCCAGCGTGTCGCCAGCGGCAACGCGATATTGTTTGCTTCCGGTTTCTAAAACGGCGTACATAAATTTTCCCGCAATGGGTTGATAATTAAGCCAGATATTTTCGGAACTGTCAACGAATCATTTTAAAGTTTTTAAACCTTTTTTAAAAAGCTCCTTGTCATCCCCTGATTCCATGATATTATGTGCGTCCATTTTATGAAGACGGACATACATCCCAAATATGTGGACGCGGAAATTCGTTGTGCCTGCGGCAACGTGATCAAGACGCGTTCCACCAAGCCCACGGTCATCGTTGGCATTTGCAACGTCTGCCATCCTTTTTACACGGGCCAGCAGAAATTCGTGGACACGGCCGGTCGCGTGGATAAATTCCAGCAGCGCGCCGCCAAAACCCTGGCGGCCCAGACGGCGTTCGCCGGCAAGAAGAAAAAGAAAGTATAGTCCCCTGCCTTTCCACCGCCCGCCCGCGTATTTTTTGCGCGGGCGGGCGGATTCTTTTTTATCGGGTGCCCGCTGCCGCCGCCCCTGCCCCTCATGGATTTACAACCGCATATCGAACGTTTCGCCCGGCGCCTTGCCGAAGTTGAGGCGGCGCTGAGTGATCCGCGGGTGTTCGACCATGCCCAGCGCGCCCAGGAACTTTCCCGCGAATACGCCCGGCTCAAGGAACTGGTTGCCACCGGCAACGCCTATCTGCGCACACTCGCCGAGCTGGCGGACAACCGCGCCCTCTTAAAAGCGGAATTGCCCGATTCCGAGATGGGGCAAATGGCCCGCGAGGAAGTCACGCGGCTGGAAGCGGAGGAGAAGCGCCTCACGGTCTTGGTGCTGCGCGGCCTGGTGCCGCCGGACATCACCGATTCCCGCAATACGATTGTGGAAATCCGCGCCGGGGCGGGTGGTTCGGAATCCGCCTTGTTCGCCGCCGATTTATATCGGATGTATTCGCGTTACGCGGAGACGCGGGGTTGGCAGATTGATCCGCTGGATTCCAGCTCCTCGGATCTGGGGGGGTTCAAGGAAGTTATTTTTGAGGTGACCGGCGAGGATGTCTTCAAGCGGCTCAAATACGAAAGCGGCGTGCATCGTGTCCAGCGCGTGCCCGCGACCGAGGCACAGGGCCGCATCCACACCAGCACAGTGACGGTGGCGGTGCTGCCGGAAGCGCAGGAAGTGGATTTGCAAATTAACCCGGATGAAATCGAGATCAACGTCTGCCGCGCCTCCGGAAAGGGCGGACAGGGAGTGAACACCACGGATTCCGCCGTGCAAATTATTCACAAACCCACCGGGATGATTGTGCGCTGTGCGGACCAGCGGTCGCAGCAAAAAAACAAGGCCCAGGCGCTCACAGTGCTACGCTCCCGGCTGCTCGAACGAAAAATCGCCGAGGAGAACGCGAAATATGCCGCGGCCCGGAAGGACCAGGTGGGCACGGGTGAACGCAGCGAAAAAATCCGCACTTACAATTTCCCCCAGAACCGGGTGACGGACCACCGGATTGAGGTCACCCTGTACAATCTGGCCAATTTTCTGGAGGGCGAGCTGGATGCCCTGGTCGAGCCGCTGATGAACCATGACATGGACACGAAGCTGGCGGCGCTGAAGTTATGAACGCGGAACGTTGGCGGGAGAAGTGCCGGCGTTATTTGATTTTGGCGAACGATTTAACCTGCGCCGACCGGGCGCCACTGGATGAACACGTGGTGGCAGCCAGTCAATCATGGGCGGCGCACTCCGCAACCCGGCTGACGGTTGCCGCCTGACTGCGGGATACGATTTATGATTATCAAAGGATTGGTTTTTGATTGTGACGGCACCCTGGCAGACACCATGCCGCTGCACTGGCGCGCCTGGCAGCTGATTACCCAGCGGCACAACCTGCATTTCCCGATGGACCGGTTCTATTCGCTCGGGGGCGTGCCGTCGCGTGACATTCTGAAAATGCTCGCGGCCGAACAGGGCCGGACGATTGATCACATCGCGGTGGCCCACGAAAAAGAAGAGGCCTATCTGCCCTTGATGGCCGAGGTGGAACCCATTCACGCCGTGGTGGAAATCGCCCGGGCACATTTCGGCAAAATCCCCATGGCGGTCGCTTCGGGGGGCACCCAGCCCATCATCGTGGCGGTGTTGGAGCACTTGAAGATCCGGCATTTCTTCGACGCCGTGGTGACGAGTGAAATGGTGGTGAACCAAAAGCCCGCCCCGGACATTTTTTTGGAAGCCGCCCGCCGCATTGGGGTGGAACCGCAGTATTGCCGGGGTTACGAGGACACCGACCTGGGCATGCAAGCGATTCGTTCCGCCGGCATGGATGCGGTGGACGTGCGCACGTTGATTGCGCCGGCGTGAGTCACTCCTGCCGCACTTTCCACACGTAGCGGAACAAAATTACCCGCAAGGCGGCCGCCAGGGGGATGGCCAGAATTCCGCCCAGGATGCCGCCGAGGAGGGTGGTCCCGGTCATCACGGCGATGATGATCACCAGCGGGTGCAGGCCGACCCGGTCGCCGATGATCTTGGGTGAAATCACCAGGCCTTCCAGGGCTTGCACCACGCCAAACACGCCAAGAATAATCAACGGGTGCAGCCAGTCACCAAATTGCACCAAGGCCAGCGTTAGCGCCGAGACCGCGAGGACGATGGCCCCCAGAAAGGGGATCATGGACAGCAGCACCGCCGCAAAGCCCAGGAGAAAGGCATAATTTAAGCCCGCCGAGACAAAGCCAATGGTATAAAGCACACTGTCACACAAGGCGACCAGCACCTGCCCGCGAAAGAATGCCACCATGTACTCGCTGATGGCGCCGAGCACAAACACCGTTTCCACCTTCAAGCGGGAATCGCGCACGGGCAAATAGTCCTGCCAGTGATCTTTGATCTTGCGGGTCTCCAGGAGGAAATAGAAGGCGTAGACGGGAATCAGGGCCAGCCCGGCGAGCACACCAAAACCCGAGGCCACCTTGTCCTTTTGCGAAAAGAGCCAGGTGCCCCAGCCGGACCAGTGTTCGCTCAGCAGTCCCATGGCCGAGGCCAGCGCCTGTTCTTTGTCACTGACCGCGCCGGCGTCCGCCTTGGGCGGGGCGGGTAAGAATTGCCGCAAAAACTCCGGCGGTTTGGCGAGAAAATCCGCCAGGCGATGTTGCAGGCGCACCGAGTATTCGGGAATTTTGGCAACGAGCTCCTGGGTTTCGACCACCACCTGCGGGATAAGACTGGCCAGCGCGCCGGCGCTGAGGGCAAAGACCACGACAAACACCATCACAATGGCCCGGATACGCGGCACGCGGCGTTGTTCCAGCCAGTCGACCAAGGGCGAGAGCACGCAGGCCACCACCCCCGCCACCGCGAGCGGCCACAATACCGGACTGAGGATGTCCAGCACGCGCCCCAAGCCCCAGACGAGCGCGCCCACCAGCGCCAGAATGGCCGCCACGGCCAGCCCGGTCAGGGCCAGCCAGAGAATCCGCCGTTGGGTGGGGGTGGGCAGGTGCGCGTTCATGCCTGGCCCAGTTTCCTGGAGCGTTCAGTGGCGGCGCGAACGGCGCTCATCACCGTCCCGCGCAGATGGCCCTTTTCCAGTTCGTGCAAGCCTTCAATGGTGGTCCCACCAGGGCTGGTGACCTGGTCTTTCAGCACGCCGGGATGCAAGCCGGTTTCCAAGACCATTTTCGCGGCACCCAGCACGGTTTGGGCGGCCAAACGGGTGGCGACATCCCGGGGCAATCCGGCGGCCACGCCGCCGTCACTCAAGGCCTCGATAAATTGGTAGCCATAGGCGGGTCCGCTGCCGCTCAGGCCGGTGACGGCATCCAGCAAGGCTTCTTTGACAGGCAGAGCCAGCCCCACGGCCGAGAGCAGGCGTCCCGCCAGTTCGGCGTCGCCCGGGGTGGCTTGCGCGCCCAGGGCATAGGCGGAGGCGCCCGCCCCAATTAAGGCCGGCGTATTGGGCATCACGCGGATGACGCGGGCCCCGGCCGGCAGGGCAGCCTGCAATTTGGCCAGCGTCACCCCGGCGGCGATGGAAATCAGGAGGTGCTGGCTGGTGATATAGGGGTGAATTTCCGCCAGGGCCGGGGCCACCTGGTCCGGCTTGGTGGCCAGAATTAAAACCCGGGCAAATTGCGCCACTTCCCCATTACTGGCCGTCACCGCCGCGCCCACCTCGGCGGCAAAATGTTCCCGGGCGGTGGCATAGGGGTCGCTGGCCATGATTTCACGCGGGAAAACCAGTTCCGCATTCACAAAGCCGCGGGCCAGGGCGGTGGCCATTTTGCCGGCGCCCAGGAATCCAATGGTGAGCTTGTCTGCCATGACAGGGTTGTAACAGGCCGGGGGCTCCGGCGAAAGCTGAATTCACGACTTGAATTCACCGGGTTTCTCTTTATTTTCAGAGCGGTGTGGTTTTTGCCACGCTGATTGCAGAAAGACCAAACATGTCAGGGCATCGTCGGACTTGGGACAATTTTGAGGCCATGCGCGCCGCCGCCGAGGAGGGGGACGCGCAAGCGCAGTGCTATCTCGGGGTCTGTTTTCAAAACGGCCAGGGCGTCAAACAAGATTTTGCGGAGGCGATTAAGTGGTTCCGGCGTTCCGCTGATCAAAACGATCCCGTGGCGCAATGTTATTTGGGGGTAAGCTACATTACTGGCGCGGGCGTTCCCCAGGAATATACTGAAGCCGCCCGCTGGTTGCGCGAAGCCGCCGAGCAAGGTGATCCCGCCGCCCAGTTCAACCTCGGCATGTTGTACGAAACCGGCCAGGGTGTGCCGCTGAATTATCCCGAAGCGCTGAAATGGTATCAGGAGGCGGCCGAACGTGGTTATCCCTCGGCCCAATTCAATCTGGGCGTGTTTTACGAATCCGGCCAGGTGGTGGAACAGGATTTTACCGAGGCGGTGCAGTGGTACCGGGCGGCGGCCGAGCAGGAATGCGCGCCCGCCCAGTGTAATCTGGGGCTTTGCTACCAGACCGGCCGCGGGGTGGAACAAAACACTCAGGAAGCGGTGAAATGGTTCATTCGCGCCGCCCGCCAGGGTGACAAAACTGCCCAGCACAATCTCGGGGTGCATTACGCCTCCCTGGAAGTGCCCGAAGAAGAATTGTAAGGCCATTGGGATGGCCCGTTTTCGCGCCGCCGGCTGGCTACATCCCCCGGGGTGCCTGCCGAAGATCGACCGCCTCCCCGCCCAGCCGCGCTGCCCATGGCTCCCGGCACCACGCTTCATCCGGACTGGCTGAAGTCCGGCACGACACCTGATGTACGAGGTTGAATTTACCGGGCACCCAGTCTAAACTATTGGCAACCAATGAGACCCGGCGTATTTCATAGCACTGCATGAAACCTTGTCTTATCCCTTTATTTGCCCTGTTCGGCGCCTGGCTCGCTGATCGCCCGGTGCTGGCCAATCTCCCCGGCGGCGGCACCGGAACCGGCCCCAACGTCACGGTGGTGGATAACGGCAATGGTACGGTCACCATGGCCAATGGGACCGTTTCACTCCTGATCACTAAATCCGGCGCCACCATCAACCAGATCAATTACACCTACAACAACGGTGGTGGCACCCAAACCCGGCAATTGCTCGCTGGTGGCAAGGATGGCGGCATGTTTTATTGGGAGTTCGGTGGGTTCGGCGGCAATCCGTGGGCTTATTCCCTGGTCGCCAATACGGGCAGTTATGCGGAAGTGGACTTGTACTCCGACTCCGCCACCAACGGCACGGTGGACATTCACTTTGCCATGTTGCGCGGTTCCCCGGGCTTTTATGTCACCGGCATTTGGTCGCACCGCGCGCAAGACGCCGCGCAGGGAACGGGTGAGGAGCGGGATAATATCTACATCGCCCCCTATTTCAACTGGATGAGCGTGGACGGGCCGCATGACCGGGAGTTGGGCCTGAACTACTCCTCCGCGCCGGCCTTTTATTCGCCGCAGGAAAACTCGCTCACCACCTCGGGCATTTTGCAGGGGACCTACGACGACAAATATAAATTCAGCGCCGACTGGGGTCTGGAACGGGTCTGGGGCTGGAGTAGCGTGAGTGATGCAACCGAGGGTTTCACGGGCCAAAACGTGGGCATCTGGCATGTCATTGCGAGTGCGGAATATTACAATGGCGGCCCGCTCAAACCCGAACTGATGGACGCTCCCATGGTCAACATGATCAATGGCGGCCATTATTATATGGGCTCGGACAGCGGCTTTGGGGCCGGCGAACCCTGGACGCGCGTTTCCGGTCCTTATTTTATTTATCTAAACAACGTCACCAACACCCTGACCGATCCCGTGGCAACCTCGCGCGCCCTGCTGGCTGATGCCCAGGCCCAGGCTGCCGCCGAGCAGACCGCGTGGCCCTACAATTGGTTTGTGAACACCAACTACGCCGGCGCCGCGCAGCGTGGCACGGTCACCGGTCAGTTCGTCATCAACGATCCCTACAATCCCGCCGGCACCGCCTCCAACCTGTGGGTGGGACTCGTCCAGCAACCCCTGACCATCGACGGGGTTTATGATTTTCAGGAATGGGAGAAGCCGTATCAATTCTGGGTGAAGAGCGATGCCAATGGCAATTTCGCCCTGCCTAACGTGATCGCCGGCGGCAACTACACGCTGTATGCCTTTGGCCCCGGCGCGGCGGGCACTTTCATGTCGCACGCCCAAAATGGCGGCAATCCGCCGCTGGTGTTTAATTTGCCAGCCAGCCCGTTTTACGTCACCGTCACCGGCGGCGCGACCAACAACTTGGGCACCGTCACCTGGACCCCGACCCGCGTGGGGCCGACCGTGTTTGAAATCGGTTATCCCGATCGAAAAAGTGACAAATTCCGGCACGGGGATGATTATTGGGTGGGTGATGTGGGCCCAAGCCCCACCGCGCCCAGCCCCGTCTGGACCAAATTCATCGAATTCCCCTACGACTTTCCCAACGGCCTGAACTATGTCGTGGGCCAGAGCCGGTGGGGAACTGACTGGAACTTCATCCAACCACCCGTGTTTACTTTTGCCGGCGTGGACGTGGCCTCCAGTTCCACGATCACCTTCAATCTGCCGTCCGTCCCCGCCAGCGGGGTGACCGCGGGCCTGTTTCTGGGCATCGCCTCCGACGACAACGGGCCATTACTGGTAACGATTAATGGCACCCTCCTGAGCAGCAGCGTCACCGGGGTGAGCGGTTCCCCGGTGACGACCCTGCCCACCACCGGCTACTTTCCCGGATACAGCGGCAGTGACACCGATATTCGCGAGGAAAACCACGCGGCCTATTCGGATGAAATCCTCCGTTTTCCCGCCAGCCTGCTCCGCGCCGGAACCAACACTATTAATATCGCCATCCGCATGGCGGGCGGTGCAAGCTTTTACAACCACGCCATGTACGACTACCTCCGGCTGGAACTGCCCGGTTATGTGCCGCCCCCTCCTGCCGGGGTGACCGTCTGGCCCGGCAACAACCAGACCTTGCTGAGCTGGCCGGCGACGCCCGGGGCTGTCAGCTATAATCTCCTGCGCGCCACCGTGCCCGGCGGCGGCTGGTTGCCCCTGACCAACGGCGTCCTTGGACCCGTCTGCGGTAGTGGTCCGGCGAATGCGACGTATGTGGACACCAGCGCGGTCAATGGCACCACCTATTATTACGCCGTGCAAGCGGTGAATTCCGCCGGTGCCAGCACCAAATCCCCCGCCAGCGCGGGCGCGGCCCCGAACGGCGGCCTCGCCGTCGCCCCGCCTGCCGCCCCTGCCGGATTGTCGGCCACCACGAGCAATGCCGTCACCCTCGCCTGGAGTCCCTCGCCCGGCGCGAACTGTTACACTATTTATCGCGGCACGGTGGTGAACTTGTTGGGTTATGTTCCGGTTTACATCGTGCTAAGCAACACCACCACCAACACCACGTATACGGATGCCTCGGGCACCCTGGGCTGCACCTACAGTTATTATGTGACCGCCACCACCGCGGCCGGCACCAGCGGCCCTTCCGCGGCCATCACCGCCAAGCCGGCGCCCCCGCCGCCCGCCGCGCCGCCCGGCAACTTCCATATTAGCGTCAGCGGCACCACCAACCAGACGGCCTACCTCAGCTGGTCGGCCGTTCCCGGTGCGGTGGGGTATATTCTCTACCGCTCCACCAGCCCGAACGGCCCGTATAATTTTCCCGGCAATTTCGTGCAAACCGTCACCACCGGCAACTACACCGACGGCGGTTTGAACTCGAACACCCTCTACTCGTACATGGTGGTGGCCATGAACGCGGGCGGAATCTCCGGAAATTCCGCCATCGTCAGCACCCCGCCGGCGGCCCCGGCCGGTTTAAATGTGTACTCCGGCAATGGACAAATAACGCTGGTCTGGCCCCCCTCGCCCGGCGCCACCAGTTACACCATCAAACGCGGCGGCAGCAGCGGCGCGGAAACCACCCTGGCCACCACCACCAATACCACCTACACCGACACCGGACTGATCAATGGCGTGACTTACTATTACGTCGTCACCGCCACCGGCACCGGGGGCGGCAGCATCAATTCCCCCGAGGCGGCCACCGCGCCTTTCTCCGGCACCCCGGCGGTTTACTGGATTGACGCGCTCACCACCGCGGCGCAAGGCTGGAATGTGAATTCCAACTGGAGCAATGGCACGGCTTTTCCGAACGCGGTGCAGGCTGCCGCCGTGGTCAATGCGCCCATTGCGGCCGCCCAAACGGTCAGCCTCAATCAACCGGTCACGGTCGGGGCTTTGAGCCTCGGGGCGTCCGGCGGGGCGTTCACCATCGCGGGCGGGGGTGGCAGTCTCACCCTGGACAACACCCCCGGCCAGCCCTCCCTGTTGGAACTCGCCGCCAGCAAAGGCGACGTCATTTCCGCGCCCATGACGCTCAATGGCACCCTGGTGGTGAGCAACGCATCCGCCAGCGCCCTCACACTGGCGGGAGCCATCACCGGCGCGCACGGCCTGCTGATCGCCGGCCCGGGGACGGTGACGCTCGCGGGCACCAACAGTTACACCGGCCCCACCACCGTGGGCGCGGCCACGCTGCAGCTCAACAGCGCCGCCGCGGCCAGCACCACCACGATTGCCCTCACCGGCGGCAGCACCCTGTATGAGAACAATGTTGCCTTTGGCAATGTCCTCAACAACAGCGGCACCAACACCTGGACCGCCTACGGTTCGACCACCTATTACCCGGGCGCGATGCTGACCGGCTCCGGCCAGCTGAATTTGAATATCACCGGTGCCGGCGTCTTTTCCCCGGGCGGCGACTGGAGCCAGTTCGCCGGGACCATTGCCTGGCCGGCCGGCAACGGCGCGGGCTGCCGCCTTTACGGCAGCACCGGCAGCGCCAATGCCAGTTGGAACCTGGGCACCGGCACCGGCAGCCTCTACAACCGCAACGGCGGCGTGACCGTCAGCCTGGGCGCGCTCACCGGCGGACCCGGCACCGCCCTCACGGGCGCATCCTCGGCCACGGCGGCAACGACCTATGCCATCGGCGCATTAAATTTGAACTCCACCTTCAGCGGCCGCGTCGGCGACGGTCAGGGCGCGACCACGCTGCTCAAAACGGGCACCGGCACCCTGACCCTGACGGGCACCAATAACAATTACACCGGCGGCACGACCATTAACGCGGGCACCCTCCTGGTAAATAATAATTCCGGCAGCGGCGCGGGTTCGGGCACCCTCCTCGTGGCCAGCAGCGGCACGCTGGGCGGCACGGGCATTATCACCGGCGTGGTGAGCGTGAATGCGGGGGGCACCCTGGCCCCGGGCACCGGTCCGGCCGCACCGGGCAGCCTGACCATCAGCAACAACCTGACCCTGGCGGCCGGCAGCACCGCCCTGTTTCAAGTGCTGCCATCGCCCCTGACCAATTCCGCCCTGAAAGTTTCCGGCACCCTCACCCGGGGCGGAACCTTGAGTGTGACCAACAGTGGCGCGACCGCGCTGGCGGCGGGCGACAGTTTCAAACTCTTTGGCGCGGGCACCTATGCCGGGGCCTTCGCCAGTGTGATCTTGCCGCCCCTGCCCGTGGGGCTGGCATGGAACACCAACTCCCTCGCCACGGCGGGCACCCTCTCTGTGGTGGCGGCCACGCATCCCAGTTTCGGTTCCGCGACCGTCACCGCCAGTGGCCTGGTGCTCAGCGGCACCGCCGGGGTTGCCGGGGCCGATTTTTATCTGCTGGGCACCACCAATCTCAACTCCCCGGCCAGCAACTGGGCCCGCCTCCTTACCAACCAGTTTGACAGCTTCGGCAATTTTAGTGTTACCAACCAGATCAACCCCGATGCCCCCCAAAGTTTTTACCAATTGCAGCTTCCCTGACTCGCCGGCGGGAAGCCCGCGCGCGGCAAGAATCTTAAAATTGCGGCGCAAAATGAACTGGTGCACTTGCCGTAAATGCCGATTTAACCGTGCCGGACACCGCCCCTTCACCTGGCTTTCCCACACTCCATTCGTGACAGTCGGCGTGGGATTCAGTATGGGTCGGAACCAAATTCCATGAACTGCCATTTCACCCACTTGCCCGCCCTGTTGCTCGTCGCCTTCGCTGGCGTGGCAGGCGCCGCCCAACCCCTGCCCCGCAGCACCCCCGAAGCCCAGGGAGTTGCCTCCCCCGCCATGGTTGACTTCGTGCAGGCGCTCGACCGGATTGATGCATTACATGGCGTGGTCGTGGTGCGACATGGCCAGGTCATCACCGAAGGCTGGTGGATACCGTACGCCGCCGCGCGTCAGCACATGCTCTATTCCTTGAGCAAAAGCTTCACTTCCTCCGCCGTGGGCCTGGCCATGGCAGAAGGCAAGCTGAGTTTGAATGACCCGGTGCTCAAATTCTTTCCACAGGCCGCGCCGGCGCATCCCTCCGCCAATTTGGCGGCCATGCGGGTGCATGATCTGCTTACCATGTCCACTGGCCATGCGGATGAGCCGCCGACCGCGCCGGATCTAGTCTCGCCCGAATCTTTTTTTGCGCAACCCGTGACATACCCGCCGGGAACTCGTTTCAAGTACAACACCGCCGCGACATTTATGCTCTCGGCGATTGTCCAGCACGTGACCGGTCAGACTGTGCTGGACTATCTTCGGCCCCGCCTCTTCGAGCCACTTGGCATCGAACAACCCCGCTGGGATACCAACTTCCAAGGCATTTCTTTGGGCGGGTATGGCCTGCGCGTGCAGACGGAAGATATCGCCAAGTTTGGCCAGCTCTACTTGCAGCATGGCCAGTGGGCGGGCCGGCAATTACTGCCGTCCAACTGGGTGGCCATGGCCACGTCGCGGCAAATCGACAATGGCAGCAACCCGGACAGTGATTGGAACCAGGGCTACGGTTTTCAATTCTGGCGCTGCCGGCACGGGGCCTTTCGCGGTGACGGCGCATTCGGCCAATATTGCGTGGTCATGCCCGAACAAGACACCGTGGTGGCCATTAACAGCGGAGTCAAGGACATGCAAAGCGTTCTCAACGTGATTTGGGACAAGCTGTTACCCGCCCTGCAAGCGCAGCCCCTGCCGCCCAACCCCGAGGCGACCCGGCAACTCACCGACCAATGCGCTCATCTGGAAGTGACTCCCGCGCGGGGTGCCGCCACTTCCCCGCTGGCCGGCAGGCTGCTGAACCGCACCTTCCGATTTCCCACCAATGATCAAAAACTGGAAAGCCTGACCCTCAGCGCCCCCGCAACGGGGCAGAACCTGACGCTGCGCCTGCATTTGAATGGACAGGTCATTACCCTGCCCTGCGGGTACCACGCCTGGCAGCCGGGCCGCGCCCCGCTGCTGACGGGCAAACAAATGGGGCAGTATCCCGATGAACCAACGGCCGGCACCTTCGCGTGGCCGGACGAGTCCACCTGCGCCATTAAGCTGTGCGCTTGCGAAACGCCGTTTCAAATTACGTTTACCCTCAATTTCCAAGGGGATGAGCTGACCCTGGCGGCGGCGGCGAACGTCTCCTTCACCACCACGCAATGGCCCGCGCTGGTGGGGCAGGCGGCCCAATAAACAGGGGAATTTAATTCACCTCCGGGTCTGGTTTATGGGCCAAATGAATTAAGATTGAGAAAACTCCCACCGCCAAGCTTGAATCCCCCGCGGAAACCCTTTATTGTGCCCGCGAGTGGCAAGGAACCATTATTCAGTCACAATTATGAAACATTGGCATGGGTGGATATCTTTGATCGTTCTCGCCGGCGTGGCGGGATTAACGGGCTGCAAGCCCAGCGGCGGCAGCGACGCCGATAATCCCATTAAAATCGGCGAATACGCCTCGCTCTCAGGCAAGGAGGCCAATTTCGGTATTTCCTCCCATGAAGGCACCCTGCTCGCGATGGAAAGCTTGAATAATGCCGGGGGTGTCCTCGGACGCAAGTTCCAGCTCATTACCGAGGATGATTTGTCCAAGGCGGGCGAACCCGCCACCGTGGTGAACAAACTCGTCTCCAAGGACAATGTCGTGGCCGTGCTGGGCGAGGTTGCCTCCAGCCGCTCGCTCGAAGCCGCGCCGATCTGCCAGCAAAATCAAATCCCAATGATTTCGCCCTCCTCCACCAACCCCAAGGTGACGGAAACGGGCGATTATATTTTCCGCGTGTGCTTCATTGATCCCTTCCAGGGCACGGTGATGGCCAATTTCTCCTACAACACGCTGAAGGCCCGGAAGGTCGCCGTGTTCACGGATGTGAAAAGCGATTACAGCAAGGGCCTCGCGAAGTACTTCAAGGAAAGCTTTGTCAAACTAGGCGGGCAAATCACGGCCGAACTGGATTTCAACGGCGGCGACAAAGATTTCAAGGCCCAGCTCACGGCCATCAAAGCGTCGAACCCCGACGCGGTGTTTGTGCCCGGCTATTACACGGATGTGGCCTTGATTTGCATCCAGGCCAAACAATTGGGAATCAATGTGCCGCTCACCGGGGGGGATGGTTGGGAAGGCGAGGACCTCGTGAAAATCGGCCAGGACGCCGTGGAAGGCAATTATTTCTCCACGCACTACGCCCCGGACGTGGCGACCACGAACAGCCAGAAATTCGTGGCCGACTATCAGAAACGCTTCAATGGCAAGACCCCCGATGCCATGGCGGCCCTCGGTTATGATTCGGCCATGATTCTGGCCGACGCCATCAAGCGCGCCGGGACCACCGACGGACCGAAAGTGCGCGCCGCCCTGGCCGCCACCAAGAACTTCGACGGCGTGACCGGCATCACCACCATCAATGAGCAGCGCGACGCCACGAAGCCGGCCGTGATCCTGCAGGTCACGAAAGGCAAGTTCAAATATTTGGAAACCGTGAATCCGTAAGCCAACGTTATCAACGAATTCATTCAACAACTTGTCAACGGGCTGGCCCTCGGCTCGATTTACGCCCTCATTGCCCTGGGCTATACGATGGTCTATGGCGTGCTGCGATTCATCAACTTTGCCCACAGCGATGTGCTGATGCTGGGGGCATTCGCCGCTTATTTTCTAGCCCCCTGGGTCGGCCACGTGTTTCCGGTGTCCTCCTATGCCGGGGCCCTGGTGGTCATCCTGCTGGCGGCGGCGATTTGTGCCGGCCTGGGCATGCTGATCGAGCTCCTGGCCTACAGGCCGCTGCGGGCCCGGCCCAAACTCACCGTGCTCATCACCGCGATCGGAGTCTCGTTATTCATTGAATACGCCTGCCAGCACCGCGCCGTGTTTGGGGCGCAGACCCGGCCCTTTCCCCCGCTGCTGCCCAAGCATGATTTGCACCTCGGGGCGTTGACCGTGGACAGCAATGACGTGGCCACGCTGCTGGTCACCGCCGGCTTGCTCGGCGCGCTGTGGTTCATCGTGCAGCACACCAAGGCCGGCATGGCGATGCGCGCCGTGGCCTTCAACGACCGGGCGGCGGCCCTGATGGGCGTGAACGTCAACCGCATCATCAGCCTCACCTTCGGACTGGGGTCGGCGCTGGCGGCGGTCGCCGGCATTTTCTACGCCCTGCGCGCGCCCGGCATTGATCCCTTGATGGGCGTGCAACCCGGTCTGCGGGCGTTCATTGCCGCCGTGGTGGGCGGCATTGGCAACCTGCCGGGGGCTGCCCTGGGCGGCTTGGTCATCGGCCTCCTGGAAACTTTTGCCGGGGGCATTCCCGGCCTGTCCAATTACCGCGATGGCATCGCCTTCGCCATCCTGATTTTAATCCTGCTTTTCAAACCCGCCGGTCTCCTCGGCAAATCCCAGGTGGAGAAGGTATAATCCGAAGCTAATGCACACCCGCGCCAAACGCTTTTTGATCCTGGCCATTCTGGTGGCGGCCGGCGTGTCCGCTGTGTCGGCCTATTTCAATCGCTATTATCTCGGCGTGGCGATTGATGTGGGCATCAATATCATTCTCGCCGTCAGCCTGAACCTCATCAATGGCCACACCGGCCAGTTCAGCCTGGGTCATGCCGGCTTCATGGCCGTGGGCGGGTACACGGCCGCCGCCATAACCCTGGCCATTACCCCGCACTTGTCCGGGTCACCTTCCGTGGTGTTGTCCGGTCTCTTGTTTGCCGGCTCGCTGCTGGCGGGGGGCTTGCTGGCGGCCATTGCGGGGCTGGCCGTGGGTATTCCCACCCTGCGTTTGCGGGGCGATTATCTGGCGATCGTCACCCTCGGTTTCGGCGAGATTATCCGGGTCGTTTTGCAAAATATGGAATGCGTGGGCGCGGCCAGCGGCTTGAGCGGCATCCCGGAACGGACCACCTTGTTCTGGTCCTTTGGACTGGCGGCGGTCACCGTCTACGTCATTGGCTGCCTGGTCAATTCCACCTACGGCCGGGGCTTTATCGCCGTGCACGACGACGAAGTTGCCGCCAGCGCCTCGGGCATCAATCCCACACGTTACAAGGTCACGGCTTTCGTGATCGGCGCTTTTTTTGCGGGGCTCGCCGGCGGGCTGTTCGCCCATCATAAACTCTTTCTGTCCCCCACCAACTTCGACTTCATGAAGTCGATCGATATCGTGGTCATGGTGATTCTGGGCGGGATGGGGCGGACTGGGGGGGTCATTGTGGCGGCGATTATTCTCACGCTGCTGCCGGAATTTCTCCGCCCCTTTGCTGAATACCGGATGATTATTTATGCCCTGCTGATCATCCTCCTGATGATCGCCAGGCCCCAGGGCCTGTTCAGCTTCGGCCGGACCAAAGCCGCATGAACCCCCTGCTCCAACTCGACCAAGTCACCATTCGCTTCGGCGGCTTGACGGCCGTGTCCGAGTTGAACTTTGCGATCGGCACCGGCGAGCTCGTCGGACTCATCGGTCCCAATGGCGCGGGCAAAACCACCGCCTTCAACCTGATTACCGGGGTTTATCAGCCCACTTCCGGCAACATTACTTTTAATGGTCGTGCCACTGGCGGGCTCAAAGCGCATCAACTTGCCCGGCGGGGCATTGCCCGCACGTTTCAAAACATCCGCCTGTTTGCCAGCCTGAGCGTGTTTGATAATGTGCGCACCGCCGTGCAGTTGCACCGTCCGCACGGCATTATTAACGCCCTCTGGCGGGGCCGCGGCTTTCGCGAAGGCGAGGCGGAAGTGGAACGCGAAGTGCTCGAACTGCTGGAAATCTTTGGCCTGAGCAAGGCCCGGAACCATGAAGCCAGGAGCCTCCCGTACGGGGACCAACGGCGCTTGGAGATCGTCCGCGCCCTGGCCACCCGTCCCAAGCTCCTGCTCCTCGATGAACCGGCCGCCGGGATGAATCCCACCGAGAAAGTCGAACTCACCCGGCTCATCCGGTTTATTCAGGAGAAATTTCATATCTCCGTCCTGCTGGTCGAGCACGACATGCGGGTGGTGATGGGCATTTGCGACCGCGTGGCGGTGTTGGATTACGGGGTCAAGATCGCCGAGGGGACGCCCGAGGCCGTGCGCAAAGACCCGAAAGTGATTGAGGCGTATTTGGGGGAAGAAGCCACGGCACCCCACTGAATCCATGCTAGAAATAAAAAATCTCGCGGTCAGCTACGGTGCCATCAACGCCCTGCACGGGATTTCCCTGCGCGTGGATCAGGGCCAGATTGTCACCCTGATCGGCTCCAACGGGGCTGGTAAAAGCACCACCCTGCGGGCCATTTCCGGACTGATCCGGCCGAAGTCCGGCGAAATCATTTACGAAGCCGGCAGCCTGGTCGGGCTGCCGCCGCACGAAATCGTCAAGCGTGGCCTCTCCCATGTGCCCGAAGGCCGCATGGTGTTTGCCAATCTCACGGTGATGGAAAACCTCCGCATGGGGGCTTACCTGCAAACCAACGCGGCGGTCATCCGGCAGGAACTCGACTTCGTTTTCACCACGTTTCCGCGCTTGAAAGAGCGGGCCGAACAAGTGGCCGGCACGTTGAGCGGGGGCGAACAGCAAATGCTCGCCATTGGCCGGGCGCTGATGAGCAAGCCCCGGTTTCTGCTGCTGGATGAACCCTCGTTAGGCATCGCCCCCTTGCTGGTCAAAACCATCTTCGAGAAAATCGTGGAGATCAACCGCCAGCAGGGCCTGACCATTTTGCTGGTGGAACAAAACGCCAATCTGGCCCTGGAAATTTCCCACTACGGCTATGTCCTCGAAACCGGCCGCATTATCTTGTCCGATGAATCCGCCAAACTGCGGCAGAATCCCCAGGTGAAGAGCGCCTATTTGGGCGGTTGAAGTGCTTGCGGAAGGCCCTGTGAAACCATTACAAAATCGGGGGTGATCCCCCGATGAAAGGGGTTGCTGCCAAGCAGGGGCGCAGTTGTTCCGTAGAATAATTTCCACCCAGCATGGCCTTTGATGCCTCCCGCCAGCCCGACGGCAGTGTGTGGGTGGTGGAACTGGTAGAAAAGGAAGTCCACTTGGTTAAGCCGGTCCGAACCCGGGAAGGTTTCCTGATGCTACCCGTCGAGCCCAGCTGGGCCGGGAAGTCACTAGGATTGCAGCACGGGCTGGGGCAGCCGGCGGGCGAGCCGACGGGTCACGAGGGCGGCGAGCGAGCCCGCCACGGTCCCCAGCAAAATACCGAGCACGGCGCCGATGGCGAGGTTGAGCGGTTTGTTGGGTTTGACGGGGAACTGGCCGGGTTCGGCATTGTCAATGATCCCCACCAGGCCCTGGTGCGGGATCAGCATTTCCAGTTTGGCGGCGTCGATTTTAGCCGCGAGGGTTTTGCGAAATTCCGTTTGTCCCGCCAATTCCCGTTTTTTGTCCCAGTAGGTCTGGGTTTCGGGGGTGGTTTTGGATTTCTGCAGCGCGTCATCAACCGAGGCTTGCAAGGAGTCCAGGGCGGCGCGTTTGGATTTCACCTCACTGTCCAAGGCGGCCATGATGCCGGCCACCCGCGCATCAATCTCCCGATTGAGTTCGTTGATGGTGGATACCAGCCGGGTGACATGCAAGTCAGCGGGGGCGTAGTCATTGGTGATGGTCACCAGTACTTGCTCGGCGGTATATAGTTTGCGCAAGAAATCCGACAACATGGTGTCAGACGTTACCGTGGGCAGCACCTCGCGCAATTTCACCGGGCTCAAACCTTGCAGTTGGGTCAACTGGGTTTGGAGTGCGTCATAGGTGCGCTTGCCATCGATGAATTGTTCCTCATATTTGGCCCGCAGCAAATCCACATTTTCAGGGATGCCATATTTTAGGCGCAGGGTTTCCGTCTCGGCCGTGAGCCGGTCCAGGCTGGCATCGATTGCTTTCACTTGTTCGGTCATGGCATTCAGACCGGCCTGGCACAGTTGTTTGCGAGATTGCAACCGGTAGTCCTCATAGGCGTGAGCCACGGCATTGGCGAGGTCGGCGGCCTCCTGGCGGTCCTCATCATAAACCGTGATGGTGATGAGCTTGGTATTGCGCACGGGGGCCAGCACCAGGCGCCGTTTCAGAATATCCATGCTCTCGGTCAGCTTCAGCGTGTGCCCGTTATAATAGCGTTTCCCCCATTTCACATTGAGGTTCTGGGCAATGACGACATTGCTCAAGACGAGTTGCGATTGGATGACTTCGAAGGTGGTCTGGATAAAATAGGGATCGTAAGAAGGCACGTGATCAGCCGGGCCACCGGTGGTGTAGCTATTATCCCCCATATCCGATTCCACTTTGATGCGCGCGGTGCTGGCGTAGGATTCGGGCAGGATGAAGGTTACCACCACCGCCAGGACGAAAGTAATCAGAAAGACCACGGAAAAGACGATGCCAAAGGTCAGGAGGGGGCCACGGCCCGGGTTAAACAGGGAGTGGAGTTTGGTGGACATATATTTTCCGGGGTGGAGGGTGGCACAGCGTTCGAGGAAGGAGGTTTTGAGCAAGTCCGGCAGGGTGCGGCACCAGAGGGTTAGGAGGCCCCAGCCGCGGCCTTCGGTCCAGGCATCGCGGCACTGGTCACGAAACAATTGGGCCATGGCGGGACCGTATGCCTCGCGATGCGACCGGGGATAGGCGGCGAGCAGCCGCTGGTACAATCGCTGGGAGAATTGCCATGGAGGTTGCCGGACAGACGGATTCGCCGGGTTCATGCCAGGCCTCCCAACGTGACCGGGTTCAGCGACTTGCCAAGTAGGCGTTTGCCCCGTGCGACTTCGACCATGGCGGCATAACGCTCGGCCTCGGCGCGCACGACAAGCTGGCCCATGCCGGAGAGCCGGTAATAGCGCCGGCGTTCATCATCGAGCCGGGGGTCGGGGCGTTCCTCGGATTCTTCAATGAGCCGGATTTCCAGCAGGCGCTTGATCGTGCCGTACAGGGTGCCCGGGCCCATTTTGATCTGGCCGCTGGTGCTGGTGGCGACCTCCTGCATGATGGCGTAGCCATGGCGTTCGCCGTCGGCGAGGGCAAGCAGCACATGAAACACCGCCGGGGTGAGCGGCAGAAACTCCTCGGGATGATTTTGAATCGTGGCCATGCAAATTAGTATGCTTACGGATGTATCTGCTACGGATATATTCGCAAGACATGACCAATTCGTCAAGCGGGAAAATAAAATTCAAAATCCAAACTGCAAAATTCAGGGAAACTTCACCCCGCAACTTCCAAGTCGTGCCGATTGGGGCGGACAAGCCGGCGGATATTCAAGGCCAAGGGCATGCTGGTGCGAGGGAGGCGCAGCTTGGCGGCGATCCATGATCCCTCAGGCTTAAACCGTCTCCGGCGGTGGGGCAAAACCTCACGGAAGGTCACCGTTTTGTTATTTGGCGGGGGACCTGGTTTACGGTATGCTGGAGGGGATTTGGGGAACCTTGTTACATGGCGCACATACACGAAAAAATTGATTTCACGGTCGCAATCTTTGTGGTTCACGCAGGCAAAATCCTGTTGATCCATCATCGGAAACTGAACAAATGGCTGC
>CAIZWI010000408.1 GCA_903936645.1 uncultured Verrucomicrobia subdivision 3 bacterium
CGTGCGGTCCTTGCCCGGATGCGCCGAATTGTGCATAAACTCGGTGACGTGACTGAGGTCCGCATCCAGAATTTGGGTGCCGTTCAATTCCACTTTGATGGTGGGCCCCACCACGGTAACCTCCTCGTAATTCCACTCGCCTATGGGATGCTGATAACCACGCAGGGCCGCCACCATGCCGTAGGCAGAGCCGTGGGCCTGGCGCGGGTCAATCTTTTCGCCGGTGCTCTTTTCATAATTGTCATCCAGCACCTGGCATTCACACATGCCCACGTAGGCGGTGTCACCTTGGCCGGGATAGCGGATGGCCAGACCGTTGTTACCGCCGGGCGGAAGCTTGAATTCCAGGCGGGCGACAAAGTTGGTATATTCCGCCACCGTGTAAATCGTCCCTCCTTTGTTGTGCTGCCAAAGGATGGCCGAATTCGTCACGCGGCAACAATCCAAGGGCCCGGCCCACCCGGTGAAATCCTGGCCATTGAAAACGGAATTAAACCCTTGCGGATCGGTGCCCCGCAGCCAGGTATCAGCCTCATCGCTGCCCAACTCACGAATAAAGACATTGCGCCAGCGGATTTCACCCCCGTGCGTCTGGAGTTGCACCGGACCGCGCGCCGGCACCGGCAGCTTGCGGTCGAAATAATTTTCGAGCACCGCCCCGTTGACCGTCTGCCGACCGTTTAACCAAACCCACACCCGTGACCCGGCCATGACGATGCGAAAATGGTTCCATTGGCCGAAAGGCCGGTCCGCCAGCACCTGCGGATCCTTGCCCGGTGCCCCGGGGCTGTTGTTCCACAAACCGCCCGAGCCTTTGTCCGCACCGAGCGCAAATTTGGATTGCTCCGTGGAGTCCCAAATTTGCACCTGCGGACAGCCCCGCAAATAAATCCCGCTGTCGGCCAGGGGAACCGTCTTGTAATCCGCCAGCAATTCAATATCCCCATAGAATTTCTCCGAGGTGAGAAACAGTCCCTGGCCATCATTTACCAACTCGTCCTGCTGCACGGACCAATGTTGGCGGATATCATCGAGACTCGCCCGGCGCTTTTGCTCAAAGTCAGCGGGAGCGAGGGCCTCATATTGGCGGGGATCCTCGGTGGTGGCCCCCCACCACCCAGCCAGATCCCGGCCGTTCCACAGCGCCGTGAATCCGGCCGGCGGATGGTTATCCCGATTTTTAGCATCCGTTGATTTTGATTCCTGGCCAGTCGCGGAAAAGCCCAGGCAGGCAGTGAATACCATCAACCAGCAAAATGGTGGTTTGAGGAAATGGATTGGAGTAATCATGGGGGGTGGAAGGATTTATTGATATTTCAAGACCTGACGGGCACTTTCGGCGGATGAAAAAACAGGGCGAGAGCCAGGGCCGCGACCACGGAACAAATCGTGGGAACCAGAAACAAGCCGCGGAAATCCACCCGGCCGGCATGCGTAAAGACATTTTGCATCAGCCACGGACAAAGGGTGTTCGCCAGCATGGCCCCCGCGCCCAAAATCATGACATTAAATAAACCCTGGGCGCTGGACCGGGCGTCCGTGGGAAAATAGGCATCCACAAAAATATAAACTGTCGCAAAGAAAAAGGCATAACAAATGCCGTGCAGCAATTGGACAAGGATGATTAATTCCCGGTGTTCCGGAAACAGGGCATAAGTCGCGAATCGCGCCGCCTGGCCAAGAATGCCGATGATCAAGGTCACGCGCCAGCCGCACCGTTTGAGGGTGCCGCCGAGAATAAACATCGTGAGGACTTCCGCCACCTGTCCCAGACTCATCACCGGCATGATCCAATTACCAGCCACGCCCACCCCGCCGTCCTGGCGGACCGTGCCGAGGAAGGAACCCGTCCAGTTGAAATAAACGTTTTGCACGAAGGAATCCACCAAAGCCACCCCCCACAAGACCAGCACAAAAGGATGTTTTAGCCATTTGAGAGTTTTCAGCCAGGCCAGTTTTTCGCCTGCCCCCGCCCCGGCTGGTTTTGGCGGGGTATGCGGCAGGCAAAAACTAAAAGCGGCCAGGGTCAGCGAAGCCACCCCCGCCACCACAAAGGTCCAGACGGTGGCTGATTTCAGCGCCTCGCCCGTCAGCCCGGAATTCAACGCCGTGCCCAGCCAATCCACCAAGCCCTGCGGATGCGCTGCGTGAACTTTCGGCCAGTCGACAAGAATGAGTGTGAATGGCCACGCGGCCAGAATCCAGCCCAGGGTCCCGCCCACCCGGACCAGGCCGAACTCCTTTTGGGGATCCCGCATGTGCGCGAAGGCGATGGAATTGGCGATGGAAAGCGTCGGAACATAAAGCAAACAATGGGTGAGCATCAGGCCAAAGAAGGGCCAGAAACTCTTCGTGAAGACCAGGCCCAGCATCGCCAGACCGCCCACCAAATGGCTGAAAGCGAGGAACTTCTCAGCCGCGAAATGACGATCGCAAAACTGGTTGCTAAAAAACATCCCGGCCACCGCCGCGATGGGAAAGGCATTCAGAATCCAAGCCTGTTCCCCCGGCGTAAAGCCCAGGCTTGGCAGGTAACCAAAGATAAGCGGCAGCCACGCGCCCCAGATGAAAAATTCCAGGACCATCATCACGAACAGTTTGAACCGATGCGAGTTGCTCATGGCGGGGAGAAAGGTGTCTGTTCGCGCTGTAAATGGAAAGTCAGAGTTTCACCAGTTTGCCGCTGCGCAAGGATTTTTCCTCCGCTTCGCAGATTTCCAGAGCCGTGAGGGCATCGCGCCCGGTGACCATGAACGGGGCGCGCTGGTTCGCCACACAGTCCAAAAAGTAATCGATCTCGCCCGTGTAACCATCCCCGGCGGCCAGCGGGACAACTCGCGACGGCTGGCCGGGCTCCATTACCAGCAGTGCCTCCGCCCCGCGGGCGAGGTCGTAATCCAGGGTGCCGCGCTCACAATAGAGGGTGCAGGTCATGTTGAAACCTTGCCCGAGCAGCCAACTGCCCTCCGCGCACACCGCCGGACCTTCGGGAAACTGATATTGGGTAAAAACGTGGTTGATAACACCATCGGCATCGACCACTCCCGTGGTGAAAACACTGGCCGGGCGGCCAAAGAGGTGGTTTACAAAATCAGTGTCATGAATGTGCAAATCGAATAATGCCCCCCCCAGATCCGCCCCCCCGGCGTAAGTGCCAGAACGGCTCCAGGCCGGCATTGCGGACACGCGCCGGAAGCGCGCGGCGAGCACCCGGCCATAAGTCCGCCCGGCCACAACCTGCTTGAGCCCGCTCCAACCCGGCCAAAATCGCATGCACATGGCCGGCATGAGCTGGCCCGGGGAGCGTTCTGCCACCGCCAGCACGGTGCGGGCCGCCGCTGCCGTCCGGGCCAGGGGCTTTTCACACAGCACATGGCGCCCTGCCTGCAGCGCGGCGATCGCCTGTTCGGGATGCACTGGCGTGGGCGTGCATAAATCCACAAGTTGCACCTCGGGATCAGCCAGTACATCCGCCCATTGCTGATAAACTTTCACCGCCGAACCCAAGTGGATGTCCGCTGATTTTTGAATATTGCCCGCGACCCCCGCCAAAACTCCATTCACAGGTCGCCGGCCGGGGGCACACACGGCCACTACTTGGGCGCGGGGATTGTCCAAATAGGCGCGCAGGTGCGTCACGCCCATAAAGCCGAGTCCAACAACCGCCACCCTGACGGGGTCATTTGAGATGGGGGGTGAAGTACTTGACATGTAAAATTTAAGGGGCCAATTTCCGCACCAACTCCCGCGCCAGACAAACATCGAGGCCGCGCTGGGAGCCCGCCTCGCGTTCAATGACATAATCGCCAGAATAATTGATTTGTCTGAGCGCCCGAAAAAAGCCCGGCCAGTCCACCTCGCCCGTACCCACGGGAACTTCTTCGCCCCAAGTCCCCGGCACCCGCGTATGCCGGGCATCTTTAATATGGACCTGGCGGATGGCGGAGCCCAACTGCAACACAGCGGCCACCGGGTCACCCTGACCATAGAGAATGAGATTGGCGGGATCGAAGTTAACACTCACGTTGGGATGATTGAGGGCCGCCAGGAAGGTGACCATTGAGGCGGCGGTCTCTTGACCGGTTTCCAAACCAAGCCGCAGGTTGTGGGCGGCAAAAACATCCGCCGCCGCGGCCAGACGATCCAGCATTTTCGCATGAGTGGCATCACTTGGCTCGTGCGGCACAAAGCCCGCGTGAAAAGTGACCAGATTTAAGCCCAAATCGGCCGCCAGCCTGGCGGTGGCCTGGATGTTAAGTAGGTTTTGCGACCACGTCGAATCGGGGGCAATGCCGCCAGTGGCGCGAATGGAGTCGAGTGTGCCATAGTCCTCCCCCACACAACCAAACATTCCGGAAACCACCTCGATCCCCGCTTTACGCAAGACATCAAGTGTTTGCCCCCAGGGGACCGGCATGGTCCGCAAGGGATCGAGCGCAAGTTGCACGCGCCGCAGCCCGGTGGCCAGCACTTTGTCGGCCAAGTCATACGGATCGGCCGGTTGCAGGGACCAGGAACAAACTGCCAGCCGTTGCTGCACTGCGGATGAATTCATGATGGTCAATGTTGGCACCGGACCCGCGCCGATCTCATTTGCCGGCCGCCGGAAACGCAGCTGATTTTGGAAGGGAATTGGCGTTTGGCAAGGATTTGTTGGCTGGATTGAACCGTGAGTCAACACACCACGTCCTCACAAGCAAATTTAGCCGGCCTCAGCGAAGCCCCAAATCGGCAGGCCAACGGTCTGCCGCGCTGCCGGCATCATGCCCGGCCGGTCCATCCAGCCATGCTCATCCCAGTGCCGCCACCGCCGCCTTATAGACTGCCGGGGTCGCTGTAAAATTATTCACCGAGGTTTTTAAATCGCGAATGAGCCCGTCCTTAAGCCCATAGACCCAGCCATGAACCGTCAGTGGCTGGCCTCGTTCCCAGGCGTCGCGGGCAATCGTGGTCTCGCAGACATTGGCGACCTGTTCAATCACGTTCAGCTCGCACAAACGGTCGGCAGCCAGGGTGTCAGACCCCAGTTTGGTAATGGCCGCCTGATGCTTCTGCCGCACGTCCTGCACGTGCCGCAGCCAGTTGTCGCTCAGTCCCACACGGTCACCCCTCAGGGCGGCCTGCACCCCGCTGCAACCGTAATGCCCCACCACCATAATGTGACGCACCTTTAAAATATCCACCGCGAACTGCATCACCGAAAGGCAGTTCAAGTCCGTATGCACCACCACATTGGCAATATTGCGGTGCACAAATAGTTCCCCCGGCAGCAAGCCCACAATCTCATTAGCCGGCACCCGGCTGTCCGAGCACCCGATCCACAAATAGGCCGGTAATTGCTGGCGGGATAATTTAAGAAAAAAATCCGGGTCCCGCTGCCGGATTTCACCCGACCACAACTGGTTTTTGGCAAATAAATGGTTGAGATTTTCCATGCGTCATCCTCACGGCGGCCCCCGGGATCAGGATCCCTCCCGGGACCATTGAATGGCGTTCAACACCATCTCGGCTGAATTTTTGAACTCCAGTTTTTCCTTGATGCGATTGCGGAAGGAATTGATGGTGGCAATGGTCAGGTTAAGTTCCTCGGCAATCTGCCGGGTCATCTTCCCCTGGCCCAGCATCCGGTAGACCTCCAGTTCGCGGTCACTCAATTTTTCCATCGGCGAAACCGGCGCCGCGGCCGCCCCCCGGCGCATGGCTTTGCCCAGCAGGGCGGTGGTCATTTTCTCGCTGAGATGCATGTCCCCGCCCAGCACCTTGCGAATGGCCACCTTCACGGTTTTGGCCGGCTCCTGCTTCATCACGTAACCCGCAGCGCCGGCGTAAAGCGCCCGCTCCGCGTAAAGGGATTCCTCGTGCATGGAAACGACCAGCACCGGCAGCCCGCTGTATTGGGTTTTCAAAGTCTTGATCAGATCCAGACCAGGACTGCCGGACAAAGAGAGGTCCACAATGACGAGATCGGGCTTTAATTCCGGGATGCTCTTCAAGGCTTCTTCCACGCCCGCCGCGTCCCCGCAAACCGTGAGGTCCGGCTCCCGCTCAATCAAGTGCTTCATCCCCTCGCGAAACATGGTGTGATCGTCCACGATATATATCCGGCTCTTGGCAGGCACACCGGATTTCGAGGCGCTGCTGGTCGGGCTGGTATGGTCCGTCATTTACCCAATACCATGGGGTTTTTCAGCGGCGGTGTAAAGCGCGCAGGTAATTTGGGTGCCGCCCGGCACCTGGCTTTTTAAATCCAAAGTCCCCCCGATCATGCGGGCCCGGTAGCGCATGATCCTGATGCCCATGCCGGTCGGATTGGCCGCCAACATTTGCCAGCCCCGGCCATTATCCTGCACCGTCAGTAACAACCGTTCCCGCGTCTCCGTGAGGGTTACCGTGACCACACTGGCGTGCCCATGCTTGATGGCATTGGATATCGCTTCCTGGGCTATGTAATACAAATGGAGCGACACTGATTTGTCGAGCGCCCACGCAAGTTCCTCTCCGTGAAACTGGCATTGCATGCCAAAAAATTCACTCGTGTTTGCCGCCAGCTCGCCGAGAGCCGAGGTCAGCCCACTCTCGTCGAGTCGGACCGGAAACAAACCGCGGGCCACCCCGCGCGTTTGTTGCATCGCCGCCTGCACCAACTCGCCAATACGACCCGCCTCGGCGGATTCCGCCACGCCTTTTTCCTGGAGTTGATCACCCAAAATGTCCAGCCGATAGGCAATGGCGGCCAACTGCTGGCAGACCCCGTCGTGCAAATCATGCCCGATCCGGCGCTGTTCCCGGTTGCTGATTTCCAATATCTCGCGTTCCAACCCCTTGCGTTCGGTGATATCCCGCGCCACGCTCTCCATTTCCGGTGCCTGGCCGGCCTGCTCAATGAGGCGGGCGCTGATTTCCAGCCGGAGCCGCTGGCCTTCCCCGTTCATAAAATCCCATTCCACCAAGGTCAACTCCGGACCGTCATTGGCCTGTGCCAGCCACAAACCGACGGCCTCCCGCTGTTCCTCCGCCACGAACGCGCGCAGATTATGCCCCAAAATCTCCTCCCGCCGCCGGCGCAGCAATTGCTCCCCCGCCCGGTTAATGGAAGTGATCACCCCGGCAGCATCGTGAGTGAACACCACATCACTCGCATTCTCAAAGAGATTTTCATAGCGCTGTTTTAAAGCCGCCTCCGCCTCCAGTTGTTGCCGGATGATCGCCGTTTGTTTATGCACCCGCCGGCGCAGAATCCCGACCCAAGCCAGCGCGGTAAAACCCACCCCACCCGAAAGCACCACCGCCCCAAGCATGCGCTCTGCATTCCACCAAGGGGGTTCCGCCAGCACATAAATATCCGCCGGCGTCCGCATGAGCAGCCGGAATGATTTGGCCCGCCAGTCCGCGCCGGGTTGCCAGACATTACCCGGCTCAATGCGGCACACCCCGGTCACCGCCACCCGGCTGTTGTTTTGCAAATAAGCCAAATCCACCCCGATGTTAGTCCGTTCCAAGTAGGCGTGAAAAATAAATCCGCCCGCTTGCAGCACCAGAACCTGTTCCCGGCTGTGCCGGGCCCGGTCCAGCAAGGTGGCCTGGATGCGCACCAACCGGCAGTCGTAAATTCCCTTGAGCGCGTCATCCTCAGTCACCGCCTCCGGCACCGGCGGGGGCTGGTGTCCCAACTTGCGAAAAATGGCGTCCTGCAACATGGGCGTGTAATCCCCCTTGGACGGAAAACCCACCACTTGCACCTGATCCCCCGGCATGAGGGAACCGGAGGGCGTCGTTTCCACGTATAAACCCTCCTGCCCGTCCTGCAGGTACAGAACATTGTCCAGCCGGTAACTCACCACCCCCTGCACCTTTACCCGGTGCCCAAATGGGCCATGCGGGGTGAATTGCAATAATTGTTCAATCGAGTACGTGGGCAGCCTGAAGGGTTCGGTGGGCGCTGCCTGCAGCACGGTCACATCTTTTGGTTGCGCCACCAACAACCGCACATCAAACAATTGCCGCTGTAAATTAAAATGGCTGGCACACACCCCGCGGACCAGCACCGTGCTATCCACCAATTGATCCCGGCCAACGCCCGCTTGTGGGGCTATCATGGCTTTGAAGCGCCCCCCTCCGGCGGCAATTTCCAAAATATCATATTTGGTGACTGGATCGGCCGCCACTGCCCGGACAATACCCTGCACCGCCACCCGCTGGCTGTCTTCCTCCCCGCTGGTCAATTGCTCATAGGAGACTGGACGCGCCACCGGAAGCGGTTCCTCACCCAATACTTGAATGCGTCGGGGGGCCACCACCGGCGCGAATTCACCGCCACTGGTCACCCCCTCCACCTCCACTAATTGCCCGGGCAGAAGCTTGGGTAGGTTGGTTTGCTGCAAATAAATCCCCGCCGTGACATCTTGGATAAAATGACAGAACATGGCCCGGTCATAAAATGTCACCACACCCCGCAAACGGACCGGATAATGCTGATTCGCCTCCGTGGAGGACAATCCCCGCACCTCGGCGGCGGTCTGGATCAATCTCAGGGGCCCCCCTCCAACCGCCGTCACAACCGGTCCGCATAAAAACACTAGCCAGACCATCAGGCCGGGCTGGACCCGTCCCCACCGCTGAACGTTTCTTGCGCTCTTGGTCATATTCACTCTCAAGTAACAGTTCCAACCGGGAATGTAAAAGCCACCTTTAAAGAAAGCATGCTTCTGGTCGCGCAAATCAATATGGATCAATGATTGAAAAAATGGTCCGGCCCCGTAGAATGCTGAGGCATTTTTTGCACATCAAAACTGGGTTGCTAAATTATTTCTGGGTAAATGACTCTCCGCCAGCCCGATCGGCTCGCGGCCTGAGGCACCTTCTTATGTCACGGCTGGCGTGGGTGCTGCTAATTATTAGCGGTCAGCTGGGCGTGGCCCGGGCCGGCCAAATCCGAACCGTAAATCCCGACTTCCTCATCGAAAACTGGTTGGAGGGCGACGGTCTCCCCGAAAGTTCCGCCTATAGTCTGGCCCAGACCCCGGATGGTTATTTGTGGATTGGCACCGGCGAAGGAGTTTACCGCTTCAATGGCAATGAATTCAAGCCTTTCGGCCAAGGGTTGAAACACGCCATTTTGGACAGCCATGTCCCTTGTTTATTTGCCGATCGTGAAGGCCGTTTATGGGCCAGCACGGATTTAGGCCTTGGTGTCTACGAAAACAAACGGTGGCGGGCCATTGGGAGCACGAACACTCCCGCCCGCTCCATGGCGGAGGACGCCGCTGGCCAAGTCTGGCTGGGGACATATGATGGAAGGCTGTTCACCATCCAAAAAGACCAACTCCTTCCCGCCCCCCGTCCCGCCGGCCTGGCTGCTAGCGGAACCTTTTGCCTCACCGATCGCCGGGATGGAGCCCTCTGGCTGGCTAACCGGGGTTTTGTCGGACGGCGGACCCCCTCGGGCTGGGTTCGGCTGGGGCCCCCTGTTACCATCCGCAATTCACTCCTCGCCACCAGTGCCCGGCAGGGCGGCATCTGGACCTACACCCCGGGTCAGTTGGTGTGGTATGGGACAAATGGTCGGCGGTCGGAATTTACCGCCCCGGATATCGAAAACCCCCGTGTGCTGATGGAGGATCGGGCTGGGGCTATTTGGCTGGGATCCACCTCGCGCGGCTTTACACGTTTTCTTCCGGGCAAGGAAGTCGATGCCACGGTGAATGAAACCAACGGCTTGATTCAAAACAGCGCTTGGGGGCTTTTGGAGGATGTCGAGGGCAATGTCTGGCTGGGCGGTAGTTGCAGCGGCCTGAGCCGTTTGCGACCACGCATCTTTCAAACCATTGGGGTGGAACAGGGTTTGCCCAGTCAAATCGTCAGTACGGTGGCCGAGTTGTCTCCCGGCAACCTGATAGTCGGCACCCATGGCCACGGCAGCGCCCTCATTCAAGCGGGCAAGGTGGCGTCCCTGCCGCCCCCAGCGGACCGCCTGCAAGATTATGTCTGCTGCCTGTTAAAAGATTCCCAAGGCCGCATCTGGACCGGCACCACCCAAGGGGGGTTGTTGGTTGAGGAAAACAAACACCAGCGCGAGTTCCCCCTCGCTGCCAGCCTGGGCAAATCCGTGAACTGCCTGTTCGAGGACAGCCACCATCGCATCTGGCTGGGCACCGGAACCGGTCTGGGGCTGGTGACCGGGGATGCGGCCATAAATTGGGGTGCCCAATGTGGCCTGACCAGCACCAGCGTGAGCAGTCTTGCCGAAGAAACCAATGCCAGCAGCCTGTGGTTTGGAACTTTTGATCAAGGGCTTTGCCGCCTCAATGGTCTGCGTTTGACCCATTACGGTTTGCGCCAGGGCCTCCCGGGAAATCGCGTAAATTCCATTTACATCGACCAGGCCGGCTTTTTGTGGTTCGGCGTGATCGGCAAAGGCCTGGCCTGTTGGCACCAGGATAAAATCACCCTCGTTGGCCACAGCCAGGGCTTCCCCGCCAGCGTGGTTGGTTCCATGGTCGAAGATGGTCGCGGCTGGCTCTGGTTTAACACGGACACGGGCATTATGCGCGCCCGGCTGGGCGAGTTGCAACAGATGGTCCAGGCCGCCGGCCCGCCGCCGGCTTGGGGTATTTTCGATGCCAGTGATGGACTTTATTCCGCCGGCTGCTACCAAGGGACCCAACCCGCCGCACTGTGTGACTCCAACAGGCACCTCTGGTTCGCCACCATGAATGGCTTGGTAACCGTGGACCCGGCCCGCATCCAGTTGAACACCAATCCCCCTCCGATTGTGATTGAACGGGTTAGTTTCAACGAATCATCAACGAGCCTTAGGTATCTTGATAGTCCGGGCCCCGAAGCCCTGCGCCTCGCACCCGACAGTGTGGATCTATCCGTCAATTTAGTGGCTTTAAGTTATAGCGCTCCGAACAAAAACCACTTTGCCTATCGCCTGGTGGGTTTTGATGACAACTGGGTCCATATCCTTAACCGCCGGAACTTGTCCTGGCATTATCTGCCTCCGGGTGATTACCAATTACAAATTAAAGCGTGCAATAATGATCAGACCTGGACCCAAACCCCAGTCGTTCTGAATTTCGTAATGACCCCTTTTTTTTGGCAGACGTACTCCTTTCGCCTGCTGGGGTTGCTGACGGTGGGTATTGGCGGTGGCTTGGCGGCCTGGCAAATCACCCATCTCCGGCTAAAACGCCGCATCGCCCGCCTGGAACAACAACGAGCCTTGGAGCAAGAGCGCGCCCGGCTTGCTGTGGTCATGGAGGCCACGCTGGATCTGGTTGCTTTTGCCGATTACCAAGGCCGCCTGCTCCACGTTAATCCAGCCGGCCGAAAACTGATTGGTTTGGAACCGGCTCAGGAGGTCTCCCATCTTACCCTGTCGAGCCTGCTGCCACCGGACGCCGTTGCACGATTCGAGCAGGAATCCCTTCCCACCGCCCAGTTGCAGGGAAGCTGGGTGGGCGAGACCACCCTGCGGCACCAGGATGGACGTGAAATCCCCGTGCACCAAACCATCATGGTCCATGCCGGATTTTCAAATGCCGACCGTTTCTTATCGACCATCGCCCGCGATCTTACCGAGCAGAAAGCCGCCCAACTGGCCAGCGAGCGTTTGCAAGCCCAATTGTTGCAGTCCCAAAAAATGGAATCCGTCGGCCGGCTCGCCGGCGGCATCGCCCATGATTTCAACAATATGCTTCAGGTCATCCTCGGCAATGCCGATTTGGCCCTGGAAGACGCCATCCCGGGCAGTCTCCTGCAGGCTGAATTGAAGGAAATTCAGAAATCAGCCACCCGCTCCGCGGAACTAACCGGCCAGTTGCTGACCTTTGCGCGCAAACAAATTTTCCGCGCCCGCGAACTGGACCTCAATGAGGTGGTGGCCGCCATCACTAAAATGCTGCAACGCATGATTGGCGAAAACATTCAACTGGTCTGGCAACCCTGCCCTGGATTGTGGCTGGTCCTCATGGATCCCTCCCAAATCACGCAAATCCTCACCAATCTCGCCGTCAATGCGCGTGATGCCATCCATGGCCAGGGCCGCCTAACCATCACGCTGGCCAACGTGGTTTTGTCAGCCCAGCACACCATCGCCGATACCGAGGTGCTGCCCGGCGAATATGTCCAGCTTTCCATCCAGGATAACGGTCAGGGGATGCCTCCCGAGGTCATGGAACATCTGTTTGAGCCTTTCTTCACCACCAAGGAAATCGGCAAGGGCACTGGCCTCGGTTTGGCCACCGTCTTTGGGATTGTCAAACAAAACCAGGGCATGATCCAAGTGGATTCCACCCCCGGTCAAGGCACCACCTTCCGGCTCTACTTCCCCCGATCCAGTGATATTAATTTGCCCCAACCCAGCCCGCCCGCCCGGCAACTACCGCCGCATGGAACGGAAACCATCATCGTCGTGGAGGACGAGCAAAACATTTTGGATCTGGTCGTCCTCACTTTGAAGAAAAATGGTTACCGGGTGATTGGGGCTGTCGCCCCCGAAACCGCCGTGGCCGTGGCCGAGTTGCACCCGGGGCAGATCGACCTGCTCATTACCGATATCGTCATGCCCGGGATGAATGGTAAAACCCTGGCCGAACAATTAAATTCCAGCCAGCCGCGCATGAAAGCCCTGTTTATGTCCGGTTATACCGCCGAGATCATTGCCCAGCACGGCGCGCTCGAACCCGGCCTGCACTTCCTGCAAAAACCCTTCACCATCCAGAATTTTCTCGAAAAAGTTCGGGAAACTCTCGATAACCAGCCAGTCTAATCTCAGCCAAACACGGCCCGGCACACCACAATGGCCACGATTACACTCACCAGGTCCGCCGTCAGTCCGGCGATGACCGCATAACGCGTCCGCCGCACGGCCACCGATCCAAAATAAACCGCCAGCACGTAAAACGTCGTTTCCGTGCTGCCGTAAATGGTCCCCGCCGTCCGGGCAATTAAGCTGTCCGGACCAAACTGCTTGGTCAGTTCCGTGAATAATCCCAGGGTACCACTACCGCTCAACGGCCGCAGCAGTACCATCGGCAGGAGCTCCACCGGAAACCCCAGCCAATGCAGGGCCGGGGCCAGCCAGCCCGTCAAAATATCAATCCCCCCGGCCGCGCGAAACATGCCAATGGCCACCAGCATCGCCAGCAAAAAGGGGATGATGCGGATTGCCACGTCAAAGCCTTCCTTGGCCGCGTCCACAAATTCCTCGTAGACCTTGACCCCGCGCAAGGCCGCATACAACGGAAAACCCGCCAGTAACAATGGCACCAGCAGCAGCGAAATCGCATTGACCACACGAACGAGCGGTGAGGTTGGCACCGCGGTCGCCGGTGGCACCACCACCGCATGAACGAACAAGCCGCCAAAAAACAGAAAAAAGGCTGCCAAAATCAGCATTCCCCACCATTGCAAAGGTTTCAGCACTGCCTGCCGCACGGCCGAAGTGGCGCCAGACCCGTCCCCCGCCAGGGAAGCCCCATTCGCAATGTCGGGAGGCGGCAGCTTGAAGCAGGGTAACCGCGCCAGTAGTTTGGCGGTGGTCACGCCACAAATGCAGGCACAGGCGGTGGCCACCAGGGAGGTGCCCACAATCGCCGAGGGATTGGTGGAATGATTCGCGGCCAGTATCGCCATGGCCGTGACCGGAACCAATTGCACTGAGCTGGTGTTGATCGCAAGGAAGGTGCACATCGCATTGGTGGCGGTTCCCGGATTGCGGTTGATGGATTCCAAGTCCTTCATGGCCCGCAATCCGAGCGGGGTGGCGGCGTTGCCCAAACCCAGCATGTTCGCCGCGATGTTCATCACCATCGAGCCCATCGCCGGATGTTCGGGCGGCACATCCGGAAACAGCCGCCGCAACAATGGCCGTAATGCCCGGGCCAGCAGGGCCACCAGTCCGGCCCGTTCGGCCAGGCGCATGATGCCCAGCCACATCGCCATAATACCAATCAACGGAAAGGCCGTCTTGACCACCGCAAATTCGGTCATTTCAAAACTTTTGTCGGCCACTTCCTGCAAATGGCCTTGATACCCGCCAATGAGCACGGCTCCCACCATGAGCGCCAGCCAGAGATAATTCATTGCACCTTAATTCCGATTTGGTTTTTTATCCGTCCGCAAGCAGACTTTAGGGGCCGACCCGGCGGACGGCAAATGATTTTACCACCGTCCCCAATCGGCGGCCGAAAAAATAAAAAGGCCCGTTTCCGTCTTAAAACCGAAATGGTTTAGGGAACGAAAACGAGCCGAAAGTCGGCCGCGTAATTTAGGCGGCAGCGTGATTAGCGCACCAAGGCCAGGGCGATTTCCTTTTCCAGTTCGTGGGCCAGCAATTCATCCCGGGTTCCGAGATGGGTGCGGGCCTGCACCAGCACGGAGGTGACTTCGGGCGAGGTCGAAACGGCTTCCACCCGGATCCACACGTTCCGATTATTCACACTCGCCTGCAAGGAGCGGACGGCGTTGGTGCTGTCATGCGGAATGAATTCAGACACCAGCGCGCCGTTCTGGCTGACCACCCGCACAGAGGCATTGTAAACTTGGTCCACGGAACGGTTGTAACGCCCCTCAAACTTGTCGTTGCCGAACCAGATGGCCCCGGTGTGGGAATCATTCACCGTGTGCACACACCCGGTGGCAATGATTGCGGCCCCGGCCAGTACTGCTAAAATCATTCGTTTCATACGTGAATAAGACCAACTGAAAATCCCCCGCGCGTCAAGTCTGGATTTGCCCCAACTGCGTCCCTGCTCGACAATTCAAACAAAAAGCGCCAAATTGATAACGTGACGACCAGCAAATTTGAATTACTCCAAAGCACCCTCGCGGGTTATGGCTCTTGTCTGGTGGCCTATTCTGGCGGGGTGGATTCGGTGTTTCTTGCGCGGGTGGCGCACGATGTGCTCGGCGACCGGTCGCTGGCCGTTATTGCGGATTCCGCCAGCCTGCCCCGCCGCGAACTGGCCGAGGCGCTGGAACTGGGAGTGCGGTTTGGTTTTCCCGTGCGCGTGGTGAAAACCGCCGAATTTGATAATCCCAGCTATCTCGCCAATCCCGCCAACCGTTGCTATTTTTGCAAGCACGAGCTCTTTGAGCACCTCACGCCCATCGCCCGGACCGAAGGTTTTGCCGTGATCGCTTACGGGGAGAACGCCAGTGATGTGGGCGATTTTCGACCCGGATCGCAGGCCGCGACGGAATTTGCCGTGCGCGCCCCCCTGAAGGAGGCCGGGCTGACCAAGGCGGAGATTCGCGCCTTGTCCGCGCAACTGGGCCTGCCCACGGCCGATAAGCCCCAAATGGCCTGCTTGAGCTCCCGCATTCCTTACGGCGAGGCCGTGTCACCGGAAAAATTGGCCATGATCGAAGCCGCGGAAAACGTGCTGCGCGACGCCGGATTTTATGAGGTGCGCGTGCGCCATCATGAGGGCAGCGGCACCCAGAGCAAACTGGCCCGCATCGAAATTGCCCTCGCCGAGATCCCCCAATTACTGGCCGGCGACACCCTGGCCCGCGTTGCCACCGCCATTGCCAAGCTGGGTTACCAGCATGTCACCCTGGATTTGCAGGGTTACCGCCGGGGCAGTGTGAATGAGGTCCTCCCGATGACCGCCCGCCGCAAGGTTTGAAACTTTTGACCACTCACGGTTATTAACAAGGGGATTATGCCGCAATTTTCATATCGCGCCCGCCGTCGCTCGGGGGAACTGGTTCAGGGGATCCTGGAGGTCGCCGACCGCCCGGCCGCCCTCGCCCAGATCCAGCGTCTGGGGCTGTTTCCCCTGGCGGTGGACGCTGCGAAGGCCGGAACCATCGTAACTGCAGATGGCCAGGTGAAGGGCCCGGCCCTGGATCTGATGGCCTTCCTGCCCCCCGCCCTGCGCGCCAAGCTCAAGGAGAAGCGCAAGCCGAAGATGCAGGAACTCGCAACCTACACCACTCAGCTCGCAAACCTGCTGCAATCGGGCATGCCCCTGACCACCGCCCTCGGCAGCATGACCCACCTGGAAAGCAAGGGCATCCCCGCCGAGGTCAGCCGGGACCTCAAAACTGAAGTCACCGAGGGCCGGGGTTTGTCCGATGCCATGGCCAAGCAGCCACATATTTTTTCCGATCTCTATGTCAACATGATCCGCGCGGGCGAGCAAAGCGGTTCCCTGGTGCAAGTCTTGCGGCGCATGGCCGGCCATTTGTCGCAATTCGCCGAAGTGCAGGCCAAATTTACTTCCGCCATGATTTATCCGCTGCTGGTGATGATTGTCGGGGCCGGCATCATTGCTTTTTTCATGTTTTTTATGATGCCCCGCTTCATGAACATTTTCAGCGGCTTCGGCGTGGAATTGCCGCTGCCCACCAAAATGTTGATGGGATTCAGTAATTTCCTCCTGCAGTTCTGGTGGTTGCTGGGGTTGCTGATCATCTTCGCGGTCATCATGTTCAAACGCTTCTCCTCCAGCGAATCCGGCGCGCGCAAGCTGGATGAGGTGCGGATGAAACTGCCCGTCGTCGGCAAGGTGGTGAAATTGAACCTGTTTGGCCAGTTCGCCCGCACTCTGGGCACGCTGCTCCAAAACGGGGTACCCGTGCTGACTGCCTTGAAAATTACCGAGCAGGTGCTGCCCAACCGCATCGTAAAAGAAGCCATCGCCAAAACCCGCGAGGCTGTCACCGACGGCAAAACCCTGGCCCAGCCACTGGCCGCCAGCAAGGTGTTTCCACAACTCATGGTGGACCTAGTCCGGATCGGCGAGGAAACGGGTGATGTGCCTGGAGCTTTGAATAACATCGCCGACACCTACGAGGGTGAGCTGGAAATTGGCCTGCGCGTAATGACGCAGCTGATCGAGCCCATCATGATCATCATGATCGCCCTGGTTGTCGGCTTCCTGCTGCTGAGCCTGTTGTTGCCGATGTTCCGGTTGATCTCTCAGATTCACTAATGAATGTGGCCGGGTCAAATACACGCCAGCGCGGCTTCACGCTCATCGAAATCATGGTCGTCGTGGCCATCATGGGCCTGATCATGGCCATGGGTGTGCCCTCCATTCTCGCGGCCATCAAGAAGGATGGCATGCGCAAGGCCGTGAGTGATTTGCAGGATGTATGCTTCCAGGCGCGCGGCCAGGCCATCATGCAAAACCGCACCGTCGCGGTAACATTCCATCCAGGCGAACGCCGGTTCGAAACCGAAGGCGGGGGTGCCGGTGCCAGCGGCGGCAAAGTGACTTCCTCCGTACTGCCAGCCGGCGTGGACTTTGCCATGCTGGACATCAATCTCATGGATTTCAGCGCGTCCGAATGGAGCAAGGTTCGGTTTTTTCCCGATGGCACCAGCGATGAAATGACCATTGTGCTGCATGCCCGGGATCAGTGGCGCAAAATCACCCTGGAATTTTCCACCGGCCTGCCCACGGTGGTGGATGATGTGACTCGATGAATTTGCTACCGACAATCTCGCCACCGGCTTCACCAACTGCTTGGAGCGCGCCCTTTGTGGCGCATCAGCGTGCCAGCCACTGGCAAGGGTCCGGCTGTCCTTTTGACCGCTCAATTTTGAGGCGGCTGGAACGCAGCGGCCCGCCCAACTCCCGCACCGCCTTTTCCCTGCTGGAAGTGATGGTGGCCATTGCCATCTTCTTCAGCGCGGCCTTCGCCATTTTAACCCTCGTATCCGGCGCCCTGCGTAATGCCCGGATGCTGCAACGGCCCCAGGTCGATGCGGGCGCGGTGGCCAGCGCGCTCTCCATTACCAACAAGATCGTGGAGGGCACTGATAGTGGGGATCTGGGCGACTTGCTGGGCGACACCTACCGGGGTTACAAATGGGAATCCCGCAGCATCGAGGTGGAGTCCAATAAACTCTTTCAAGTGGATTTCACGATTTACAGCCCGGCCCGCGGCAACCCCGTATTTTCCAAAATCAGCACCCGGCTGTTCCGCCCGGAATCTCCGCCGGGAAGTCTGGATGGGGGCGGCATGGGCATCCATTAACATGCTGCTCCAACCGCCATCCCCCCGCCCCGCCCGCGCCTTCTCCCTGCTGGAGTTAATGGTGGCCCTGGCCATTTTTGCCCTGGTGGTGGCCACGATTTATTCCACCTGGATATTAATTGTGCGCTCGTCGGTGGTCGCGCAACAAGCCGCCGCCCAGGCCCAGCGCGAGCGCATTGCCATCCGCACGATCGAAACGTCGCTGATGTGCGTGCAGTCTTTCCAGGCTTCCATGAAATATTACAGCTTCGAGGTGGGCGACGGGACCGAGGCCGCCTTTAGTTTTACGGCCCGCCTGCCAGACGTCTTTCCCCGCAATGGCAAATTTGGCGACTTTAGCGTGCGCCGCCTGACCTACAGCGTGGAACCCGGCGAGGACCAGATGAAAAACCTCGTCCTGCGCCAGCGGCCCATTCTCATGGAGTTGGATGAGGATGAAAAAAACTCTCCGCTGGTGCTCGCCCGCAATGTGAAAGAATTTAGCGTGGAATGCTGGGATACCAATCAAATGGCGTGGGTAAAGGCTTGGGATAACACCAACTCCATCCCTCCGCTGGTACGCGTCGCCTTTACGCTGGGGAGCCGCACGGAAAACGGCCTGGACGGACCAGAGCTGTCCCTGTCCCGGGTGATTGCCCTGCCCTGCAACACCCTGCCCGGCGCTCTGCAAGTGCCCGGCGGTGCCCCGGGCGGCGGCGGTGGCCAACTCCCGCCTCCAGTGCTCCAGCGTCCCCCCGTCTCCGGTCTGCGCCAATGAAACTGACTACCGCAACACCCAAGGCCGGTATCGCCCTCATTGTGGCGATGATCGCCATTGCCGTCCTCACCGTGCTGGCGGCGGCCTTTGCCTTTTCCATGAAAATCGAGACCCGCCTGGCGATCAATGCGGATTCGGACCAGCAAATGCTCTGGCTCGGTCGCGCTGGCGTGGAGACCGCCCGGTGGGTGCTGGCCGAGGAAATGCGCGCTGGCTATCAGGGCTATGATTCGCTCAATCAAATCTGGGCCGGCGGCCCGGGCAGCGGCGGCGAAACCAACAGTGATTTGTCCGGCTTCTCCCTCAAAGACATTCAAATGGGCGAGGGCAAATACTCCCTCAAGATCATTGATCAGGAGCGCAAAATGAACATCAACAGCGCCAATCCCATGCTGATCCAACAGGCACTCACCGTGATGGGCGTTAATGCGGACAGCATCAATGTGGTGGCGGATTCCATTGCCGACTGGATTGATCCGGATGATTCACCCAAGCCAGCCGGTGCGGAGAGCGATTATTACCAGGGCCAGACCCCGCCATTTTTCGCCAAAAACGCCCCGATGGATGATTTGTCTGAACTCCTGCTGGTCAAGGGAGTCACCCCGGAAATGTTCTGGGGCGGCTCGGCCGGCGACCACGCCCCGGCGGCCTTCCAACACAAACTGGGTTTTGGCAACTCCCCGGGCGAGGCGCCCAATTATCCCTTTGGCTTGAAGGATATTTTCACCCCGATTTCCATCGGACGTATCAACGTCAACACAGCAGATGCCAATGTCCTGCAAATCATTCCCGGCGTGGACGCCAACGTGGCGGCCGACATCATCAAATTGCGTTCCGGCCCCGATGGCCAGGATGGCACCGAGGATGACCTGCCCTTGCACAACATCGGCCAGCTTGCCGCCGCCGGCATCAATCCCCAGCTCATGGGGCAAATCAGCCAGGTGTGCGACGTGAAAAGCCGGACGTTTGAGGTGCATGTCAGTGCTGAAATTGGCAATTACCATCGCGAATACATCGCCTTGCTCGTCCGCAACAGCCCGGCGGATGTGCAAGTCGTCGGCTTTTGGTGGAAATGAGGGTTGAATTCACACCATTTAAAATTATCATCCCTCCATGCGCCGGCTTTGCTTATTCCTGTTTCTGCTTGGTTCCCTGGGTTTGGCCACGGAAACCCCGGGAAAGGAACCCGTCCCCACCGGGACGATTGTAAAAGTTCTCCCGCTACTCCTTAATCGCACCGGCCATGATGCACTCTCGCCCAGCCTGTTCGACCGCGACGCCTACCAGTTTTATCTGCGCGCACACACCAACGAAATATCGGGGATTCGCTATGATGTGTTATGGAAAGCCCGCACTCCTGCCGGCCAGCCAGTCAAGATCAAGGTGGAACTCAAGGCCGTGGGACCGGATGGCGGCCCCCGGGCAAAGACCCTGGAGATCACCGTGAACCCGGGGCGATTCCGTCACTGGACCGAAATTCCGTTGACCGGCGAGGACTTCGTCAAGCTGGGACCAGTGGTTGCCTGGCGCACCAGCCTTTGGGCCGGCGACCAACTGCTGGGCTCGCAGCAATCATTTCTGTGGTAAGTCAGCGCTGGGGCTGGGATTGAGTTCCAGAGTCGTGCGCGAACCCGTCAGGTCATTGTTCATTTCCAGCTTGCCCACCTGCCACTGGCCGTTGACCTTTTTGAAATCCTTGGGGTAAAATTCTTTGCATAACTGGTTGCGTGCATCATAGGCAAAGGCCTGCACCACCCCGCCGTTTTCGGTGTCCACCCACGATATCACCCGCGCATAACCATTCGCCACCGGATGCGGATTGCAGCTCTCCAGCACCGTGCAACCCTGGCTGCGTTTGACCTCTTTGCGCAATACCTTTTGCTGCGGCCAGTGGAGAAATTCCAGACCCAAATCCGCCAGCCAAAAATCCGAATCGCTCAACGGTGTCATCAAATCACCACCCGATATCTCCGTCACCGGGCCATTGGGCAACTGATGTTCGTAACGATTCGGTGCCCCCGCGGCATGGACGATCACCAGCCTCTCGCAAACGCCCGTCCCCACCGTGTAGGTGGTGCTCCAATTAGTGGTCGTGCAGGTGATGTCGCAACGCAGCACCGCTTCCTGCCGGTACCCGCCCGGACCTTTGATTTTCAACATTCCCCCACTGGCATAAGCCTCACTGGGCCGCTGCGCCAGCAAGTGCCCGGCCAGTTCCCGCCCCTGCTGAAAAGGATCTGATGCCTCATCCGCCCGCACAACGCCCCAGGCGGCCAGCACGAAGGCCATTCCCGCCGCTAACGGCTTTAAACGCCCACTCAGCCTCCGCCCCGGGTTGGGCCTCCAATGCTTCATGCGGCCTCCAATGCCAGCGGAAAAATTTCCGCAATGTGTCGGACAAAATGCACTTTCAGCCGCTGGCGCACCTCCGCCGGAACGTCGTCCCAGTCGGGTTTATTTTGCTCAGGCAAGATAACCTCCTTCATTCCATGCCGCGCCGCCGCCAGCACCTTTTCCTTGATGCCACCCACCCGCAAAACCCGGCCGCGCAGGCTGATCTCACCCGTCATTGCCACCGTGGACCGCACCCGGCGCTTGGTCAGCAGCGAGGCCAGCGCCGCGACGATCGCCACCCCGGCGCTGGGTCCATCCTTGGGGGTGGCCCCGCCCGGCACGTGGATGTGCCAGTCGTATTTCCCATGGTCCTCCAGATCCACGGCCAGCTTTTTGCTGTGACTGCGCAAATAGCTCACGGCGGTCTGCGCGCTCTCCTTCATCACTTCGCCCAGGGAACCCGTCAGCAACAATTGCCCCCGCCCGCGCATGCGCGTGGCTTCAATGAACAAAATATCCCCCCCCACCGGTGTCCAGGCCAGTCCGGTGGCAATGCCAAACTCCGTGATTTTCTCCGCGCTCTCCGCCACATGCGGCGCCTGCCCGAGCAAGCCTGCCACATCCGCGGCGTCCACTTTGAGGCGTTTGACTGTGCCAACCTGGCTAATCAGCCTCCGGGCGGACTTGCGGGACAAGGACGCAATCTCCCGCTCCAATTGTCGCACCCCCGCCTCGCGGGTGTATTCGCGGATTAATTTACGCAGCGCCGGGTCGGCAATGGTCACCTCCTGGCGGGTTAGCCCGTGCTCCGCCAGTTGCCGGGGCACCAGGAACCGCCGGGCAATTTGTAATTTTTCGGACTCCGTATAGCTGGGAAGTTCAATCACCTCCAACCGGTCGCGCAATGCGGCGGGAATGGGCTCCAGCCAGTTGGCCGTGGCAATAAACAGCACGCGGGAAAGGTCAAATGGCAGGTCCAGATAATGATCCACAAAGGTGTGGTTTTGGGACGGGTCCAGCACTTCCAGCAGGGCGGCGGCGGGGTCGCCGCGCCCATCCGCGCCCACCTTGTCAATTTCATCCAGCAGGATAACCGGATTCCGGCTTTCCACCCGGCGAAGCGTCTGGATCAAGCGCCCCGGCATGGCCCCCACATAGGTGCGGCGGTGGCCGCGAATTTCCGCCTCATCCCGCATGCCGCCCAGCGCGATGCGCGCAAACTTGCGTCCCAAGGCCTCGGCCACGCTCTTGCCCAGGGAAGTTTTGCCCACTCCAGGCGGTCCCACCAGACACAAAATGGGTCCTTTGATCTCCTTGCGCCGCTGCATCACCGCCAGAAATTCCAGCAGCCGGTCCTTGACTTTCGCCAGTCCAAAATGCTGTTCGTCCAAAATCTTTTCAGCAGCCGCAAGATCCAGCTTGTCCTCCGTGGATTTTTCCCACGGGAGACTGACAATCCAGTCCAGATAGTTCCGCGTGACCCCGTATTCGGCCGCCGCCGGCGGCGTTTGTTGCAAACGCTCCAGTTCCTGCCTCGCCGCCTTCCGCGCCTCGGCCGGCATGGGAGTGCCCTCAATTTTATCGAGGAAAGATTTGATCTCACCGGCATTGGCATCCGCATCCCCGAGTTCACGCTGAATCACCCGTATTTGTTCCCGCAGGAAAAAATCCCGCTGGCTTTTCGCAAAGGAGGAATTGACGTCGCTCTGAATCTTGGTGCTCAGGGTCAGCACTTCTTGCTCACGATTGAGCAGGGGCAGCAACGTTTGCAACCGTTGCCGCACCGAAACCATCTCCAGCAATTTCTGCCGGTCTTCCAGCGACAGGTTTAAATTCGCCGCAATCAGGTCTGCAAAGTGTCCCGGATGCTCCGTGTTCAGCGCGGCGATTTTAACCTGCTCGGCCAGGGCGGTGGAAAGCTTGGTAATGTCGAGAAACTGTTTATGCGCGTTGCGCAGCATGGCTTGCAACTCCACGCTGTCCTCCGTCTGATCCCGCAGCAACTCGTAAGAAGCCTTCAGGTAGGGGGCCGGCAGTTCGTAATTGCGCAACCGGATGCGCCACAACCCCTCCACCAGGAGCCGCACCGTGCCATCCGGAAATTTGACCATCTTCGAGAGGCGCGACACACACCCCACACTGTGCAAGTCCTCCGGACCGGGTTCGGCAACTTCCGCTTGACGCTGCAATACCGCCCCGAGCAACCGGTCTCCGGCCACCACATCATCAATCAACTTCAGACTGGGGCCCGTTTCCACCAGCAAAGGGACCACGGCCCCGGGAAAAATCACAATATCCGACAGCCCTAAAATTGGCAGAACATCTGGCAGCGAGCGGGAAGAAATGCGCGGGGGCACCTCGGATTTTTCCACCCCAAGAATACTGATAAATTCCGTCTCCGGCGATGGTATCGTCGTTTCCACACTAATTAGATGCCCCGGAAATAAAAAAGTTCACCGGCTTTTTCTCTCCGACCCGTTTTTGTAAAGGAACCGTCAATTAATCGGAATTTTGGTCGTCTTCGGCTGGATGGGATGCACCATCGGCACATCAATACGCAGGAATCCATTCACATAGATGGCCTTGGCCTGGCACAAATCATAGCCCGGCGGCAGGTCGAGCACTGCTTCAAACGGCCCATAGGTGATTGCCATCTTTAAAAAATTGCAATGATGCTCCCGGCAGCAGTCGGGTCGCGATCCCGAAATGCGCAGGCGGCTTCCTTCGGTGATGATTTCCAAGCTGTCGCTCTTCATCCCCGCCAGCTCGGCCTTGATGACCAAGCCTTGCGGAGTGGCGTAGACGTCAGTGTTCGGCACCCAGCGGCCGTTGGGCGCACTGTCGTGGTTGGCACCTAAGGTTCCGTGCGATGCAAAATGAACCTTTGAACTAACTTTGGTTACAGCCATGATAAATCCTGATTTTGACGCCATGCTGGCGAACCAGCCAAACGTACCGCGTTACCACAGGAACATAACCGTAAACCAAATTTGTGCAACCGTGAAATTTGGGCGTTGAACTTTTTTCCCTGCCCCCTACGCTACGGCCATGGTCAGTGTTTTTTATCACCAACATCGGGTAAATTATGCCGAATGCACCGTCGGCAACCACGTTTATCATGCCCGCTATTTGGATTTTCTCGAAACCGCCCGGGGCGAATTCCTCCGCAGTCTGGGCAGCACGGTGGCCGCGTGGCAGGCGGCCGATACCATTTTTCCAGTGATTGAGGCCCGGTTGCGCTATCAAGCGCCCGCCCGCTATGACGAGCTTCTGACCATTGAAGTCTGGCCCACCCTGGCACAAGGCGTGCGGGTAAATTTCGGGCACCGTATTCTCTCTGCGGATAAAAAAGTGATGTTGCTGGCCGAAACCTTTCATGCCTGCACCACCACCTCGGAAAAACCCAAACGCATCCCCGCCCCACTGACAGCCCAGCTGACCCAATTGATTGCAGCTCCCCCATGGTAACCGCTAGGAACGCCCTACCCGCTTCAGGCGGACTTCCTCGCACTCTTTTGCCGCTTCGTCAGGCCGTTGCCCAACCCGGCAACAAGCACACAGAAAGCGCCGGCCAATGCGGTGTTCGCTTCCGGCACCGCGGAAATGGAGACAAGGCTGTCATTCAACGTAACCGCCCCATTTAAGGCAAATGCACGTCCCATCAAACTGGTGCCCGTGTTCAGGGTAATGCTCTGATCTGCCAAAATAGTGCCGTAAAAGTCTGTGCCCGTGCCCAGGGTGGCCGAGGAGCCCACTTCCCAGAATATGTTGGCCGCCACCGCTCCATTGATTAGCTCCACCTTGGCGGCACTGGCGGTCGTGAGCGCCGTCCCAATTTGAAACACAAATATCGCATTTGCATTACCCTGTGCATCCAAGGTGACCGTGCCCGTCAATTGGGCGGCGGCGTCATAGTTCCGCACGCCGGAAAAGAAGGTGCGCCCTCCGATGTCTGTACCACTCAGATTCTGGGCGGGGGCTTGCTTGAAAATCCCTGAGAAAGCCGCTCGCGCATCGCTGACCGCCTGCCCAGCCACAGGGCCACTCGAATAAATCGCGCCGTTTACCGTGCCCGGTCCAAACCCGGTGATTGCTGTGCCCGGGCTCACCCCCAGACTACCATTTACCACCGTGTTACCGGAACTGGTCACCGCCGCTCCGCCCAGCACGGCAAAGTTGGCCGACGAACCCAGGTCAACCCCCGCATGGCAGGTCGGCAACCAGCCCGCCAGCACCAGCAGCGTACCGCTCGCCGCCAGTTTATGGTTCATGCGGGACAGCTTGGCGCGGGCTTGACCAGTGAATGTCTGCCAATTAAGGATAAAGGGCGGTTGCAGAGATAATTTAGGGGGTTTCGTCATTAGTTTATCATCCCCATGATGGCCCAACCATTCCATACGGACTTTTCCCCGTTTAGACCAAGTCAAAAGAGGCATCTACTCAGAAAGCCAAACTCCATTGGCCTTTGGGAGGCCAATGGAGTTTTCGGGGTAAAAACCGACTTGGTGAGCACTTACCGGTCAGAGACGCCGCCAGCGGACAATGAAGCCGCCGACTGCCGCCAGTCCCACCAACGCCAGGGTGGACGGTTCCGGGGCGCTGGCCACGGTGGTAATGGATGAACCCGGGACATCGTTGTAAGCCATGCTCAGCAAAGTAATGCTATAGTCGGCGTTTAAAGTTATTTCCGCATAGCCATAATCCGCCGCGCCGCCCGTGCCCCCAATCGTGAGGCCCAGATAGCCATGCTCTCCCGCCGTCCAATTACCAAAGGTCGGCCCCAGATCAGTATAGCCCGCCCCGGGGGATTGGTAGCCGGAGGCGGAACCAATCGTCGCGCCGTCGCCAAAGTAAGCCGGGTTGAGATTGGAAGCGCTGTCGTAAATCACGCCATTACCCCGGCTGAAAAAACCCTGAGTATAAATTTCCGCCTCGGTCTGCACATACGTCTGGTCCATCACCAGAAAAAACTGGCCATCGGCAAACAAAGGGTTGGGGAAAAAATAACCACGGCTTTCCGAGTAACCCGTCAGCACATTAAACCAAACCCCGGTGCCATCGCTGTTGCCGCCATTAGGATTCGGACTCGTCGTCAGATTAATGTTGTCGTAGGTATGAATCGTGGCGTGGCCGGCCAACGGCAGACAGGCAGCGGCGGCGGTCATGAGGAAGGTGCGTAAATTGTTTTGCATGGCAATAGTTCCTAAATCTCTGTTGATAATTTATGGTTAGCGATGAAGCAACGAAAAATGAATTAGCAAAATGCATGCCAGCAAATCGGCCAGCCTGCCAACGGCCGCGCCTCCCCAATATCCCCAATAGTGAAGCGCGTTTTGCGCATGCAGCCGGAGGCCCTGCGGGAACTTCTGGCTCAGTCACTGCGCACAATTGATCTTGGTGTCCATATTCCGGCAAACGCTTTGACCGCAAAACCCTCCTGAAATTGCTGGCCGGCCGTGACTTTGGGTTGACTTAAGCACCAACCAGTTTCATGTTTTACGGGTAGCGGTTACCTCCGTTTTTTGCCAAGCCATGAATTCTTCCCAACTAAACCTTTGGCCTGTCCACAGCCCCAAATCTCACCCGGGTTTGACCATCCCATCATTTCGCCAACCCTTTCAAACCTTGGTTTGGCTGCTATTCAGTGTGGCCCTCGGTCCATTCCGAGTGCCGGCGGCTGTCCCTTTACTCCCGCCGCCGCCGCCTGCCATTGCGCCCCTGATTGGTACCACCTATCCGAATGATACCGATGGGGATCATGTGGAGGACCAGTTGATGGTGCGGCTGCAACAAGCCAGCACCGCCCTGCAAGCCGCGGTCTCCGTCGCCCAAACCAATGCCGTCAAAGCCCTGCTAGACGCCCCAGTGGAAGTGGAATTAGTCTTTCGCCAACCCGTTTCGCAAAACCAAATTAATGCGTTCCTGGCTCTCGGCGGGGAAATTACCCATCTCTATAAAGCGGTTTCCTATGGCTGGAATGGTCGTCTGCCCTTGCGCTCGATTGGACAATTGCCCGCCCGGATGGGGGATAGCCTGGTCTTGGTGGAAGCAGCCAAAACCGCGGAATTACACCTGGACCTCGCCACCCAGACCGGCCGGGTTCGGCCAGTGTGGTTCCCCGGATTTGCCAGCAGTAGCGCGGGCTTTGCGGGCAATTCGAACATCACCATCGCCATTGTTGATTCTGGCTTGGATGCCACCCACACCGACCTCGCCGGTCGCGGCGTGTTTTGGCAGGACTACTCCACGGATGCCGCCGCCAAACCCGTGGACATCTCCCAGCATGGCACCTACGTGGGTTCCATCGCCCTGGGTAGCGGGGCGGCCAGTGGCAGTGGGACCGGCCCCCTTTACGGGACGCTTTATGGCAGTCTTAGTGGCATCTTCAGCAATAACTTTGTGGTCACCCCCATGACCCTGCCCACCAACCCCATCACCTTTACCGCCACCGCCCGCTGGAATGGTGGCGGCAACGGCAAGCTGGAATTGGTCTCCCACAATCAAAACACCAAGACCGGTTACACCCTGGAAGGCAGTGCCGCCACCGGCCCCTCGCCTTTGTCTCTGAGTGTGACGGTCACCGGCAACCCCACCCGTGAATATTCGCCCGCGCTCATCTCCAACGGTTCCATGACCGACTACGTCATCACCTACCAAGTGCCCCAATCCCCCGGCGTGGATAATTTCAACCGCCAACGCGGCGTTGCGCCCGGTTGCAACTGGGCCGCCGCCAAAGTATTCGCCACCAATGGTAATAGTCTGCTCACCTGGGACTCCGCTGCCGTGGACGACCTCGTGGCCAATCGCGTGGCGGACAACATCAAGGTCATCAACCTGAGCCTCGGCGTCACCGGCTCGCCAGGACTTTCCGCCACCACCCGGCAAGTGGTAAATACCGCCGTGAATAACGGCATTCTGGTGACCGTTTCCGCCGGTAACAATGGCCTGTTCTCCCCTGGCAGCGCCGCGGCCGTCAGTGACCCCGGTCGCGCCGCCCTAGTTCTCACCGTGGCCGCCGCCAATGATATCAATCAGTTGACCGACTATTCGAGCCAGGGCTTCGGCTCCCCCGGCACCGTCGCCGGGCAGGAGGAGGATTACAAACCCGACCTCCTGGCCCCCGGTGGTTCCAGCTATTACTCCGATATCCTCGCCGCCGACAGTAATTCCGGCGATGGCACCGCTTTTCCCGACCAGCAACCCAATGATTACTGGAGCATTCAGGGCACTTCCGTTTCCGCGCCCTTTGCGGCCGGTTGCGCCGCATTGGTCATTGATGCCTTGCAACAAAACGGCATGGTTTGGGATTTCACCTCGGCCCAATCGCCACTCCTCGTGAAAATGCTGCTCTGCGCCACCGCCACGGAGACCACCACCAACCGCGAGAATTCCCTCTATAATCCCTACTTGCAACGCGCGGCCGCTGGC
>CAIZWI010000409.1 GCA_903936645.1 uncultured Verrucomicrobia subdivision 3 bacterium
GATAATCCGTGTATTCCTGCCGGCGAAAGACCACCAGCTTTTCCCCGGCCAGCCGCGCCAGCGGCACGACCTTCAGCTTCGCCAGCGGATGCCCCGGCGCCACCGCCACACAAATGGGATATGCATGCAACGGTTCGAATGTCAGGCCCGTCCCATTGCTGCCCGTCGGCCGTTGCATGATGGCCAGCTCCAGCACCCCGTTGCGCAGCCCGTCTGCGAGCTCATTGCCCGCCAGATCATGGAACCGCACCGTCACCCGTGGCACTGACTTTTGGAACGCCCCCAGCGCCGGTGGCAGGATGTCCACTGTGGGCGACGGCGAATAACCCACCGGCAATTCCCCGTAATCCCCCCGGGCCAGCGACCGGGTTTTTTCCACCGCCTCCACCGTGCGCTTCAGCAAGTCCCGCGCTTCCTCCAGAAATAATTTTCCCTCCGCCGTCAGCGTCACCCCGCGCGGACTCCGGAGCAGCAGATCCACCCCGATTTCCTCCTCCAAGTCCCGCACCTGCCGGCTCAGGGCCGGCTGGGCCACCCGCAACCGGGCCGCCGCCTTGGTGAAATTCAAGGCGTCTGCCACCGCCACATAATAACGCAGGTGCCGGAGTTCCATGTCCCCCGCATTATGCCGGAAAAGCATCGCTGCGCAAGCAAGGTGGTATTGGGCGAAGACGCCGATTTGGGTTAGGGTGTGGACGTTGAACGAAACGTTCACCGAAAACTTTAACCCAACCATTAAAACATATGTCTAATTCCTTCCACCACAAAGTCGCTCTCATCACCGGTGCCACCAGCGGCATCGGCACCCAAGTCGCCCACGACCTCGCCGCCCGCCACGCCCGGGTCGTTGTCTCCGGCCGCCGCCCCGCCGAAGGCGAGGCGGTCGTCAAATCCATCCAGGCCGCCGGCGGTACCGCCGCGTTCTTTCAGGCCGATACCAGCAAGGAAGCCGACGTCAAAGCCCTCGTGGATTTTACCGTCAAAACCTATGGCCGCCTGGACTACGCCTTCAACAATGCCGGCATTGAAGGCACACCCGGCCTCACCACCGAACAGCAAACCGAGGACAATTACCGCCAGACCTTTGACATTAATGTTCTCGGCGTGCTCTTGAGCATGAAGTATGAAATCCCCGCGCTCCTGCCGCACGGCGGGGCCATCGTCAACACCTCCTCCGTGGCCGGCCAGGTCGGCATGCCCGGCTTTGGGGTTTACGTCGCGTCCAAGCACGCCGTAAATGGCCTGACCCGCTCGGCCGCGCTCGAAGTCGCCAAGCAAGGGGTGCGCGTCAACGCCGTCGCCTTTGGTGCCATCCAAACCCCGATGCTCGACCGTTTCATCGGCGAGGCCAAAACCAATAATCCCCAGCGCGACTGGCTTGCCGGCGTCCATCCCGTCGGCCGCATCGGTACCGTGGCCGAAGCCTCCCAAGCCGTGCTCGCGCTGCTGGAAAATCCCTTCATCACCGGCACCATCCTGACCGTCGACGGTGGCTGGACGACCCAATAAAACCTCCGCGCGCATCCCCGGCCGGCCCCAACCGCCCGGCCGGGGATCCCGGCCCTCCATTCCGTATCCGGTTAAATCAGCACACTTTGACCGGCTCGCAACACCGCAAAGTCTTTTTCCGAAAGCCCGCGTTGCCCCAAGGCCTGTTGCAACCGTGCCGGCGGCTCATCCATCGGCTCGTCCGTGAGGCGAAACGTGCCCCAATGCCCGCCAATCGAAAAGCGCGACCGCACCTCCTCATGAATCCTTACCGCCTCCGCCGGATCCACATGCACCGACCGCATGATCCAGCGCGGGTTGTAAGCCCCAATCGGTATCAGCGCCAAATCCATCCCGCCAAACCGCTGCCCAATTTCCCGAAACTCCGCGCTGTAACCGCTGTCGCCCGCATAATAAATCGTTTTCCCCCCGCTGCGTAACACCCACCCGCACCAATGCGTCCGGTCGCGATCAAACGGCCCCCGCGCCGCAAAATGCTGGGCCGGCACGCAGTGCAGTTCCACGCTGTCGCCCGGCTGCGTCATTTCCCACCACGCCAGTTCCTGAACGTTGACCATGCCTTTGCGACGAAACCACCTGCTCAGCCCGGCAGGCACCCAGAAGCGGGTCTTGCCAGACTTGGCCGCCAGATGTTTGACCGTTGGCGCATCCAAATGGTCGTAGTGATTATGACTAATCAGCACTTCATGAATGGGCGGCAACTCCTCCAGCCGCAAACCCGGTGGCCGTTCCCGTTTCAGGCTAAATCCCGGGATGGGCGTCAGACAGTTCCCAAAAATCGGGTCCGTCAGCATATTTCGGCCCCGCTCCTGAATCAAAAACGTCGAGTGCCCAATCCAGGTCACTTGGATTCGCTCCGGATCCGGCTCCTGAATCCGTTTCCCGTCAGGACGCTGATTGTCCCAGCGCGAAGCCTCCGCCCTTGGGAGCACCGGCCCCGGTTCCTCGCGCGGCCCAAAACCAAATTTCCAGCGTAGGATTTTGGGAAACCCAATCGCCGGCTGCGGAACTGTATTCTTATAAATCATGCGTCTGCTCCCGAATGATGCCGTTTTTGCTCCCCCCCATAAAACTCTGAATCCGAAATTTATTCAGCCGGGAAAACACTACCCCCCAGCCCCACCAACCACTTGAGATGGCCCTTCCTCCCCCCGTCGCGCAGCGCCCTCCCGCTGACAGCCGCTCGGCCTCACCCCACGTCACCCGTCGCAGCACACCCTCCCATTCTTCGGAGCGCGGCGCTTTAGCCCGCCTCATCGTCGCCCGCCCAATCCTCCTCCGGATTACCTGCCTCGCACCGCCGCAAACTCCCCTCGTCGCGGAGCGACCTCCCGCCGGTAGCCACACGGCTTCACCCCACATCACCCCTCGCACTGCGCCCGCCCAATCTTCGGAGCGCGTCGTTCACGACGCCTCAACGC
>CAIZWI010000410.1 GCA_903936645.1 uncultured Verrucomicrobia subdivision 3 bacterium
ACCACATAATGAATGTTGTCAATCGGACACGCGAGGTCGCACCGCCCGCCCAGCACGAGCACTTTCATGTAGGGATTCTGGTTCATCGTGTTGGCCAGTTGATTGGCTGCGCTCGGAAAGCTGTCATGCGCCTCGAAGCGCCACGGCCGCACGTTGCCAATGGTGGCATAAGGCAGGTCGTCCTCAAATTTCAATTCGTTGCGCACATAGGCATTGATGGCCGCCGAAAACGGCCCCGCCACCGCCGCATCCGACGGATCGAAATCCGGTGTCGGGGATGCCGGATCGCCATCGCGCCCGGTAATCCGCGCGTCATAACGTCCCATAATCAGTCCTTCGTCGTGCAGCAATTGTTTGCGGAAAATACTCGGATCAATCCGCAAGTTGTTATCCGTGATGACCTGGGGCTTCAGACCGGTCAACCGCACGAGTTCATCCGTGATTTTCTGACGCTCGTCCTGGCCCAGCGAATCCCCCTTGACCAAGGCCGTGGCGTATTCATTCCGGGCAAAGGCGCGCGTTTCCGCAAGCGCCTTCTCCAAATCACCCTGCAAATCCGCCGGCAGCTTCTTGTGGAAATGCGCGATCGCCGTGTAAGCCGGCAGATAAACCATGTACGGCACATCGTTGCCGGGCGGGTTTTCCAGCATGGCAAAATCCAGCACGCCCGAGACCAGGATCAACCCATTCAGATACATCCCGCAACTTTCCCGCAAATGATCCGCCAGACCGGCCGCGCGATACACGCCATAGCTCTCCCCAATGACGTATTTGGGCGCGAGCCAGCGGTCATGCCGCGTTGTCCACAAACGAATGAATTCCCCCACGGAATCCAGATCGCCCTTTTCCCCAAAAAACTGCTCCGCCTTCTCGTCCTTCGCCGGACGGCTGAAACCAGTGGCCACCGGGTCAATGAACACCAGGTCGCTTGCCCCCAGCAGTGAATAGTTGTTATCCACCAAACCGAACGGCGGCGGCGGCAGGGTGCCATCGGGATTCATCCTCACCCGGCGCGGCCCCAATGCCCCCAAATGCAGCCACACCGAGGACGAACCTGGCCCGCCGTTGAACGAGAAAGTGACCGGCCGGGTGGCCGTGTTGGTTTGGTCGAGCCGGGTGTAGGCGATGTAAAATACCGAGGCTCGGGGGGTGCCATCCTCTTTCAAGAGCGGCAGCATGCCCGTTTCGGCGACATATTTCACCGCTTCGCCGGCAATCGTGACCGTGTTGGTGGTAAACACGGGTTTGTGCGTCGCATCAGGAATGCTCGCCACCTCGTTCTTGGCGTCCTCACCCTTCTCCCCTTTGGGCGCGTCCCCTTTGGCCCCGTGCAGGTGCGCGGGCGCATTGGTCGCCGGCGCATCGTCCGCCGCAGGCAAATTCGTGGCCACGGCCATTAACAATATCGATAATGCTTTTTTCATTTTTTCCTTAATCGAACTAAAAGAATATTCTTACCCCTGTTTAACCGCAGCTTAGCCCGTTCGAACGCAAATGCCACCAAAAAACACCCCATTTTGCGTTCTTCAGACTATTTTATGGCCTGACCCACCATTCCGGCTCCCCGTTTGCAGCTCCGCCCCGACCCCGCAGACCCACCCAAAGTCGCTGTTAAAGAGCGATCATTACTATATTTTATTCAGTCCATAATTAAAGTTAATCTACCCCGTTTCCCCCACCCCAAACGCTCGCCACCCGGGTTCCCAATCCTTCAATTTCGGCCCATTTAATGATCTTTTACGTTATTTCTTAATTTTCGCAAATAGGTTTGCCTGGCCTCACCTATTCGTCCGCCGGGCCCGGGTATGGTTTGGGAGCCCCATATTTCAAGCCGATATTCTGCTCGTATTCGCCGAGCTTTTTGGTGGGGGCATCGTCCTGCCGCGCCTTGAACTCCAAATTCAAATGGGCAATCCGGGACCGGGCGCTGTCCGCCACCGGCAGATTGGGAAAAGTGTCCACGATTTTCTGCAAGGTTTGGCGCACCGTTTCCACCTCCGCACCGTGCCGGATTTGCAAATTGGCCAGAACCGTCAGCCAGTGAGCCACCCGTTTGGGGGGCTGGTCAGGGAGGTTGATCATCTGCGCGAGCTCGCCCACCGCCAGATCCAGCCGGTGAAAGTGGTCCGCATAAATGACGGCCAGTTTTTCCCGAATATCGGTGTCATGGGGATGCTGGTCCAGATGCTTGACGTATTCCCCCGCCAGCTTGCCCGGATTTTCGGCCTCCGGCACCAAAAACTCGCTGGAGCTCATCAGCCCCACATTATCCACGCCATGCGGCACGGCAATGGCCTGACGGTCGTGTTTGCCCAGGAGAATCTTCTCCGCCCCCCCCAGATGGCCGATGCGCTGGCCCGCAGCCACCGCCATATCGCTATTCGGAAACCGGGCGATGATGCCCTCCAGCACCAGGCGGGCGGAATCCGGGTCCTGGGCAAGTTGCAGGTGCCAGTCGGCGAGTTGCGTGAGGGCGGCGGCGATTTGTTTGGGCGGGGCTTTGGGCGCCGCGCAAAAGCGGTTAATGGTCATTTCCGCAGAAGGAATGTCCTTCATGTCCTCCGCCTGAATGCGGGCCAGCATGGAAATACCTTCGTAATCGTTCGGAAATTTGGCCAGCTGCTCGCGAATGGCCAGGGTGGCCTCCAGGTATTTGCCCCGCTGCCGCTTGGCCATGGCCGTGGAGTAAAGTGGTTTGGCGTCCTGCGGTTCGTTGCCACCGTCAAACAGGCCGGTGATGGGTCTGGTGATAATTTCGCTGATGGCCGGAGTCCAGAGCACCGACATGACGATGCCAATGAAGACGATAATAAAGGGCGCCAGCCAGCCAACCTGACCGCCCACGACGAGCTTGGCCGCAAAGCAAAATCCCCCAACGGCCACGATGTAGGTGATGATCCATTTGCCAATCAAGGCCTTGGGATCATCGCTCGTCTTCAAGGCGCGAAGGGAAAACCAAATGAGGGCAAGCAATCCCACCAGCGCCAGGGCGCTATCCAGCAAATATAAAAGCTCGTTGGTCATGCCATGGTTAAACTCCTCCTCTTGCCGGCGATGCGCAAGGAAAAAGGCGGCTAGCGGTAGCGATACGGCCTGGCCAGGGGAAACGTATTGGGCAAATGCCTGATTTCAACCACCTGCTCGCCGTCCATTAAGACTTCGACAATATCAAAACGGATTTTTATCGCAGGGTTGCGGATGGCTTGCAGATAATCCAGCGCGGTCTGGCTCAGCAAACGCCGTTTGCGGGCATCAACCGCGGCCGCCGGACGGCTCCAACCGCCCGGAGCGCGGGTTTTCACCTCCACGAATGCCAGGCAATCACCCTCCTGAAACACGAGGTCGATTTCGCCGCGCTTGGACCGGTAATTTCGCGCGAGAAATTTCCAGCCCAACTTGCGCAAATGCGCCTCAGCCGCCCGCTCACCAGCGGCGCCCCGCAGCAAGTGCGCCGGTTGATTCGGCGGCCCCGTGAACCAGGCTTTGATGTGGGCGAAAAGCTTCACCACCACCGATTGAACCTAAATTCCAAAACGAGACAATCCAAATCCAAGGTGATGGCCCATCACACGGTTCAACCCAACCGCGCTTTCCACCCGGCCAGCTGGTTCGCAACCTCCTTTGTGCCCGGGGCACCCGTGAGGTTGCGCTTGGCCATGGCGGTTTTAAGGTCGAAGACGGCCAGGGCGTCGGGGGCAAAGGTTTTGTCGATGGATTGCAGCTCGGCCAGGGTAAGCTGGTTCAGCGGCTTTCCGTTCTTTTCGGAAAGCCCAACGACCGCCCCAACGACGTGGTGTGCCTGCCGGAAAGGCATGCCTTTGAGAACAAGATAATCGGCCAGATCGGTGGCCAGCAACGAGGAGTCGCTGGCAGCGGCAGCGCAGACGGCGGCGTTGATTTTAGTGTGCTCCAGCATGGCCGCCATGAGGCGGGTCGAGGCGCGGACAGTGTCGGCCGTGTCAAACAGGCGTTCCTTATCCTCCTGCAAATCCCGGTTGTAGGTCATCGGCAGGCCTTTGAGCAGGGTGAGCAGGGAAATGAGGTTCCCGAAGACGCGACCGGTTTTGCCCCGCACAAGTTCGGCGATGTCCGGGTTTTTCTTCTGCGGCATCAAAGAGGAGCCAGTGGTGTAGGCGTCGGCGATCTTGATGAAGTTAAACTCGGCGCCCGCCCACAGAATCATATCCTCGGCCAGACGCGAGAGGTGAACTGCCAGGAGCGCGGCGGCGGCGGCGAATTCGACGACGAAATCACGATCGCTAACGGCATCCATGGAGTTTTGGGTGATGCGCGGCTGGCCCGTGGCGTCCACAAAGCCGAGCTGGCGGGCGACGAATTCGCGATCCATAGGCAGCGTAGACCCGGCGATGGCACCGCTGCCGAGGGGGCAGACATTGAGGCGAGCCTGGCCATCGGCCAGCCGGCCGGTGTCGCGCTGCAACATTTCCACATAGGCCAGGAGATGATGCGCGAGGTAAACGGGTTGGGCGCGCTGGAGATGGGTGTAGCCGGGGATGATGACCTCAGCATTAGCAGCCCCGAGGTTGACGAGGGCGCGCTGGAGGCCGGCGATGTCGGACCGCAACGCGGTGATTTCATCCCGCAACCACAGGCGGACATCAAGGGCCACCTGATCGTTGCGGGAGCGGGCGGTGTGGAGTTTCGCCCCGGCGGGGATCCGGCGGGTAAGCTCGGCCTCAATGTTCATATGAACATCCTCCAGCTCGGGTTTCCAGGTAAAATTGCCGGTCTCGATGTCCTGCTGGATATCAGCGAGGCCACGGGCGATGGCGGATTCCTCAACCTTGGTGAGGACGCCGATCTGGCGGAGCATGGCCGCATGGGCCAGCGAGCCCTGGATGTCGTGCCGCCAGAGGCGCCAGTCGAAGGAAATGGATTCAGTAAATTGGGCGACGTCGGCCCCCGGACCGCTGGAGAAGCGGCCACTGCGGGAGACCGGCGCGGATTTGGACGACAATTTAGTCGTTTTTGATTTGGTGCCTTTAGACGGGCGCACGGATGATTTCGGCATGGGCATAGGCTTTGGAATTATCGACGGGAATTCAATACTAAACTACACTTCCACCGTACGACTGATGGCGAGGAAGTGGAGCCAGCGGCGGGCGACGGGCAGGTTGTAAATTTTGGCAAGGGCGGCCGCGTAGAGTTTGATTTGCGGGGCGTACCGGGTGGTTTTGGCGGCCAGTTCGCCAGGGGCAAGGGCGTCGGTTTTAAAGTCCACAAGCCAGATGGCTTTCGGGAGCAGGACAATGAGGTCGGCGACGCCTTGGATGACCACAAATTCGCCGGCCAGTTCGAGCGCCGTATCCGGGTCGGTCGGCAAATTTAAGAGTTCGGCCAGTTCGGCCGGGGTAAATCGGGCGGTAAAGGGTAATTCGCGGCGCACCGCAGGCGCTTGCTCGCGAATTTCAGCGCCCACCCCGGAGAGCCAAAAGGCGGCGATGGCCGGCAGGTCGAGGGCGGCACGTTCGTCGGGGGATAAAACTTGTTCGGAAGCCAGGCGATGGGCCTCAGTATGCAGATTGGCCAGGGAATTGGTCAGGTCCAGGTGAACGTGCTGGAGAAATTTATGATGGGCGGTGCCGATTTCGGCGGCGGTCAGGCGGGACCAGCCACGGCCCAGTTGCCGGCGCTCAAGGTTATCCCAAGCGGCTTCCGGGAAGAGCGGCTGGGCCTCGTCCTCCAGCAAATCATCCACCTGCCGGCGCAGGGCGGTGACGGAGGTCTTGGCCTTTTCCCTGGTGGCGGCAGCAAACGGATAATGCCAGGTCAGGCTCGTTCGGAGGCGCTGGAAGGTGGCGGCATCCAGCGGAGGCAGCATGGGTTGGGCCGGCACCAGGCTGGTGGTGGTCGCGCCCGCCAGTTCAGCTGCGTCCACCAAACGCCAGCGCAAATGCGGCAGGTCGCCGGCGGCACCGGGCATGCCACTGTTTTGCCGGGCAAACCAGAGGCCGATCCAGTCGGCGTAACTGATGGCGGCGAGAATGCGCTGGGCGGTGATGGGTTCGGTTTGAACCCAACCGTCGGCCCACTTTTTATCGGTGACGCTGCCGGTCAAAATCAGGGTGTCGCGGGCGCGGGTAAGGGCGACATATAACAGGCGCAATTCCTCGCCGGCAGCCTCCCGGCGCTGGGCTTGCTGGGCCAGCCAGTGGGGGAGGCTGGGATAACTGCGGCCAGTCTGCGGTGGTTTTACGCGCGGGCAGAGGCCGTAAGTTTCATCAAAAATAATTTCTGCACGGCGGTCCTGGGTATTGAAGGCCTTGGACAGATCGGCGAGGGCCACCACCGGAAATTCCAGCCCCTTGCTTTGGTGAATGCTCATGAGGCGCACTGCATTTTCCGCCAGCACCAGGGCCACCTCGGGTTCCACCTCGGCGGCCTGCTGGACCTCAATGAATTTTAAAAAGCGGTGCAATCCCTGCTGCTGGAAATGGTCGAATTGTTCCGCCAGTGCGAGCAACCGCCGGACATTGGCCTGGCGCTGGGCACCACGCGGACGGCTGCCGAGCCACTCCTGATAATGGGTATCCACCAACACTGTTTCGAGGCAGGGAACGAGCGGCACCTGACGCGCGAGCCGGCGCCAGCGTTCGTAGCGCTCCAAGAAGGTGGCGATCTTTTGCCGCGTTTCCTCCGGCAGGGATTCGCCAGCCTGGTGACTGCGGTTCAGGGCAGTCCAAAAATGTTCACGGGAAACCACCAGGCGGATGTGGGCCAGCTCATCCAAGGACAGGCCCACCAAAGGTGAGCGCAGCACGGCGATGGCAGGGACGTCCTGCAGCGGGTTGTCGAGCAATTGGAGCACGCTCAACAAATCAGCAATCTCGGCACTCTGGTAAAAACCGCCACGCTCGACGACCAGGGGGATGCCGGCGCGGTCAAATTCCCGCGCGTAAATCTCCGCCTTGCTGCCGGGGGCGCGCAAGAGCACCGCCATGTCGCGCCATGCCACGGGGCGAAACTTTTTGGCGGCACCATCGTAAATTTCATGCGCCTCGACTCGCAAAGCCACCAACCGGTGGGCGAGGAGGCGGGCCTCTTTCTCGGCATTATCCAGATCGGCAAAGGTCTCCGCACCGGCCTCGGCCGCAGGTTCTTCCAGCGGGCCGGCTTCATCGCGGCCGGGTTTGCGCAGAAGCAACAGCTCCGCGCGCGGGGGGGCAGTGGGCCCGGTGGAAAATTCGCGGCGGGTGGCCGGGGAACCGAATTGCAAACGGGCCTCGGCATCGTAATTCACGCCACCGAATTCCTCACGCATGAGGGGTTCGAAGAGGTGGTTCACCCAGGTCAGGAGGCCTTCGCGACTGCGAAAGTTTTCGGCCAAGGCCAGTGTTTGCCCACTGCCGGTCCGCCAGTCACAGGCGTAGGCGCGGAAAATTTTCGGATCGGCGAGCCGAAAGCGGTAGATGCTCTGCTTGACGTCGCCCACCAGGAAGCGGTTGGCGGCAGCGCCGGTGCGGCTCAGCGCGGAAATGATTTTATCCTGCGCGGCGTTGATGTCCTGGTACTCATCCACGAAGACAAACTTGAGGCGTTCCTGCCAGCTCAGGGCGATGTCGGTGGGCTGATCGGCGGTAAAATCCCAGAGCAGGGTGAGGGCGAATTGCTCAAGGTCGTGGAAGTCCACCACGCCATCCTCCAACTTGCGCCGGGCGAACTGATGCGAAAACGCGCGGGCCATTTCCAGCAGCGTGGCCAGGTGATGGCGGGTCCAGTTCCAATCCTCAACGAGGGGGTCCTGGCCCTCAGGACAGCGGGCGAGCGAGCCTAAAAATTCGGCGTCGTCGAACAAGGATTTTAGCGGCTTGGACAGAATGGTTTTTTGTCTGGGTGGCCAGACTTCGGACGCGGCCTGGATGGCGGTGAGCGTTTCCGCGACCTGGGCGCGCGTGAAAGGCGGGACGAGCCGGCGCAGCAGGTCGAGGAGTTCCGCGGCTTTGACGTTGTTGGCGCGCAGTTGTTCCAGGCGGGGCAGCCATTCGGCACGCCACTCCGCGATGGCCGTCAGCAACCAGCCCTTCCAGCGCACGGGTTCGGACGTGGCAAAGCTGGCGATCTGGCGGGTCAGCCAACCGTCGGCATCCGGACGGGTCTGCGCGTAATTGTGCAGCCGCAAAACGAGGGCGCGGATTTTTTCATCGCGTCCGCCACCATGGGTTTGGATCAGGCTTTGGACGGCCAGATCGAACGGGGCTTCGCCCCCATAATGGCCCTGAAGAATTTCCTCCAGCGTTTCATCCGCGCAAAGCCGGGCTTCGCCGGTTTCGAGCACCGCGAGGTCGGGGTCCAGGCCCAGTTCGTGAAAATGCTCGCGCACGAGCTTGAGGCAAAAACTGTGCAGGGTGCCGATGTGCGCGGTGTCGAAGAGGGCGAGTTGTTCGCGGCTGTGCGGGTCGTCGGGTTGGGCCTGGGCGAGGTCCTCAAGGGCACGGCGGAGGCGCTGGCGCATTTCGGCGGCGGCCGCCTCGGTGAAGGTGACAACGAGCAATTCGTCGAGTGCCGCGCCATCATCACGGAGACAGGCGAGAATCCGCTGGATAAGGGTGTGGGTTTTGCCGGTGCCGGCGCCAGCCATAACGAGGACATTGCCGCGCGCAGCCACGGCCGCCGCCTGGGCGGGCGTCAGACCGGAAGTGTTGGGAGGCGGAGTCATGCGACAGCGGGAAGCCTAGCAGGACTGCCGCGGGCGGAAACTGCAAAAATTAAACTTCTAGGAATAAGGACAATGCCGGCAGCCGGAGCCACAACAGTAACCGCGGCGCAAATGGTGGGCGGCAGTGAAGACCATCAGACCATGTTCAAAATAAAAATCCCCAGGCTGGATTTTGGGCGGGCGGGGATGAGTGCGGTGCCAGGTGGTGATGCAGTTCTGACAGAGGCACGCCTGGTTATGCAGGTCAGGCGGGATTTGTGCCAACAGGGCTTCGGGGATTTCCACTTGGGCACACCAACAGGGGCCTTTGTAAGCGGCGACGGTGCAGAGCTGGCATTCGTTGGGCTGGTGGCACAACGGGCACTGGGCGGGTTCCACGTTGGCGTTGGCGGTGGGCATCACGGTACTGTCAGGATTTCCGGCCGCAACCGGCCGAGAGACTGTCCGGGGAGGCGTGGGTCAAAGGAACCAGGCACGGATTTTTCCAGTTCCACATGGCCATCTGCCCGGGTGCCGCCGGCCAACTGACTGTGCCGAAAATGGGCGTTGGGATAGCTGGAATTGGTATCCACATAATAAAACTCCTCGAACATCGGATGCGTGCGTGAGGCGGGGGCCTGGAAGTCATTGATCTCGGCGGCATCGGCGAAGGTCACGGTATCGGCCGGGTGCATCAGGCTGCTGGCGGCCACGGGCTTTTGCGTGGGGCCGGCAAAGAGGTAAGTGTTGCAACCATAGCTGAACACCACATTGGTTGCCTTGAGCTTAAACATCGGCGAGCCGTAATTCAACGCCGGGCATAACCGCAGGTTGCTGCCGCGCAAATAGGAATAAAGCACCCCGCTCGTCAAATCGAACGGGCGCTGTCCCTCCGCGCCGGAACCCAGCCAGCCAAACCACCATTGCTGGCCGGTGGCACCCACCAATCCGCATTTGCGAAAGGCCAGTCCTGCATTATCCCCGAGATACAGTTCGTTGGCGAGCCCCAGTTGCCGCAGGTTGCTCGCGCAATCGGCGCGTTGGGCGGAGGCTTTGGCCCGTACCAGGGCGGGGAGGAGCATGGCGGCCAGAATGGCGATGATGGCCGTGACCACGAGAAGTTCGATGAGCGTGAAGGCTGACCGCCTGACGCCGGAAACTGCCATTTTCAAACTCCAAATTGCAGAGAAGCTCCAGCCCTTAAGATTAAAGAGCGATGAGGGAGCGGACGCCTCGCGGGTTGTGGCCGCGCCCGTCAACCGCTCGCCTGCATCGGGTTGATGGCTATGACGCGATTTCATGGGCGCTGGGCGCTGATGCGGTAGCAGGCGTTGGTCGACGGCGACGTGTGATCGAGCAACAATAGGTTAGTGCTCGTGCCGGCGGTAGCGGGATTCACAGACTTCCAGGTGCGCAAATCGGTCGAGCGTTCCAAAGTATACGACCAATTGGTGCGGGTGCTGAAAGTAACCGCCCAGAGGCCGTTGGTGAAATAACCACTCAAATTTTGCACCGGCGGCGGGGGGAGGGTGAGGGTAAAATGCGTGAGCGTGCCATTCGCCAGAATGTCATCACCAAAGCCATCGTCCTGGTAGCTGCTGATAGCCAGCGTATCCAACCGGAAATCGGTAATCGGCTGGCCGGGCTCATTGTAAATATTAGCGAACGTGCTATAAGGCATTCCGTCAGCCAAGACTTGCCCGGCAATAGTGGGGCT
>CAIZWI010000411.1 GCA_903936645.1 uncultured Verrucomicrobia subdivision 3 bacterium
AAGCCGACCGCGCCCGCCGCAATGCCGAAGCAGCCCAAACCCCATTATTTACCACCACCCACCATGAACGATAACCCTTTTGACCCCATCATTTACGCCTACACCCGCGCCCAGGCACTTGCCGACGGCGTGCAAGTGGACATCACCACCACCGCCCAGGAAGCCGGAATCCGCTTTCCGGTTTTTATCACCCGAACCGCCTTTGATGCTTATGTGACGGTCCCGCCCAACGTGACCGGGCAGGATGAAGCCGGAAGGTTATGGGATATTGTCTGGATGTTGCGCCATGCCATCCGCAAGGCCACCCCCAGCCAAACCCGTTTGCCCTTTGCGCTTTACGTGCGCAACGACAACCGCGCCACGCGCCTAATAAAGCTAATTGCCGAGTGTGGCCCCCTCGACATCGACAAGCCAGAACCCGCCATCACTATCATGATGCCGGGCGAAGATTGACCCGACCCGCACCCCATCACCCGGCTGGACTGGCAACGGTTCAGCCGGTTTTGCCGTTTGGGGATTTTACGGCCATCCCCAAGCCCCGCCGCCAGAGGGCGCTGCCCTCTGGACGCCCGTTCACCGCTCGCGCTGGCCTTAACGCTGGCGCGCCCTTTCCGCATGGGGCGGAAAGGAATGTGTTGAATGGAAAAAGCTCAACCTTTGCAAAATTTCCTAGGTCACTGCAATATTGTTAGTAGACCGTGGTACGTAATACCAAGACTCTTACATACCACCCTAAGCGTTACAATTATCAACCAAAATTTTGTAATCCATGCGATGCTTTTGCCTGCTCCTGATCCCAATTTTTCAGAGTCTTTTGAATATCTGGTTGCGCTACGCCACACGCCAACGGTTGCTATTAATCTATAACCAAAGCTAAATAACCCAACCGATGATAAACCCACATCGCCAAGCCCAATTGAAGAAAAAATTGTGAAACTGATCATCGCACAAACGAAAGCGACCATGGTTCCGAGTACATAAAACCCCCAAAACGCCTTTGCGAGTGAATATTCGCCGTCCCACAACTTTGCAAGCATTCGAATTATTTTATTGTCTGTCACAAATTGAGGTATCATGTATTCCTTGTCCTCAGAAAATTTAAAGTCCCTCCTTTTGCTTTTATTTTAAATAATTTGCTCGTTCAATGATTAAGGCTTATTTGGTTGGTACTTGTGGAATTAAATCCAACCGCCGCCCGTCGCGGCGGCCTTAGAGCGACAAAAGTCCTTTCTAAAATAAAACCGCGTGTTTCGCGCAATCGTCACCTGACATCCCAAAAGTGGCCTTCGTCACCCTCCCTGTCAGAGGCACTGTCAGTAAAACTGTCAGTAAAAGTGCTGGAAAGTTCACCAAAATACTGGCCAGTTTAGCCGAATAATATTGATTTCATTGGGGTTTATGCGAATATAGTAACGTCTGAACGGGACTGCCAGTCCAATCCCGACCATTGGCTCCACTTTTTCCGCACCGTGAATCTACCGCCCGATTTTGACCGGAATGGGGAATTAACGGGAAACAAGGGAAAACAAGAGGAAAATCAAGGGTTTACGCAAAGAATACTAGCAGTGGAATATCCGGTTTAGCCGCCCAACAGGCAATCTGGTCCTTCCAAAGCCGATTTTAAAAAAATCCAATGTTTGCAAGGGGATGGTGGTTTTCAGGTGGGACCAAACCGGACAATGGACAAGCGGGAAAAGGTGGGACGTGGGTCCTGCCATGCCCCCCGGGTGGCCTTCCAGGGCGGGGTTAAGGGCGGGTTAATGGACCTTTAATTTAGCCTTTGCTGCTTTGCGTAGTTTAACTGCCCGATCTGCATGGCTCAAATAGGGCTTTGAATTCAATAGACCAGAACCAAAGCCACAGACTTTTGCACGGTGGCCACTGCTGCCCCAGCGGGGCCGAGGGATGGCTGGCTGGGGTTCACTTCATGACCGGCGGCTAGAAATTGGCGCAGAAGACTGCCTTTAACGGCATAATTCACATTCTGGGGCAAGCTGCCAACGGCGCGGAGAGCGGCAAAATCATCCAAGCGGGCAACGATTACGCCCCGGACTGCCCCGGCCAAGTCAACCAACGGACCGCCCGAATTGCCCGGTTGAACGGGAACGCTGATTTGATACTGGGTGGGATCGTCACGGATGCCAGCCAAGCTGGAAATGGTGCCAGCAGTGTATTTGGGCTGGGTGCCTTCCAATTCGACATCCGGGAAGCCAATGGTAAAAACCTGATCCCCCAAGGCTACGTTGCTGGGGGATATGGGAAGGGGATTAAACGATCCAGAGACTTTTACCAAGGCAAGGTCATTGGTGCGATCGACGCGAACAACGCTGGCCGGATAGGTGGCACCGCCGATTTGAATTTGCAAGCGGCGCGCACCTTTTACGACGTGATGGTTAGTGATCAGGTAGCCATCGGCGGATACAAAAAAACCGCTGCCACTGGCTACAAGATTGGTGCTGTCAGGAAGGGTGGCAATCACGTCTTTACGCTGGACACCGGCCAAGGGAAGGCTGGCAAAGGCAACTTGCCCGTTTAAAACAGCAACGGGAATATCTTCGCGGGAAACGATCCGGCCATAGTCATAGGCCCGGACCGTGCGTTCATTACCAGCCTTATTCTCATAAGTATAAGTGCCATCCGGCAAGGCGGTAAAAGTCAAAAATTCAGTGTCCCCAACGGGCGGCAGATGTTTGACATAAAAAACTGTCCGTGAATAAACATCCCCCGGATTTGGATCAATCAAAGCGGCCGAATCTGAAGCCAGAACCTGAATCAATTTAACATTATTAAAGGCGGCAAAGCCAGCGCCCGCTTTGCGGGTGTCATAGACCGTGCCTTGCACTTCCCGGAATGCCCCGGCCGCTATAGCCCGATCTAGCGCGGCATTCTGGCCTGCTTTGGCACTGGCCACGGCCGAGGAATTTAGCCAGGAGGAAACAAAATCGGCGGGCAGTTTGTCAGCGGTGGAAGAGGTTCCACCGCCCGGATAGATAATAATGATCCGCGCCCCGGAGACATAAACCTTGCTGATGTTGGAATAGGTATTGCCATCAATCTCCACGGAAGGGATGCCAGCCCCGAAAGCCAGGCGCAC
>CAIZWI010000412.1 GCA_903936645.1 uncultured Verrucomicrobia subdivision 3 bacterium
CGCCGGCTTAACCACGAGTTGCGGGGGGGCGGGGGACAAATTTAACACCGTGGCGGAGTAGGGGGGAAATGGGTAGTTGAAATTGGTGCCCGCAAAACTGTAACTGTTGGTGGCCAGGTCCTGGGCCAGTGCCGGTCCGTTGGTACGGGCGGCCTCATCCTGATCGATCCCGTAGCTGTAAACCGTGGCCAGGGCATTAGGCTGGTAGCCTCCCACGGCAATCCCAGCGTTCAAGACGGTGGCGGCACTTTTGTTAATAACCAGCAGGGATAACGCCCCGTTGGTGCGTTTGACGGCGTAGGCAGCCAATAATTTGTAATCCGAGGTGGCCCCGACCACTTGGTCGCCGCCGGCGGCGAAATGCGTCAGGAGTTTGGCCAGATAATATTTGGGATAGCGATTGGTTACCGAGCCAAGGCTATAAACGACCCCACCATCCTGATAGAATAATCCGGCAGCATTGGTGCGCCAGCCGTACAACGCCGGGTCGGGATTGGTCAGCCCGCCGCCGTCGGGGCCATTGTTGCGCATGTCCCACCACAGTCTGGAATTGAGCTCCGTTTGCAGCACCTGGCCGAGGCTGTCCGCGTATAGAAGCCCACCCACCAGGCTGACGCTTTGGGCGTCGCCCGTGGTGCCATTCTCGGTGCATTCCAACGTGACGTTGGTCCCGGCGCTGCCCAGATAATCGGTCACCATCTGGCGCAGGCTGGCAACATCCGAAGCCCAGGTGGCGGACCACAGCAGATTATAAGTGTCGCCATCGGACGGTGGGTATTTGTGTTCGATGAGAAAGTCGGGGGTAATATGATTGCTGCGCAGATAGGTTAGCATGACTGGCGTCCAGCCATTGTGAGCAACCCCGGTGCGTGGGTTTACCACCGGATGATTGGTGTAGTTGGACGTGCCATCCTCGGTGATATCCGCCACCGCGCCAATTTTTATGGTGGGATCCACCGCCTTCATCTGGGCGTAATAATTGGTGAAGCGCATGGCATAAGTCCACGGATCGTGGGGCTGCCACGGCGGGTTCGTATTGTTATCGGTCTCCCAACTGCCGCCGACCTCGTTGCCGATCTCCCAGTATTTGAAGTTGCAGTGATTGGTCAGGTTGAACATCCGCACGCCAAAGGCAGCCTCACTGGCGTCGCTGCTGCCGTAGTTGCAGATGATGAAGGCTTGGGCCTGGGTATTGGTGGCGAGTTTGATGAAATCGGGCGAAAATGAGCCCCAGTTGCGATTCCCCGAGCCGGGTTCGTTGGTCCAGTGATACCCGTCCCCCCAACTGCCGCCCGGCCAGCGCAAGCAGGGATTGCCGAGATCATTCAGGAGGCTGACACTGGTTGGCGAATAGACGTTGCCATCCCAGGCGACCTGGTTGATACCAAATACATTGGCATTCACCACCCGCACGTTTTGAGTGGAGTTAATGTTAATATGCACTTTGGCGGGCGGCGTTTTGGCGGTCAGGGTGACATCGTCCACATAAAATGGCGCCTGGGGGGTATTACTCCAATTGCAAAGGTAAAGCGTGGTGATGGTGCTGTTGGTGGCCACGCCCAGGCTGGTAAGCGAAAAAGTCATCTGTTGCCAGGCATTGGCAACTGGCCGGGGGATGGTGACAAAAAAGCCCGTTTCCCGGTTATTGGTGGCCACCAAGATTTGCAACTGCTGGCCGCCGCTGGCACCGCCATGAATCCAGAAGGTAAGGTTGGTATAGAGCGAAGCGTCCACGGCATCATGTACAAAGGACAAGCGTGACCATTGTGGAACCGTGGTGGCCGCAATACAATTGCTGCCGGAATGGACGGGGGTGGCATTCTTGAAGTTTAGGGTCATGTTGTAGCCCCAGTTAGCCCAGCCATTGTTCAACTGGTCGGAATAAATCAATTGGTTGTCACTGCCCCACGCCGGGCGGACCAGCAGCATCACGGCGGTGAAAATTGCCTGCCAGTAAATACTTTTGAATAAATTCATAACCGGGTCACCCCACGAATTGTCCAGATTGGTCCATGCCGCATTTTTAAACCATCACGCCACCAAAGCAAGAGCCGATTCACCTGCCCACGGCAAGGGGAATTAGGGCCAGACTTGACAGTCAGCCGGGCTCGCCCCACTGCTTTCCCTCGGATGAAAAAGGTTGCGGTCAAAATTAAAGTGGGTGCAAAATCCACCGTCAAGGCAATGCAACCGAAACCTCCGGGTGTCCGGCCGGACTCCCTGGCGGAACTGGCCTATTGTGAAATTCGCAATCCAATCCTGCGAGGCGACCTGCCGGTCGGTGTTTCCTTGCCCCGCCGGAAACTGGCCGCAGAACTCAATATCAGCGTGCCGCCGGTGATGGAGGCCTTGCAACAATTGTAAATCGAGGGCTTGGTGGAAAGCAAACCCCGGTTGGGCACCCGTGTGAGCATCCCCAACCGGCTTGATGTGGAGAATCGCTCCCTGCTGCGGGAGGCTCTGGAAATGCAGGCGGCGCGCCTGTTTGCCGAGCGAGCCACGGCCGCCGAAAAAAAGGACCTGTGCCACCGGGGCCGGCAAGGGGACCAGCTATATGCCGCCTGCGAGGCGGACCGCCCCAACCGGGCTTTTTTGTTTTCCGTGCAGACCGACCACATGAATCTGCATCTGCGCATCGCCGATGGCGCGCGCTGCCCGGTCTTGCGCGCTGCCATCGAAAAGGAGCAGGTGCTGGTTATTAACTGGCTTTGCGAAACGGGGGTGAAACGGCCCGCCCTGGCCGCGGATTAACACACCCGGCTCACCCGCGCGCTGGCCACGGCCGCCGAGGCAATGCAACCGCACATCCGGCACGGGCTGCGTGAGGTGCTGGACGGGCTGGGCCAATTGACGGCTACCCCTGCTGGCTGGCGCCAGGGTTAATGATGGCCTCCGGCCGCCAGTTGCTGCCGGGCTTCGGTTTGCGCGTCCGTATCATCCGCATCCACGGGCGTGAGGCTGTCGCAGATATGCCACTCCGCCAGGGCGAGCTGGCGTTCGCCGGTGGCGGCATAAACTTTGGCCAGTTCAGCATGATGAATGATGCGCTGGGGGGCCAGAGCGATGGCCTTTTTAAAATTCCGGATGGCCTCCGCATTGCTGGCGGCAGGCAGCCCGCCGTAGACCAGTTTCACCAGCCCCTTGACCAAAAAATTCATGTTGGCCACCCCAACCTCCCAGCGGCCGAGCAGGTAATAACCCACGTCCTGCCGGGGATCCAGGGCGATGGCCGTTTCGCATTCGGTTTTGATGGCCCGGGACCAGATTACCTTCTGGGCGCTGGCGGCATAGGGAAAGTTTTTTACGTAACAAACCGCCACGCACAAATGGGCGGTGGCATTGGTGGGAGCTGCCTGGACGGCCAGTTGGGCGGTGGCCAGCGCCTGCACCGCCAGTTTCTTTTGGAGCTCACTCGAACTCGTTTGGTGCATCAGGTCGCAATAGGCTTTCGTCAGTTGACAGAGGGCCACACCGTTGGTGTCGGCCAGCCGCCGGGCCTCTGTCAGGCACTGAAACGCCCCTGGCCAGTCGGCGTGTTGCGCGGAGCGGGTGCTTTGCGCCAATAAATTGGTAAAGGCCCCGTCATCCGCGCGCGCTGTGATGGTGAGAAACCCAATAATTCCAATCCAGACCGCCAGCCACTTTCGGTTCGGGGCGGTTCCCTTTTGCCCTGCCTGAGGGTGCATCGCATGCATAGAGTGGCCGGTCGGTGGGTGAACGCACAGTCGTTACGAGCTTTTCCGCTGGAACAAGTAGTGCGACACAAACCATTCCTCGCCTCCGCGATAGCCCCAGAGCTCGGCACAGGCCATGTAAAACACCCGCCAGTAAACCCACCAGCGGGTGGTGTTTTCCGCGCCGTAGGTCTGGACGAACAGCGGGAGGATTTCCGCCTGATGGGCGTCCATGTTTTGCAGCCAGGCTTCCGCGGTTTTTTGGTAATGCGAGCCATTGACCCGCCAGTGATTTTCGATGGCGAGGTCCCTTTGAAAATACAATAACAGGTCGTCACTCGGCATGATGCCACCCGTGAAAAAGTAGCGGGCCATCCAGTCAGACTCATCCCGCGCCTCAAAATGATACGCATACTCGCGATGCGTAAATATATGAACAAACAGCCGGCCCGCGGGTTTGAGCCACCGCGCGATATTGCCGAGCAGCCGTTCGTAGTTCTTCATGTGCTCGAACATTTCCACAGAGACCACGCGGTCGAAGGTTTCCGCCAGGTCGAAGCGGTTCATGTCGCAGGTAATGATCCGCAGATTGGTGAGACCCCGCCGCCGCGCTTCGGCGTCGATGAACTCCTTCTGGGTGGCGGAATTCGACACGCCGGTGATCCGGGCCTGGGGATAATGTTCCGCAAGCCACAGGGACAGCGAACCCCAGCCACAGCCCAATTCCAGTATCTGCTGGCCTTCGGCAATTTGTGCCCGCTCGCAGGTGAGGCGCAACATTGCCTCCTCGGCGGCATCAAGGGTGGTCACCCCGGCTGGCCACAGGCCGCTGCTATATTTCAACCGCCGGCCCAGGCAAAGTTGGTAAAAGCGCGTGGGCACCTCGTAATGCTGTTCATTGGCGGCGCGCGTTTCGATGGCGATGGGGCACTGTTTGAGCTCCGCCACCATTTGTAACAGATGGGCCTGCTGGAGTTCTGCCCCACCGCGGTTTTCATCCCGCAAGCGTTCACGCAGCAAGCGCCGAATCCCGAGGCGAATCAAGGCGTCGGGCAGCAGGTTGCGTTCGAGCCAGCGGTCGAGCGCCAGGGTGGGCTTGGGCAGGGCCAGATGGTTGGTGGCGGGCACCGGACTCGCGGTGAGAGTTTGCTCGGGATTCATAACAGGGAGGATTTTAGCGGGCTGATTTTTTAAACCACGGCACGAAGGCACTGGTGGTGCGCTGGTACTTTCGGTAGGCATCGCCCTTGCTTTTGACGGAGAGCGCTTCCGTCATGGGAATGCCGGTGACGCGCAGGAGAAAAAACAACATCAGTCCCGGGCAGACCGCCGTAAAACAACCACCCGGCGAGTCCCAGGCGAAGATAAAAAAGGCGACCCACACCAGCCATTCAAAAAAATAATTGGGATGCCGCGAGTAATTCCACAAGCCTTGCTGGCAAATCTTCCCGCGATTTTCCGGCCGGGCCTTGAACGCTTTCAGTTGGGCATCGGCCAGGCTCTCGCCGGCCAGCGCCACAATCCACAAAGCCACGCCCGCCCATTCGAGAGCGGTGATGCCTCGGCGGCCGTTCAAGCAGGGTATCAGAAACACGGTGGCGAGCGCGGCCAGCAGCCCGGCTTGAAATTGAAAAAACCAAAATGTTTTCGCTTTTAAACGGGCTCCCCATTCTTTGCGTAATTGCGCATAACGCACATCCTCCTGGGGGTGATGCGCCCGCACGCGGACCGCGATATGGACACCCAGGCGCAGGCTCCAGAGCCCGGCCATCCCTGCCACCAGCGCACGGCGCACTGGGTCGCCGTGCGCCAGAAGGGCAAAGCCGAGCGTAATGGGCAGGAAACCCAAGGACCAGGCCACATCCACGATGCCTAAATTGTTAACGCGCAATGCCAGCACCCAAATGGCGATCATCAAGCTCACCGCAAACCCCGTGGCCAGCAGCAGCAGAAATAGATATTGAGCCGTAAAGTAATTCACAAAATAAAGTCTTTTGGTTCAGGGGTTCGGCCCGGGGGCAGGCGCGTTTTTGCGGGCCAATCGCTTGGTCATGGGCAGCAGCACGCGATACAGCAGCAAGCCCGCCACCGGCGCGGCCACCAGCCAGCCCAGGATGCCATGCACCCCTGTAAGTCCAAAATCGCGCAGAAATTTCAGGGGTGAGGCTTGAAAGGCGGCGAATAATTGCGGAATGGAAAAGCTGACCGGCTGGGCTCGTACCAGCCATTCACCGAGGCGGACAAAGACTGGAATCAGCAGCAATTGCAGTGGCGAGGCCAGCCAGTTCACCAATTGAATCACGGGTTGATTCAGTTTGAGCCAGACCGCGCAACCAAAGCAGAGCAGGGTGGTGCTGCCCAGGATGGGAAAGGCCGCCAGGCACAAACCCAAAGTGCCGGTCAGGGCGATTTTTTGCGGGGAGATTCCCTGTTTGAGTTGCGCAATGAGCAGGGCCAGCACGCGCTCGCGCCAGAAGTTCTGGCAGCGCATGATGAGAGAGTGTCGGGGCATGACCATGGCGGGATTCATGGTTTCCGACGCAGTAATACCGCTTCCAGACTTGCGCTGGCCGGCAGGCGGAACAGGGTCAGCAGCATGTATGCGGACATGGCAATATTACCCAGCAGCAAAATCGCCACCAGCCAGGCACCCCGGGCCAGCCAGGCCGTTTCCTTGTAGCACAGCCAGGCATAAAAAGTCAGGAAGCCGAAATAGCAATCAAACAAGGTGGCGATGAACCACGGATGTGTGACCAGGGCCTCGGGCGTTTTCCACAAGGCACAATGATAACTGGCCCAACTCGTGGCCAGCAGCATGGTGACCAGCACGCCGCTGAAGAAAATGCGCAGGGGCCAGATCATGATTCAGCCAGGGTGGGGTTGTTGGGCCGGGTGTAAATGGCTTGCACCACAGTGATGTTGCGCCGGGCAAACGCCGCCTCGCAATAAGCGAGATAATAGTTCCATTTCCGAATAAAACGCGTGTCAAAGTTCAGTGCGCGGACGGCGGCCTCGTTCTGGTTGAAGGTCTTGCGCCAGCGTCGCAGGGTCTCGGCATAGTTTAAGCCAAGGTCCTTCAAGTCGTGCAGGAACAAATCGCCGGTCTGCCGGAGGGCTTCATTGACCCGCTGCACCGAGAGCAGCAGCGACCCCGGGAAGATGTGCTTTTGAATCCAGTCCACATTCCGGAGCAGGGAATCGTAACGCGTGTCCGGGCAGGTGATCATTTGCAGGGCCAGCAAACCGGCCGGCTTTAAAAGTTCATGGCACTTGGCAAAATAAGTTTCCAGATAGGCGTCCCCCACCGCCTCGAGCATTTCTATGGAGACGATTTTATCAAATTTACCCGAGAGCCGGCGGTAGTCCATCAATTGAATATCAATCTGGTCCGCGAGTTTTTCTTTTTGAAAGAGGGCGCGGGCATACTTGAACTGTTCTGCGGAAATCGTGACGGTCGTTATTTTAACACCGTAATGTCTGGCGGCGTGGAGGCTAAACCCACCCCCAGCCGCTGCCGATTTCCAGCAAATGTTCGCCGGGTTGCAACCGTAACTGCCGGCACAACCGGTCGTACTTGGCCGTTTGCGCGGCCGCCATTGACTGGTCAGGCGCGGTGAACAAAGCGGCGGAGTAAGTCATCGTGGGATCGAGGAACAGCTGGTAGAATTCATTGCCCAGATCGTAATGTTCCGCGATGTTGCGGCGGCTGGTGTCCAGGCTGTTGGGGCGCAACCAGTGGCCAATCCGGTTTTGCAGTCCCAGCAAGTTCAACAGCCATTTTTTCGCGGTGGAACCCGACATTGAGGGCGCATTTTCCACATTCAATATGAACCAGGAAATAACCTTCGTAATGTCCTCGGTTTCCCAGTCGCCATCCACATACGCCTCGCCAAAACCAATGTCGCCAAACAGCACACAGCGTTTGAAAAAGCCCGGCCGCACGATGCGGACCGTGGCGGGTTGCGGGGCATCTGGCTGGCCGTAAACGATTTTGGTGCCATCCGGTAACTCCAGATGCAGGCAACCCCGGTTCATGGCGGCGAGGGATTGCAGCACAATGCGCTGGTAAAAAGAAGCGCGGGCGGTTTCACGGACCAGCGGGAGATTCAGGGTGCCGGTGGGGTTCGTATTCATGGGGTTCGGGGAGTGATGCTGGCGTGCGGGCGCAACACGTCGCGTTGCAATTCCGGGTCGGCCGCCTTGCGGAAAAAGGGCACACCTTTGGCCCAGAGCCGAAAGGCATGCCAATGGATCAGGAACATGACCTTGAGGGTTAACAAGGGATATTTCAGCGTGAACCAAGCCAGGTTGCGATTGGTCAAAGCTCGGCGTTGTCCGGTCAGGGTGCTGATGAACACTTTTTTCGCCCCCTCGCGATCATCAATTTGCACATTCAGTTTTTCGCCGGGAACGGCCAGGCGAAAATCAAAGCTCAATTCCAGGCTGGAGAACGGCGAGACGTAAAAATGCTTGGGCACGATTTTTTCAAACGCCCCGCCCGGGGACCGGTCACCGGGGCCCAGCAGAAAAAGCTTCATTTCCCGGAAGGTGTTGCCGACTTCGGCCACGGTGGCCAGGGGTCCGCCCGCCACGTCAAAACAATAATAAATGGAGATGGGATTGAAGATGTATCCCAGCACGCGGGGCAGCGTAAGGATCATCACCCGGCTACCCGGGGTGGTGGCAATGCCCTGTTGCCCCAGAAATTCATGGATGCGGCCTTTCAGGGCTTGCGGCCCCGCCGGTTCATGGTCCGTTTCCCAGAAACTGTATAGGTTGCGCCGGTTTTTGCTAAAAAGCCATAGCCGGCCCGGTACCTCCGCCAGTTCATCCAAATCCAGATAGAACATGAACAAATCGTGCTGGAAATGGTGGGTTTTCGGCGAGAAGCGGTGGTGCATTAGCGAGCACTCATAGAGGCAGGAGTTCATGGCAGCAGCCTTTCCCCCGTCAGCAGCCGGCACAGCTCCAGCGCGGACGTAAAGGCGTCCTCGTGAAATCCGTACCGAAAATAACTGCCACAAAAAAATACGTTATTCATGCGCTGATTCAACCCGGGCAGGCTGGCCTGCGCCCGGATGGCCCCCAGATTGAACAAAGGGTGCTCATATTGAATACGTTTCAAAATGGTGTTTGGATTCACCGAATTCTCACCGTTGATTGAAACAAAATAGTTTTGCCGTTCCGAAACCCCTTGCAGACGGTTCATCCAATAGACGGTCGAGGGTTTAACCTTGCCGTCCGGCCCCGCATCCATCCGGTAATTCCAAGCCGACCAGCAGAGCTTGGTGCGGGGCATGACCGAGGCATCGGTGTGCAATAAAGCGGTATTCGGCTGGTATTTGAATTCGCCAAGCACGGCGCGCTCCTGCGCATCCGCGTCGGCAAGCATGTGGAGTGTTTCATCGGCATGACTGGCAAAAATCACCTGATCAAATGTCTCCGTCACCCCGTTATTGTCTGTCACCTCCACCCGCCCCCCCGACCGGCGCACCGAGGCCGCTCCCCTTTCCAGGCGGATGTGCTCCCGGAAGGGCGCGGTGATTTTTTCCACATACGCCCTCGCCCCATTAACCACCGTCAGCCAGGGATGCTGGGTGTGCAACCCCAGAAAACCGTGATTGTGAAAAAAGCGCAACAACGTCACCGCCGGAAACTCCAGCATCAAGGAGGGCGGGGTGGACCACACCGCGGAACTCATGGGGACCAGATAGAAATTCAGAAAATCGTCCCCGTATTTCCGTTCCCGCACATAATCCCCCAAGGTATGGCGGGCATAACTTTCATCGCCCAGTGCGGCCATGGCCTCGGTGTTAAAGCGGTTGATTTGCCAGATCATCCGCCAGAAGCGCGGCCGCAGCAAATTGATGCGCTGGCCGAACAAGTGGTTCAGGCTGCTGCCACAATATTCCAACCCAGAGGGCCGGTGCATCACGCTGAAGGACATGTCCGTGGGCTTGATGGCCACCCCCAGGGTTTCAAACAGCCTGGTCAAATTCGGATAGGTGACGCGGTTGAAGACCATGAACCCCGTGTCA
>CAIZWI010000413.1 GCA_903936645.1 uncultured Verrucomicrobia subdivision 3 bacterium
AGCAAGGCAACCCTGCCACAGCCAAAACCAACAGGGGCAGTCTTAAGGTGGTGGGGAATTGCTGTTGATCATTCATTGGTGTTTTTACACGGGGAATTTATTTTTTAGCCGGTTTAGTCTGCACCGTCTGTTTACGCCAGCCATCCACCGCCAGTGGGACGCCACCAATTTTTTTGTCGTTTGACCAGCGCTCCCAAAACTCAACGGTTCCACTATTTGGTTTCTGATTTGGCTTTGCTACGCGAATTCGACTTGGTAACAGGCTGGCATCACCAACAACGAGGGCCTCACCAGTATCGAGAATAGGCAGAAGATCTCCAAAACCGCCGAGGCTGTCTGGCAGGAGCCGCCGCACAACTCCCTGGTCATCGCCATTGGTTAGGCGCATCGCCACGAGGTTGTTGCACTGGCTCAGCACCGTCCGATTCACTTCGGACGGCCGCTGGCTGATTACCACGAGTCCAACACCATATTTGCGGCCTTCTTTGGCAATCCGCTCGAAGATTTCAACCGATACTTCGCCGGCGCCACCTGAGGATTGTCGTTCAGGAATGTAGAGGTGTGCCTCGTCGCAAAACAAAGCCATGGGATGTCGGAGATCAATCGGCGTCCATTGCTGGACGGAAAAGGCAAGCTTGGCGACTAGACTCACAATCAGTGGAAGAATGTCTGAGGGCACCTCTGAAAAATCGATGATCTTTACACCGCCCCTTCCATCTGCTTGATCTTTCCGGCCTGCGACAAGAATGGAGACAAGCTTATCAAGCCAGCCAAATTCCAGAGAAGTATCGCCGGCCTGGAAGAGAAATCCCAAGCGCCGATCCGTCCGTTTATTTTCTAAACGCTGAATCAAGCGACTCAGTTTCCCATTGAAGTCTCCAGCTCGCCCTTGAGTTGAAGCGCTGAAGTCCTTCTCGATATTCAATCGTTTTAGTTCAGCCAATACAACGTCCAAATCAAAAGGGATCGGGCTATCGATTGTAAAGTTGTCTAGCACGTCTTGTTGCGACTTGTCTGTTAAGTATTTCCGCTTTGCCTCAACGATACTGCGCGCCATAACCATCGCTTGGTTTGGTGCGTTCTGATCGCTGCGATCAACAAACATAGAAATCATAGCTTCATAACCAAGTAGCCAGAAAGGCAGGTGAATAACGTTATCAACCAGTTTCTTTTTCTGATCCAAGTCATTTGGCCCAGCAACGCGCAAATGACGAATGCCATCTCCTGTCAGAGGACCATATTCGCCATGAATATCGAAAACGAGGGCATTCGCATTGGCGAGTTCAGCGACCTGCTCAAGGACGCGAGCGGTAGTCCAAGATTTTCCCGAACCCGTGCTGCCCACGATAATTGCATGTCTTTGGAAGAATTTGTTGCCGTTCAAAAATGCTTCTGCTTTATCATCTAAGGTATATTTACCGAGCGATAATCGTTGGCCATCATTACCAATGTTAGCCACAACGCGCATGAAGTTCGTCAATCGGTCGCCCTCAACCGCAAAACAATTTGCGTCAATTTCAGGAACCGTTTCCAATGTCCTCATGAACACATTTGAAGCCTCGCCCAGCTTGTC
>CAIZWI010000414.1 GCA_903936645.1 uncultured Verrucomicrobia subdivision 3 bacterium
CCAGTTGATCGCCGGTGAAATCATCCTGCGCCGCGGTTCCGAAACCCTTTACTTTGCGGTAGGCGATGGCTTTGTTCACGTTACCGGCGAGAAGGTCTCCATCCTCACGGATATGGCCATCGCCGCCGAGAACATCGACGAGGCCAAGGTTCAGGAGGCGCTCCAGCGCGCCCAATCCCGGCTGAGTCAGAAACTCAGTGATGAAGAATCCGCCTCAGTTCAGGCATCCATAGCCCATGCCGGTGCCCAATTGCGTGTCAAAAAGTTCTCCCGTAAATAACCCGACAGGCTTTGTCCTTTCCGAGCGTTGCCGCCTTAAGTAATTAAGCCGCAACGCTTTTTTATTTTAAGCGCCGCCCTTAATTCAGACGAGGCACCGGACTTGCCAACTTTGGCCGACGGGATCCTGACAGCTTAAAGGCACGATCAGGTGCGAATTACTTCGAACGGGTTGGATTTGATCCGCGAATTTCGCGAAGGGGCGCGAATTATTTGAAACCAGAAATTAGCATGTATAAGAACGGAGTGAGGTTCCGGAAGGCCATCGCATCATTATAAGTGGCCCATAAAAGAGACCATCGCACCGGTTTAGGTCGCGCAGAGTAACCCATTCGCGGTCTCTGTTTTGAGGCTTTGCCATTGATAGCACCCGTTCGTCCATGCCCTATTTGTAAACCATTCGCCAGTGATTGCAACCGCGTCTGTTTGCAAATTTAAATTCCTCCTCATCGCGCCTGGATCAACACCTTAAATGACTGGCCCAAATGCTGCGGGTGGGTAAGCGTTTGGAATTGGCGCGTGCGGCGGGTGTTCCATTCGCGAAAGCTTGGGTCTTGGATGGCCTCACCTAAAATGCCCGTTAAAAATTGGGGTTGGGTTAAATAACCATCCGTTTGTAGCCCAGCACTCGCACCGGCGGCTTGGATGGCAGAGAAATTCACGTGGGCAGTCAAGTCCTGTTCTCCCGGATTGGCCAGCACATTGTCGCTGAACTGGTGCTGATGGTAGCCCCGCAAGGTGCCATTGGTGCGGGCCGGGCTGATCAATTCCTCCTGGGTGACCCCATAATCAATGGCCAGTAACTTGCCATGCTGCAAGCACCCCGCTGCCGCGCGCCACCACGCTTCGGCGGCCGGACTCACCTCAATGGTATAACCGTCAGGCAACACGCTGAGCAACTCAACGGGCAGGTCCTTCACCCCCAACCCATTGGGCTGGCCATCAGCCAGCCGGGTCCACACGAAGGTTACGCCATCCCAGGCGACCCCACATTCAAACCAAACCCGCCCGCCGGCATCCCATCCCAGCCGATGTACAGGCATCGCATCCAAAAGTTCATTGGAAAAAACGATGCCGCTAATGCGGCCTGCGGTATTCGCTGGAGTCAGGGGGTTACTTGCCTCACCATGCGCCGGAAGGGCGATATTAGTCCTGATGGGAACAGGGATACGTCCGCCCTCACCCCGGCCCTCTCCCTCAGGAGAGGGTGAATGGTCCGCAGTCGCAGGGCAGTCCAGGCGGTTTATCCGATTCAAGGGTTCATGGGACAAACCTTGGTTTGGCGAGGGCAGGGGAGCGGCGACGGTCAGGTGCCCCACCTCAGCCAAACGATCAAACCATCGCACTTGCTCGCCGAACTCGGCCAGTTTCTCCTGCTGCCAGGCTTGGCGTTGGGCGGAAGGGTCAATGATGCCATAGCGGAGCCGGGAGAATAGTTCCGGACGCTGAGTCCGGAGCCAGCCCAGAATATCCCCGGCAAGTTGTCCATCGTGGGCACCGGCTTCAATGATCCAGAGGTGGTCAGGGGCGGTTGGTAACGCATCAAGCCACTGCGCAAAGCGGAAGGCCAGCAACTGGCCGAATAGCTCTCCAGTGCTGACGCTGGTGTAAAAATCGCCTTGGAAACCCACCCGTTTCTGCTCGGTCTCATAGTAACCCAGCCCGGGATAGTACAGCGCCAATTCCATGAAGCGGGCGAAGGTTATCGGCCCTTGCGCGCTGATTTCGGAGCGAATGATGTTCGTCAGTTCAAACACGTGGAGATTTTCCCGCTTGGCAAAATAATGGCAATCCTTTTGGGGTTTTTAAACCGGAGTGATTGGAGGGTTCAAGAGGAAGTATACAGTGGCTCTGCAAGGCCATTTCACGGCTGTGCACTTAGCTTACTTCACCAATGTGGTATTCGTGGTTTCGGTTATCGCCAGCTTGGGGTCCGTGGGTGCGGGCGGGGTGGCGCCGGTTGCCACCTTGGGGGTCGTTTGGTTATGAAAATGCAAGGAGAGTCCCACGATGACCAGCACCACCAAAGCGGCGATGGGCAGCACCAGAATGCGCAGGCGGCCCATTAAATTGGGTTTTGGACGGACGGGGAACCGGCGTTCGCTGCGGGCGATGTCCCGGGCGATCTTGGACCAGTAAAATTCCCGGGATTCCGTCAGGACAACAGGTGCTTGGGCGGAACGCACTGCCTGGCGCGTGGCCCGCAATTCCGCCAGCAGCGCCGAGGCGGCTGAGTCGCGCTGGAGCAAGTCGGCGATGGAAACGGCCTCATCCGGGGGGAGTTGGCCATCCAGAAACGCTTGTATTTTCAATTGTTCTTCCCAGTTCATGATTCTTTCTGCCAGACCGCGAGCAACGACGCCATTTTGCGGCGGGCATAAAACAGCCGCGACATCACGGTGCCCAGCGAACAGTCCATGGTTTTGGCGATGTCTTTGTAGTCCATATCCTCAAATTCGTGCAAGACCAAAACCGTTCGGTGGTCGACCGAAAGCTGGCCCAACGCTTCATCAATGACCCGGCGGAGTTCCTGCCGTTCCAGGCCGGCCGTTGGATTTTCCGTGATCACGGGCAGGTCCGGTTCGCGGCCTTCGTGGGCCTCGGCCAGCGCCTCCAGTGAATCTGTCCGCTGCCGTTTTTGGCGCCGGAGATGGTCCAGCGAAAGATTGATGACAATCCGTGTCATCCAGGTGGCAAAACCGGCCTCGCCTTGGAATTGCTGCAGTCGCTGCCAGCCCTTGACCCAGGCGGTCTGCGATAATTCCAGCGCCTCATCCTCGTTGCGGGTCAGGCTCAGTGCCCGGGCAAAAATTTTGTCCCGATGGCGCGCCACCAATTCCTCAAATGCAGGCAGGTCACCGGAACGGGCCTGGCTTACCAATTCGCGGTCATCCATCGTGCTGTAAGCGGTGCCCGACATATTAGACGACGGCGCGGAATGGTTATTCAACCATTTATAATTTACCTTTGGTGCTCGGCAGCAAACCGGCAATCCGCGGATCGCGCTGGCAGGCGGCATCGGTGGCGCGGGCAAAGGCCTTGAAGAGGGCTTCCACGATGTGGTGCGGCTCGTCCCCGTACAGCAATTCCAAATGGAGATTGCAGCGGGCCTCGTTGGCAAACCCTTGGAAAAATTCCCGGGCCAGGCCAAAGCGGAAGGTGCTGGAGACGTCCTGGATTTTTTCGGCGGCGGTGATTTGCTTCTGGGCAAAGGTGTTCAGGCCTTTCCACACCAAATAGGACCGGCCGCTGAAATCAATGACGCAGCGGGCCAGGCACTCGTCCATGGGCACATAGGCCTCGCCGGTGAAGGGGTTTTGGGGATGAAAGCCCGCGCCATAACGTCGCAACCCGCGCTTGTCGCCCAATGCCTGGAGAATGGCCTGACCCAGGGCGATGCCGCAATCCTCGACTGTGTGGTGCGCGTCCACTGCCAGATCCCCTTTGCACGTGAGTTTCAAGTCCATGGTGGCATGCTTGGCGAACAAGGTCAGCATGTGGTCAAAAAACGGGATGCCCGTTTTGATTTGGGACTTGCCGGTGCCGTCGAGCTTGAGCTGGATGGCAATGCGGGTTTCCTTGGTTTCGCGTTTGAGACTGGCCGACCGGGCGTTCATATCAGTTGTTGCTTGGCTAGGGGTTGGAAAAAAGCAAAGAGCAATTGCATGGTTTACGCAATTGCTCCCCGTGATTGGTGGTTCAACTTATTGCCCGGGGACGGCGGCCCCGGGAGTAGCGGTGCCGCTGTGCACCGAGCAGGTGGCGCGCACGCTCAGTGAGTTAATGGTGTAGGTCCCGCCGCTGGGGCAGGTGGGGAAGGCATTGTTTTTCAAGTGCACCTTCAAATCTTCCTCGGAAGCCACGTCATTGTCGCCCTTTTTGCTTTCGAGCATCCACATTTGCTTGGCCCCTTCGATGGCTTCGATGTTCATCTGGCAGGTTTGGCCTTTGGCCGTTTTGATGGCGTGATTGATACCCACCGTGGCCACGCTCATCAGCAAGCCGATGATCGCCACCACCACCATGATTTCCACCAGCGTAAAACCGCTGCGGCGGAGATTGTTCGTCATTTTCATTAGTTTCATACCATTATTTTATCTGCCAATTTTAACTTGCCGGACTGCCGGCGGCCTGGCGCACATTTTTGATGGGCGGCGATGGTTTAGTCTAGCAATCGCGGCGGCAAAGTCCAATGCGTTTCCCGGTGCGCAGCGGCCCTGGCCGCGAACGGTCGTAAAGATAAAACAAGACAATCGGTAAAAAGTTGCGATTTTCGCCTGCTCTTGTAGCGTCAGGGCTGTCCGGCCAGCGATTTGCGTCAATTCCAAAGGGGTTGACCGTCCGCCGGTGGTTTGAGTAATCCGTATCATGGCTATGACCCGATGCTATCGTTTTGTACTGTTTTGGCTGGCCCGTCTGGCGGGGCTCATTGGTTTGGTGGCCGGGGGCAAGTCCCTGCTCAAGTACGCGCTGGCGCGGCTCAAAGATCCCTATTTCGATTCCTTTTCCTACAATGACCTGGTGTTTTCGGGCGGGGTGATCTTTTTGTTGTCCCTGTTGGTCTTGATTTTCGTGGAGGTGGGCAAAAACGCAGGGCGGACGTTGCCCGCCCAGCCTGTTGCGGCAGCCAGCGCGTCCGTGCCGGGAGGTGGGGCAGAGGACCACGCCATCCTGGCGAACCGGGCGGAGGCGGCGCCGGTGGTGACGGAGGTATCGCCAGACGCTAAATTGGCGCGGCTGTTGAAGCAACCTGAGGATTGATCCCGGGAGGGATAGGTTTGGGGTTGGCCATAGCCGTGACTGGCTTTGGCCTGCCTGCTGAGCATTGGCGAACAGACCAGCCTTCCCGGGGAATTATGGTGGGCAGGGATTTCTGCCGCCCGGCCCGGGGTAAGGCCATGGCGTGAGGAGAATTTTGGCACCCACCCGGTTGGTCCGACCGCCGGGGGGGGGAATAAGGGCAAAGTCTCAACTTCCATGCCAGAAACTGGCAAAGTTACGATTGGGTGCGATTTACCGAGAGTTACCCACGCGCTGGGGCGGGTAGGTGATTTGGACCATTGGAGGGGGGCGAAAGCCTTTCCACGGAGGCAGGGGAGGGAGGCGGACCATGGCTTGGTGCAAAAATACTAAATAGCGATAAATAGCATGAAATTGCCCATTTTTCGATGGTGCTTGCGCGTGAAGGGATGCCGTTGGGGCGAGGCGGGAGGGGGCTGGCCAAGGGGGGAAGCATTTGGGTGAATAGCCCGCAAGCCAATCTTATTTTGTTATTTTGTTTGCAAAGATTGTTGGCCGCAGTTCTCATGGGTGCTGAAAATTGTTTCCGAGAAAGCAAGGGGTTTCGCGGTCACGGTTCCGATTAACCGCCTATGAACCATCAAATCCATACCAACCGGGGCCATTTTTTGGGGTGCCGAGCCCACCGCTCCGGCTTTTTGCGCACCTGCTTACTGGTGCTGGCGCTGCTGCCGGGGTTTACCCCGGCGGGCCGGGCGACCATTACACAGTTGAATTACTGGCGCCAGGGTGAGAATGATCCGGGGGCGCACAATGGGGTGGTGGCCAGCGTCACGAGAGACAGCGTGGGGACCAACCCGCTCACCATGGTGGGTGGTTCGTTGTATGCAGGGGAATGTCGCCACTGCGGCGGCCAGCGCCACCGGCAGCAGCCTGGACACCTGGTTTTTTGCCAACGGGCTTTATGGCATCGGCACGCTCATTCCGGCCACCCTGTTGAATAACTTTGGTATCGAATTGTGGGTGAATCCGGCCAGCACGTCGGGAAGCCAGGCTTTGGCTTACAATGGCAGCCCGGGGAGCAGTGGCTGGGGGCTTTTTCTGATTAATGGCACGTACCAAGGAGTTTTTGGCGGGGTAACCTTCATTGGCTCAGGGACGGCCACGGCGGGAACCTGGACCCATCTGGCCTTGGTAAGAAATAATGGCACGACCACGCTTTATGTCAACGGGGTGGCCGCTGGCAGCACCACGACGGCGGCTCCCAACCCGCCGACGGGAAACTTTGGTTTCGGGATTAATCCCAACGGGGGCGGGAACCAGTTTCTGGGTTACATGGACGAAATGCGGATTTTCACCTTCGCCGCCAGTCAATTCAGCACGAGTGATCTGTTGCTCAATGCGGGAGTGCCGTCGGCCGCGGTGAGTGCCGCCACCAGTATCACGGCGACCAGTGCCACGCTGAACGGCGATGTTAATCCCAATGGGCTCGACAGCGTGAGTTATTTTTCTTTCGGCAGCGGCGCTTACGGCACCACCACGCCCAATCAGAACGCGGCGGCGGCGAAGGCAAGCGGGGCGGTCAGTGCGACGATTACCGGTCTGGCTCCGGGCACCCGGTATCAATATTTGATCGTGGCGGCCAATAGTGCCGGGCAAATTTCCAGCAGCGGGACCAGCTTCACGACGCTGCCCGTGGTGCCGGCGGTCACCACCGGCCAGGCGGCACCGGTTACGGGCACGGGGGCCACCCTCAATGGCACGGTGAACCCGAATGGGGCCGCGACGACGGCTTATTTTCAATATGGACTGACGGCGAGTTCGACGGTGGCGAGTCTGCCGAACCCCAGCTTTGAGGCGGATAGCTACACGGTTTTTCCGGGCTATGCCAGTGGGAATAGCGGCGGGATCACGGGATGGACCCTTTCGGACCCGACGCGGATCGGGATCAATCCAGCGGGGAGTTCGCCGTTTGCCGATAACGGCGCGACGCCTGACGGGGCCAATGTGGCGTTCATCCAATCGGCGGGTGGCAATCCGATCACGCTGGCCACCACCCTCACGGGGCTGGTGGTCGGACAAACTTATCAAGTGAGTTTTCGCGCCAATTCCCGGTCCGGGTATGCCGCGCCCATGGCCGCCTGGTCGCTCAACGGTGGCAATTATGTGCCGATTACGGCCGCGCCGGCGGTGGGCGGGAGCAATGTTTTTTACCCGAACACGGGAACCTTTGTGGCGACCGCGACCACGGCGGCCCTGGCGCTGCGGAATCAGACCAATACCGACAGCACGTTGCTGGTGGATGCGTTCACTGTGTATCCCACGGGCCCAGGAACCACGGTGCCGGTGGCCCTGGCCGCCACCGATGGGGCGTTGCCGGTGGCCAGTGCGATCAACAATCTAGCCCCGGGCACGGTGTATCATTTTCGGCAAGTGGCGGTCAACAGCCAGGGAACCACGACCGGCAATGACCAAGTTTTTTCCACGGCGGGGGGGCCAACGATTACATCCGCTGCGGCGAGCAACCTGACGACCAGCAACGGACTGCTGCAGGCGGTGGTTTTCCCGGGGCTGGCCAGTACCACGGTTTATTTTAACTACGGGCTGTCCACGGATTACGGATTTTCCACGGGGGCAACCAACATTGGCGCCGGCAGCAGCAGCGTGAGTTGCGCGGCGCTGGCAGACAACTTGTTTGCCGGCCTGGCGTATCATTTTCAAGCGGTTGCGGCCAACAGTTCGGGCACCGCCGTCAGTCCGGATTTTACGTTCACGGCACCGGGTAATTTGAGTGCCACGGTCACGACGACGAACGACAACTTGAGCGCCGGTTCCTTGCGCCAGGCCATGGCCAATGCCACCAACGGGGGCACCATCACGTTCGCCGTCACTGGCACCATCACGCTCACCAATGCGTTGCCGGCCCTCTTCAAGGGCCTGACCATCAACGGTCCCGGCGCGGGCAACCTGACGATCAGCGGCAACAACCTTTACCGGATATTGTTCGTAGACGCTGGCACGAACACCGTTAACGTCAACAATTTAACACTGGCCAATGGCCGAGCCCAGGGCGGCACGGGGGGAGGTTCGTATGGCGGTGGGGGCCTCGGGGCGGGCGGTGCGCTATTTGTCAATTCCGGATCCGTCATTGTCTCCAATCTTAATTTTACGGGAAATTCGGCGGTGGGGGGCAATGGGGCGAGCTCGGCCGGCGGGGGGACTGGCGGGGGCGGTGGGGGATTTGGCGGAGCGGGCGGCACGAGCAGCGGTGCCGGCGGTGGCGGTGGCGGCGGGTTTGCTGGAAACGGCGGCACGAAATTAGCCAGCGGAACCGGTGGGGGCGGTGGGGGTGGGTTTGGCGCCAGTGGCGGTCAGGGCCGTTTCGATGCCGGGGCCGGCGGTGGGGCGTTGCTTTCTGGGCAGGATGGCAGTGTCAGCGCGGGCGGGACCGGCGGGGCTGGCGGCGGGGGCACGGGTGCAAACAATACGGGTCCGCAAGGCACGGCCACCGGTGGCAGCGGCAAATTGTTCGGCGGCGGTGGCGGTGGCGGTTACGGCATTTTTGGGGCTCAGAGCGGCGGCTATGGCGGCAATGGTGGCAAATTTGGCGGTGGGGGCGGCGGCGGTTATTATGGCCCGGGTGGTGCCGGTGGGGATTTTGGCGG
>CAIZWI010000415.1 GCA_903936645.1 uncultured Verrucomicrobia subdivision 3 bacterium
CACTCGCCACCCGTCACCCGTCACTCGTCACTCGCCACCCGTCACTCGTCACTCGCCACCCGTCACTCCTCACTCGCCACCCGTCACTCCTCACTCCCCCTTACGCCGTCGCGCCCAATTGCAACCGCGCATCCGCTTCCAGCATCGCCTTCAAATTCGCCCAATGCGCTTCATTCATGCCGTTAAACGCATTCAAGTACAGCGCCACCGTCTCCGCCGGATACTTGGCCAGCAACGTGTCCACGGCCGCCTTCAACTGCTCGTCCGGCACACTCTCCGGCAGGTTTTCCACCACCCCCTGCTCATGCGGCAGCCCGAGCGCATTCAGGAAATCCACCAGCATGGCATTCTGTTTTTTCATCAACCACGCCCGCAGCAAGCTCGCCGCGATCATTTCCGACCCCGGCCGCGCCAGCGTGGCCATCATCATCGCATGCCGCTGCACCCGCGGCTGGCGTTCCAGAAACACCGACCGCACCTTGCGCGCCTCGGCCACCGCATTCATGGTCGCCTTGTAGGTCTGCTTGTCCGATTCAAAAATATAGCCGAGAATGTCATTGGCCAGCGCCGGTGACATGAAACCGAAAAGTTCGTGGGAGGATAACATGGTTTTAAGGGAATTTAACGTTGTAAAATGTTGATTAACAATCCAGAAATAATCTTTATTCGACGGTCACCACCGAAATTTTATTTTTTTTGGCCAGCTGTTCGCAAGCCTCGCGTTCCAGCAACAGCGTCTTGCCGGGTTCCAGCGCCAGCACCGAAATCTTCACCGCCGCGCACGTTTGCAGCGTCAGCGCTCCCAGGCAGGGAATGTCAAACCGCAGATCGTGCTTCTCCCGGGCCACCTTCACCGCCACCGCCCCGCCCGCTTTGCCCGCCAGCTCCCCGCCCCGGGTCAGGCACTTGTCCGTGCCCTCAAACCCTTCCACCGCCAGCACCGTGCCATTTTTGACCACCACAATTTGGCCAATTTCCAGCCGCGACACTTCCTTGGCGATCCGCAAACCAAACGCCACGTCCTCCCGCTGTTCGGCCGATAACTTGGGACCGAGTTGAAACCCTGCCGCCGGCATCAACGGCCTGAGCCAGGGCGTCGCCTCCACCAACTCCACCCCGTCCTTCTTCAATTCATCCGCAATCCCGCCAAAAATCGTGTGCGCATTCTTTTCCTTGAGCCGGAACAACAGCGCCATCGCCCGCAAATCCGGCCGCAAATCAAACAAGTTTTTCGGCGCAATCTGCCCCACCATCACACATTCCCTCACTCCACGCTCCGTAAACGCCGCGATCAGCTTGGAAAGCTGCCCCACCCGGAGCCAGACCATCTCATCCACCAGGCCCGCCAGCGCCGGATCCGTCTCATTTTCAAACGCCACCGCCACCAGCCGGCGCACCCCCGCCGCCCGCGCCAGCCGGGCAAATTCCAGCGGCAGCGTGCGATTTCCGGCAATCATGCCGATTGTGTCAGGTGCGATTTCCATCGTTTATGGTTCAGTCAGCATAGCAAAGCCGGGACAGAATGCCAGCGGGATAAGCTCCAAAATCGAAGCCCAACTCACCAAAGGAACCCTGACTTCTTGCTTGGAAAACCGGCCGCCGCTTTAAACTCTTGGCTGAACCGTTTGTGGTATTTGCTCATAGGTTTTACTTTCTATCAGCTTTATCCCGCTGTCCACTATCTGGGGGTATGCCCTGTTGAACCTTGTCACTTAAAACTGGCCAGCTGGCTCCAGGCGCTTGTTGAAACAAATGGGGCAGAATTTTTGTGATCTTTTGTGATCTTTTGTGGCAAAATCTATCACCCGCCTCACTGGTAAATCAGCGCCGGCGCCGCCAGATAAAGCGTCCCCTGACTTTTCTGCCGGGAAACGTTGTCGATCAAAAACAAGGTGTCCCAATGAATCGGGTAATGCATCACCCCATCGTTGGCCCCGCCCCAATGACCGGCGGGCGCCGTAAAGTCAAACTCCACATAGCGCCAGCCCGTCCAGTCCATCGCCGCCGCCGAGGGCTGAAACGTTTGCCCCGTCGCATCCACCAACCGCACGCGCGGACCGGCCCGGCCCCCATCCCCGTAAACCCAAAGTCCGCATCCCGTCGGTGTGCCGACGATGTCCCGTGCCCCGCCCTCCGGCGGCACCACCCGGAAAAATTTCCAGCCTTCCTCACAGTGATAGTCCACCTTCACCACCGCCGCCGGAGAATCAGCCAATGCTTCCGGTGCCCCCGCGCTGCTGATGGACTGTTGCGACGTGACCTTGGCATCCCCATCCGGAACGATCCGGGCGCTGGACAAAACCGCATCGGCCAGGGGATGAAACCGGCGCGGGGCCAGTTCCAGCATCACGACATCCTCGCAATAAATGCGCAATCCGGCCACGATGTCGGCGTTGGTCGCGGAAGCCGACATCGAATACCGGAACATCGCGGTTTCCCCCGGTTTCAGATGGATGCGCTTTTTTCCCGCGAAGTCGCCGGCGCCGGGCGTCAGTTGGAGGGTGCCGCTTAAAAAATCATCCCCCGGATTTTCAACCGTGACCAGCAACTGGTTCCCACTCACCGGACCGATCCAGGCTCGCAAGGGCAACGTCGCCGGCGCGGCGTTCAAGCGAGGATTGGCAGTCCGCGCGATCAGATACTGCGGTGCCGGCGTGAGCGTGACATCCAGTCCCCTGGCATCCGCCCGGATGGCCTCACCCGCCTCCCCCGTGTGGTGGACCACCTCAAACTCCCCCGGGCTGGAGCGAAGGTGCACGGGCTGCGGGCTGGTCGCCGTCGTCCACACCGCCACCCGGACTTCGTAGCCCCGACGGAAGAGCATCGCGTAATTCTCCGGGTTGCCCAGCGCCAGGCGTTTGGCAAAATGAAAACCCTGCAGCACCGTCGTCAGGGTTTTCGCAGCCCGATACGCCGGCTTCGGCCGGTACACGGGCGTTTCCCCCGCATGATACGCATTGCCCACCGTGCCAAAATGATGTTCCGGCTCCTGCGGATCCGTGCCGTCCTCGTGCCAGTCATACCAGATGGAAAGCGGAATGCCGCTGGCCAGATTCACCAGCCACTGCCGCGCCAGCATCCGCCCCTGGCGGTCCTCATCAAAATTCTGCCACCCACTCGAATAACCCCACTCCCCGGAAAGAATCGGAATCGCCTTGCCCTTCGGCGAATACTTCGCGATCAACGCACGCAACTGCTGGTACTCCACCATCGCGCTTTCTGGGTCCGATTGCCGGTAAGGATGCACCGAAACCGCATCCCACCAGTTCAACAGCCCCGCCTGGAAACAGCTTTCGAGAAATGGCAGGTCCACCCCCGAGGTGGCCGGTCCAATGACCGCCTCCCCCGGTGCTGCAACATGGATGGCCTGCGCCGCCGCGAGCGCCAGCGCCGCGTAATCCTTCACGCTGGCCTTTGGCTTCCAAAAGTCACCATTGGGCTCATTCCAGATTTCCCACAAGATGCCATGCCCCTTGAAATGAAACGCCGCCGCCGCCGCCCACCGCGAAAACGCCCGCCGCCCCGCCTCCGTGGCCACCGCACTGTTCGCTTCATAAAGCGGGTTGCCGTAATCGAGAATGAACAGCGCCCGCACCTTTTGAACCTCCAGCGCCGCCAGCAACCGGTCGTAGGCCGAGAAATCATACTCCCCGGCCCGCCGCTCCGTTCCGCCCCAGAGAAAATCCATCCGCACCCAGCGAAACCCCGCCGCCGCGAGCATTTCCAATTCCCCCGGCCGCGCCTCCGTGAAATGAATATTCACCCCCAGCCCCTCCGGCACCACCGCCGCCGGCAACGCCGGATGCGGCGGATCCGCCCGGACCGCCCCAACCACCAGCATGGCCAGGCAAACGGCGAGAAAATGCTTCATAACCCACCTATAGCCGACTCCCCCGCCGAAAGAAACCATTTTGCCAGATGGGA
>CAIZWI010000416.1 GCA_903936645.1 uncultured Verrucomicrobia subdivision 3 bacterium
CCATCCCTAGACTTCTAGATGCTTATTATCCCAAAACCCGTGAAAATGAACCTGCCGGAAGAATTTTGTCTCACACCCGCGTCCCATACCTGATTTGAGATTGTTGGCAAATTATTATTGTTTGGTACAGTATTGTCCCGCCATCTCCCGGGCGGAAGTGCGTTCCCTGCTTTGCCCGTTTGAAATTGCCAATTTCGGATTTGCAAGAGCTTGAATTGCAAATTTGAAATTTGCGATTTGAGATTGGTAAAAGCGCAGGGAGGTCCGATGATCCTTCCGATAATCCACTCGTTTCTATGTTGGGCCTTTGGCATGCTGGCGAGGTGCCACGCACCATCTATTTTGATTACAATGCCACCACGCCGCTCGATCCGGCTGTGCGCGAGGCCATGCTCCCGTTTTTAACGGACGTGTGGGGCAATCCCTCCAGCGTGCATCACGTGGGCCGCCGGGCGCGGGCCCTCCTGGATGATGCCCGCGATCGGGCCGCCATCCTGCTCGGCACCAAACCCAGCGAACTCATCTTCACCAGTGGCGGCACGGAAAGCAACAATCTGGCCATTTTCGGCGCCGCCCGTTCCCGGGCAGCCAGGGGCAAACACCTCATCACCTCGGCCATTGAACACCATGCCGTGTTGCACTGCGTAGATTATTTGGAAAAAAAAGAAGGGTTCCAAGTCACCCGGCTGCCGGTGGATGGGGCAGGGCGGGTGTCCGCGGCCGCCGTGCGCCAGGCGATCCGCCCCGAGACCACCCTGGTCTCCATCATGGCGGCCAATAATGAAATCGGCACCCTGCAACCCGTGGCGGAAATTGGGGCCTTATGCCGGTCGCAGGGCATTCTCTTTCACACCGATGCCGTCCAATGGTTTGGCAAGGAACCCGTGGCCAGCCTGGACCAGTTTCAGGCGGATTTGGTCTCCGTTTGCGCCCACAAGTTTCACGGGCCCAAGGGCGCCGGGCTTTTATACATCCGCTCCCCGTTACACCTCGATCCCGTCGCCTTTGGCGGCGGCCATGAGAATGAACAGCGCGCTGGCACGGAAAATCTCGCCGGAATTGCCGGCTTGGTGGCCGCCTTGGAGCAGTTCGTGCGCCGGCCCGTCTTTGACCCCGCCAGGCTGGCCGGCCTCCGTGACACCTTGCGCTCGGCCATCGCCTCGGTGCCCGGTTGCACCTTGGTGAGCCCCTCGTCGGGCTGCCTGAATAACACCGTTTCGTTCGTCGTGGCCGGGGCGGACAGCATCGCCCTGATGGCCGGGTTGGATGTCGAAGGCGTTTGCGCTTCCAGTGGTTCCGCCTGCTCGGCCGGCTCGCTGGAACCTTCCCATGTCGTTTTGGCCCTGGGCCGCCCGGAAACCGCCAATTCCCTAGTGCGTTTCTCCCTCGGCCGGGATTCCACGGCCGCGGAAGTGGCCGCGGTGGCGGAACTCTTGCCGGACGTCATCCGCCGCGCACAACTCGGCTGATAACTTGGATTTGCTCGTGAACGGCCTGTGAATAGGCTGCTGACAATGTGAACAAACCGCCCCTTGTTGGCCTTTTTGGCTGGCGTCCCCCGGGGATTCCCCGTTTCATTAGTGCGTTCCGGGCTGTGGTTGCTTGACTCGCTGAGTTGTTTGCTTTATTCACAACCCTTAATACTGATAGATTTTTAATTTAAAAAAGAATACTATTAAGCCAGCATGAACCTGACCATTGCCAAGGACCAAATTCTTTTGGGCCTCCAAGCCGTACAAAGCGTCGTTGGCTCCCGCACGACACTACCGATCCTCTCCAACGTGCTCCTGCGCGCCGAAGGGTCCGCCATTGAATTTACCGCCACCGACCTGGACGTCACCATCGCCTGCAAGGTCGAGGCCAAGGTGAGCCAGCCAGGGGCCACCACGGTGCCCGTAAAAAAATTGTTCGGCATCATTCGTGAACTGCCGGCCGGGGACATCGAAATTGAAGTGGACGACAAAAATCTGTGCAGCATTCGCGCCGGGTCGTCCTTTTACAAAATCAACGGCCTCAGCGCCGATGAATTTCCGCCCCTCCCCGTCTTCAAGGACGATAAAAAAGTCACGTTGCCGCAAGTCACCATCAAAGGGATGATGCGCAAAACGTCCTTTGCCGTTTCCACCGATGAATCCCGTTACGTCCTGAACGGCCTCTTCTTGAGCCTCAAGGACAACAAAATGACCATGGTGGCCACCGATGGCCGCCGCCTGGCCTTGGTCGACGAGGAAGTCGACATCAACGAAAAGAGTCAGGGCGAATTCATCATTCCTGCCAAATCCGTGGGTGAACTGAACCGGTTGCTGACCGACACCGGCAACGTGGAAATCAAGCTCGGCGAAAACCAGGCTTCCTTTGCCCTGAAAGATGAAAAAGGTTTTTCCGTTCTGGTCATCACCAAGTTGATCGAGGGCAATTATCCCAACTACCGCCAGGTCATCCCCGGCGAGGCCAAGGAACGCGTGCCGCTCGTTCGCGAAGAATTCGTCCATGCCTTGCGCCGCGCGGAAATCATGACCAGCGAAAAAGCCAATTCCGTGCGCCTCACCTTTGGCAAAAACACCCTGGCCATCACCGCCAATTCGCCCGAAGTCGGCGAAGCCCGCGAAACCTTGGCCGTGAACTACAAAGGCAAGGAAATGGCCATTGCCTTCAATCCCCGCTACCTGATCGAGGCCCTGAATGCCCTGTCCGAGGACGAAGTTTATTTTGAATTGATCGATGAACTGAGCCCCGGCGTGTTGAAAATCAACGGGCCGTTCCTGTACGTCGTAATGCCCATGCGCCTGAGCTAACCCGCCGGCGCGGACTTACGCGCACGTGGCGATCCGAATTTTTTTGGCCGCCGTCGTTATGCCTTCGGGCAGATGCACCTGCCAACGTCTTTCGCTTTGATCGACGCGCATAATCACGCTCGCCTTGCCCGGCGGGTGGTTGATGGGCGAATCCAGCAAAAGAAAGTCCGGGCCCATTTGGGTAATGGCCAGCGAACTTCCATTAACCAGCAGGCGCATATGTACTTGGGCGGAGTGACCACCCACGGTTAATAATGCGATCATGGATGAATTTTATCCATAGAGGTTCCGCCCTTCGCTGTTCACCAAAGTATACCTTTAGTTTCCAAAGTAAAATAAACGTTCCAGACCGAACCGGGAAAACCACCTCCGCCATCCCCGAGGTTTAGGTCCCTCAAAATCAACAAAACGGGGCGGGAATTGCTTCCCGCCCCGCCTCGGTTCCTCTGTTTGATCAGGTGGGCCGGTCCTTGCGGACCGGCCGGTCACCTTAGTAATCCATGCCGCCGCCCATGCCGCCCATGCCGCCGCCGCCATGGCCGCCGCCCGCCGGCGCTTTTTCCTTCTCCGGCACGTCGGTGATCAGGCATTCCGTGGTCAGCAACAGACCGGCGATCGACGCCGCGTTCTGCAACGCCGAACGGGTGACTTTCTTCGGGTCAACCACGCCGGCCTTCACGAGGTCTTCGTATTCGCCCGTCGCGACATTGTAGCCTTCGTTGCCCTTGCGCTTCTTGACTTCCTGCACGATGAGCGAGCCTTCCACGCCGGCATTCGCGGAGAGCGAACGCAGCGGGCCTTCCACCGCACGCTTGATGATGTCCACCCCGATCTGCTCGTCGTCCGTGGCACCCTTGACCGTTTCAATGGCCGCGATACAACGGATCAGCGCCACGCCGCCGCCCGGCACAATGCCTTCTTCCACGGCCGCGCGCGTCGCGTGCAGCGCGTCTTCCACGCGGGCTTTCTTTTCCTTCATCTCGGACTCCGTCGCGGCGCCGACATGAATGACGGCCACGCCACCGGCCAGCTTGGCCAGGCGTTCCTGCAATTTTTCGCGATCGTAATCGCTCGTGGTCTCCTCGATCTGGCGGCGGATCTGGTTGACCCGGCCCTGGATGTCCGAGGACTTGCCATTGCCTTCCACAATCGTGGTGTTTTCCTTGTCCACCACAATGCTCTTGGCCCGGCCGAGGTCGCTCAGGTCAATGCTCTCGAGCTTGATGCCGAGGTCTTCCGTGATGCACTTGCCACCAGTTAGGATGGCAATGTCTTCCATCAGGGCTTTGCGACGGTCGCCGAAGCCGGGGGCCTTCACGGCGCAGATGTTCAGCGTGCCGCGCAGCTTGTTCACCACGAGGGTCGCCAGCGCTTCGCCTTCCACATCTTCCGCAATGATCAAGAGCGGCTTGCCCGTCTTGGCCACTTTTTCGAGGATGGGCAGCAAATCCTTCAAGTTGCTGATCTTCTTCTCGTAATTGAGAATGTAAGCGTCGTCGAGCTTCACTTCCATCGTATCCGTTGCGGTCACGAAATACGGGGAGAGATAACCCTTGTCGAATTGCATGCCTTCGACCACGTCCAGTGTGGTTTCGATGGACTTGGCTTCTTCCACCGTGATCGTGCCGTCCTTGCCGACCTTGTCCATCGCGTCCGCGATGATTTCGCCGATCGTCGTGTCCCAGTTGGCGGAAACCGTCGCGACCTGCTTGATTTCTTCCTTGTCCTTGACCTTCTTGGCAATCTTCGCCAGCTGGTCAACCGCGGCCGCCACGGCCTTGTTGATGCCGCGTTGGATCCCAATCGGGCTCGCGCCGCTGGTCACGTACTTCAAGCCTTCGCGATAAATCGCCTCGGCGAGCACCGTCGCCGTGGTCGTGCCGTCGCCGGCCGCGTCGCTCGTCTTGCTCGCGACTTCGCGCACCATCTGGGCGCCCATGTTTTCATACGGATCTTCCAATTCGATCTCCTTCGCCACCGTCACCCCGTCCTTGGTGACCGTGGGGGACCCGAATTTTTTGTCGATCACCACGTTCCGGCCTTTGGGCCCGAGGGTGGCGACCACGGCGCGCGCCAGTTTCTGCACGCCCTTGAGCAGGGCCTGCCGCGCCTGTTCGTCGAATATCAATTGTTTAGCTGCCATAATATGTAGTTGTTGTTAAACGGTTAAATTGTTAATGCGTTGGGATTATTCCAAAACCGCCAGAATGTCGTCCGCCGACAGGATTTTGTATTCCTTGCCGTCGATCTTGATTTCCGTGCCGCCGTATTTGGAAACGAGCACGCGGTCGCCTTTCTTCACTTCAAAGGCCACTTTGTTGCCCTTGTCATCCACTTTGCCGGTGCCCAGGGCAACGACAATGGCTTCGGACGGCTTTTCCTTCGCGGAGTCAGGAATAATAATTCCGCCCTTTTTGGTTTCCTTCTCTTCGGCCTGCTCCACCAGGATGCGGTCACCGAGAGGCTTGACGTTTAATGCCATATTAATTTCTTTTGGTTTGGTTGTTGTTTACTTACGAATTAACTCCCATCCGCACGCGCGGCGGGAAAATTGTATCGGCCGGGTTCCCGCCGCGTCGGCCGCGGGAACCCGGCGATTGAACGTGATTATTTCTTCTCGTCCACGACTTCCGCATCAATCACGCCGTCATCTTTCTTGCCGGCGGCCTTGGGCTCGCCCGCTCCAGGGGGCGGGGTGCCCGGAGCGCCGCCCTGGGCCGCTTGCGCTTTCGCCGCACCCGCTTTGTATAACTCCGCGCTCACGGCCTGCCACACTTCGTTGAGCTTCTCGCTCGCGGATTTGATGGCCGCGGCATCCGAACCTTTCAAGGCGTCCTTCACCGCTGTCGCCGCCGATTCCAGCTTGGACTTGTCATCCGCCGAAATCGTGCCCGCGTTGTCCTTCAGCAATTTCTCGGTGCGGTACACCGCATTGTCCGCCTCATTGCGCGTTTCAATCTCTTCCTTCTTCGCCTTGTCCTCGTCGGCATGCGCTTCCGCGTCGCGGCGCATCTTCTCGATTTCCTCCTTCGAGAGCCCGCTGCTGGCCGTGATCGTAATTTTCTGTTCCTTCCCGGTGCCCAGGTCCTTCGCCCCGACATGCAGGATGCCGTTGGCATCGATATCGAACGTCACCTCAATCTGCGGCACGCCGCGGGGCGCGGGCGGGATGTCATCCAGCTTGAATTTGCCAATCGTCTTGTTGTCCTTGGCAAACTGGCGCTCGCCCTGGAGCACATGGATTTCCACGCCCGGCTGGTTGTCCGCCGCCGTGGAGAAAATTTCCGATTTGCGCGACGGAATCGTCGTGTTGCGCTCAATCAACTTCGTAAACACGCCGCCGAGCGTTTCAATGCCCAGCGAGAGCGGGGTCACGTCCAGCAGCAGCACGTCCTTGACCTCACCCTTGAGCACGCCGCCCTGGATGCCGGCGCCAATGGCCACAACTTCATCCGGGTTCACGCCTTGATGCGGGGCCTTGTTCACCAGCGAGCGGGCCACTTCAACGACGCGCGGCATGCGCGTCATGCCGCCCACCAGCACCAGCTCATCAATCTTGGAAGCCTCAATCCCCGCATCCTTCAAGCACGCTTTCACCGGCGCGATCGTGCGTTCGAACAGATTATCCGTGAGCTGCTCCATCTTGGCGCGCGTGAGCGTCTTCTGGATGTGCTTCGGGCCGCTCGCATCCGCCGTGATGAACGGCAGATTAATGTCATAAGTCGTGGAGCTCGAAAGGGCGATCTTCGCCTTTTCCGCCTCTTCCTTGATGCGCTGGAGCGCGTCCGGCTGCTTGCGCAGGTCCATCCCGGTTTCCTTTTTGAATTCGTCCAGCATCCAGTCCATCAACGTATTGTCCCAATCGTCGCCAC
>CAIZWI010000417.1 GCA_903936645.1 uncultured Verrucomicrobia subdivision 3 bacterium
CTTGGACAGTGACCCGTTATTTTGCAGGCAAAGGCGTACAAATAAGTCCGCGTGGTGATTCGGCAGATCCAAGACATTCCGCATTTGCCGTCGGGCGGTGTCGTATTGTTGCAGAAAGAGAATTTGGGCGGGCAGTTCTTTTTCAATGGTTTCTTCCATGAAACTAAAAAGCGTTTCCGCTATAAAAGTACAGTCCACATGGCGGTAAAAATCGCGGGTGTCATTGAGGACGGTCATCCGACCGCCTGCATCCAACCGGTATTCTACCAGCGCTAGCAGCGGTTTCGAAAAACCTTCCAGTGTCGCATCATAATCTTGCGGGCGGTGCAAGAGGGTGGCTGAAATGGGAAACACCACCCCGTCTGGAGCAAAACGGCGGAAAGATAGGACATAATGAATGAGAAAACGATGCAACCGGCCATTGCCATCCGAAAATGGATGGAGAAAAACAAATGGCCACGCGATTAGGGTGGCGGCAATTACCGGGTGGAGACTGGAGTTTAAAATGCGCCGGGAAGCATCCAAATATGCCGGCATGAGTTCCGGAAGATCCTCCGGGCGGGGAGCGACGAAATGCACTTCCTCCTCGGTCATGCTAACGCTGCGTCCCACGTAGTTTTGCTCCTTGATGATGTCCCGCCAGCCGGCGTTGGCAAAGCGCGGATCAACAATGGTTTGCTGGAGCGCCACCAGCTTTTCCTTTAATAGGTAATCATGGCGGGAGGCCTCCCGCAGGGCATCGGCGAATTTTCTTGAACGTTGGTGATCGGGCGTTTCTCGTTCAATGGCATAGGAGGATTTGGTCTCCTTGGTATAGAGAAACTGGAGCGCGCGGGCGTAAAGTTCGGGCGGAATGGTGGCCAGGATCTTTCGACAACGCTGTTCAATTTGTCCCGCCTCGGCAGTCCTGAGTGCCTTCGTGCGGCGCACCACCGGACTAAATTCCATGGTGCCGGGAAGATTGACATTCACCCTGTGTCGCGGGCTGCGCATGGCCGCTCCGGTGTAATATTCCCGGGCATCCAGCAGGTCCACATAATTCCCTTGGGTCACATCCGGCAGATTCAGCCGCCGTCCCGAAAATTCCTCATAGAGATACCAAATGCGGCGCGCATAGACACTGGTGGGTTTGGATCGAATATAGCCGGCTAGTTCGCCGGCATCCAGGCGTGGCAGCAAAGCCCTCATGAGTTGCAAATGCAGGCCTTCTCGTTTCAATGCAAATTCCAAATGCGCAAAATCATCTTCACCCGGCCAGTAACTTTTAGGGTAGGTTTCCTCCAGCTTCAGCGGCGTGGAGTGCGTCTGGCGGATGCCGGGGGTGACAAAAGATTCAATGTGATGTGGCAGGCTGGAAAGCCCATGTCGCTGACGCAGCCAAAGGTAACCTGCTGGCCGACGAGCGTCGGATTGAGAGTTGTAAATTGGATTTGTCAAATTATAAAAACATTACCGAACCTTAAAATTCATTATATTACGATGTTTTGCTAGTAAAATCGTTATCACAGGGATGGGAATAGCCCTAATTCCCGGCCCTGCCCTTTGTAACCATTCCCGGATTGCCTGCCCCCGGTTTTGTGGTAAAGCTAATCATATGAGGCTTCGCCGTTTGCGATCAATCTGGTGGTTCTGCCTGGGCCTGCTGTTACTCTCCGCTCCGATCGGGCGGGCGCAATTTGTAACGATTATTTATTACCAGGCACCCCCTACCAATACCTCCATTTTCCCGCCCCCGCCCCCGACGTTCAATCTGTCCATC
>CAIZWI010000418.1 GCA_903936645.1 uncultured Verrucomicrobia subdivision 3 bacterium
GACACTCAATTTCCCTTGTCATTCCCTGACCCCCATCCTCTGTCACTTGGCCAGTTAGGACTGACACCGGAATGTTTTTGAATTTTTTTAAGCCGCAAAATCCCTTGTGCATTCTTGCGCATTTAACCATCGTGAGCAACCTTCCAGATACAGTTAACATGCGTCATTTTTTGCAGAAAAAATTTGACAGGACTTCACACCGCATTCTTTAAGCTTCAGTGAATCGGCTGTTTCGCTATATGCTCCGCACACATGGCTAAACTGGATTTTCTTCTCCAGGCGGTTACGGCTCGTTTCCACGCAGACGAGCTGCAAAAACTTTTATCCCAAGATGACTGCAAACGAGTTATCGGGAGTGTTGCGTTTGTCTTGGAAGACGGGGTTTCTGCCATCGCCCCACAGTTGAAAGGTGTTTCAAAGGTGGCGACATTTTTTATCGGCATCCGTAACGACATCACATCAGTTCAAGCGGTCAAGGGTCTGCTTGGCCTTGGTGTCCGCGTATATGCAGTGGACACCGGCACACGCTCGGTGATTTTTCACCCGAAACTTTTTCTAGCGGAGGGAAAAACCACGGCTCGGCTGGTAATCGGCAGTGCCAACATGACTTTTAGCGGCCTGCACAACAACATTGAGGCAGGCGCTATTCTCCACCTTGACCTAATGAACAAGGACGATAAGCAATTTCTTGAAACAACAGTGAAGACCTTGGAGGGATTGCCGGCACAATTTCCAGACCACGTTTTTCAGATCAAAGATGCGGCGGCAGCGGATGCATTATTTGATGACGGGCGGCTGATGGACGAGGATGTTGTTCGTGCGCCGGTCGTGGCGTCCACATTGCGCAAGGGGAACCGGGATTCATTGAAGGCAATGAAGTTGGTGCGGCACGCTCCGCCTTATCGCAAACGGACAAAGGTGAAAATGAAAGTTGCGATTATCCCGGCTGCTGCACAGGCCGCCGCCGTTGTGCCGGTGCCAGCAATTCCAAATCCTGATTTCGTTTTGATCTGGGAAAGCAAAGGTTTGACGGAACGCGACTTAAATATACCAAGTGGCAGTGGCACACACGCGACCGGATCAATGCTTTGGAAAAAAGGCGCAGCCGAGAACATTGACCAAAGACATTTTTTCCGGCATGAGGCGTTTTATGGGTTAGATTGGAAACCTGACCCAAACAAGCCACACTTGGAAAGGGTGGAAGCCAACTTTGAAATTGTCGTCAAGGGTTTAAATTTTGGTGAACACAAACTCAAACTCACACACAACACAGATAACACATCCGCCAGCTATGAACAGAAAAATTCCATGACCCAGGTGCATTGGGGCACGGCGTTGAGACTGGTGGCGAAGAAAGATTTATTGGGCCGAGTGATGTCCCTTTATCGCAAGGACGGAAATACACCGCGTTTCTTGATTGAAATTGACTGATGTTAGTCGGCATTGACTTCGGCTACGGGTGTCTCTGTGCTAGTTCTCTGGCGCCGGTCTCGCAGTTTCGTCCATGCGTTGAAAAGCAACTCGCGTTCTTTTTTAGTCAGTCCAAGTGCGGCAAGAATTATCGCATCCTGTCCAAGCAGAAAAGATACATCGTCTTTGCTTGAACGGAATCGTTCGTCAGCGTCACGGAGTTCAGCTTTACCAGCATTTACAACCGGCACAAGCAAACGCTCAATCTCCGATGGAACAAGTTCCAAAACACCGCCACCGTAGTGCCGCCCTTCCATTTCAGCGGTGAGACAGGTCAGGCTATTTACAAAACTAAACACAAGTGATTCTGCGCAGTGGCCTTTCGGGATAATCCGATACGCGGTGTCAGTGGTGTAGGCTTCGGCACGGTTTAAAACCATTCGCGGGAAATGATGTGCACGTTTTAGCATCGCGATAGGCGCGGTGTGAACCGACGGGACTTTATACCAAGGACTGCGCACACTGCATTTGTAGCGAGTGTGTAATTTGTCGCGAAGACCAGTTTCAAGGTAGCGATGGACGTTTTCTGGTAGATTTTCGATTGCTTCTTCCTGAAACCAAAGAAAGTTTGCTGGCAATCCGGCGCGTTTATTCGCCAGATGGTCACCATCGGAATAAATCAAACCTTGGACATGGTCGCTGCGTCCAAACATTGGATGCGCCCAGCGCTGCAATCCGTATTCGGTCACGACTTTATCTGGCACAAGAAAAAACTTATTCGCGCCAGTCACGATGCCGACATCAACGGATGCCACTTCATCAAAAATTTTCACGCTGTCGTTTTGCCGTAGTTGATTAAGCAAGCCCCGCTCATCGGGGGTCAGCAAAACCGGCATCCACTTGCCTACAATCGTTGCCCCATTTGTATAATTTGCGGTATGGAAAATGTTTTCTGGGTCAGTGGCTAGCAGTTTCCGGTTACCAACCTTAAGAACCGCTACACCTTTTGATTTTTCAGCACGGTCATATTTTTTTTCTGCCATCAGCAAAACAGTTCCTTGCAGTGTATCTCCAAACCAAATTTCATCTGGATCAAGGATCAGGATGCGCGAACATTGCTCAGCAAGGAAACGCCGCAGGGATTGTGCGTGTGGGATGTGAAAAAGTTCAGATGGCACAACCATTGCCAATCGGCCACCTGGTCGGAGCAGGGCAAGCGACGCGATTACAAATGGAACCCAAGCGTTTGTGTGCTTGGTAAATGGCAGTCCAAAACGCTCAAAAACTTTCGCTGCCAATAGTTGCTGTTCTTCCGGCAAGTATTGATAGCGGATAAAAGGTGGATTGCCGAGAACGCCATCGAAAGCCACCACCGTTCCGGCGTTGAATAGAAACCAGCGGAGGAAATCAACCACATGAATTTCGGCGCGTCCGGTTTTGATTCGGCTTTTTGCCTTGGCGGCTTCTTCGGGATTTATTTCACAGGCAACAACACTTTTCAATCGGGTGGCCGCACACTTTTGCAAAGCACCGAGGAAAACTCCATCACCACAACTTGGCTCAAGTATCCGTTGCGGCCGCACAACCGCTACCCAGCGGGTAAGGAATTCAGCCAGATCCGTGCCGGTGTAAAACCCACCACGGAGTTTCTGCGCTGACTCAAATTCAATAAAATTCATGGCCAGTTAGATCTAGTTTTTGGACTTGGAAGTTTTGCTCTTGGCTTCTTTTTTCCGCCCGGTGCGGTATATAACCGGTTCCTCAGCCAAGGCTTGAGGCACGAAAAGCTGCGTTTGATTGCGCTCGCGTAGATACTCGGTCGCCTTGCGGAGAAACCAGTCCTTGAGCGTCATGCCGTCTTTGGTAACAGCGTTGTAAAGCTCCTCCTTTTCAGAAGGGTCAATTTCTAAAACAATTCTGCCGGATTCGCCGCGCGCCATGTAATGTAACATAACACTGTCATGTTACATGACAAGCAAATTATCATTTTGTGAATAAGTTTTCTGTTGGCAGAAATTTCATAAAGGGGTCGCCCATTAGGGCGATTGTCAACCGGCAAAAAGTTATTGTTCCCAATTTTTCTTTTTTTAAATCAGGTGTGTCACTGCTGTCCGAGCCAGCCATTTTGCCCGCTTTATCCGAACCGGGGTCTTCGTCATTTGAATCCGACCGCCGCCAGGCGGATCGTTCAGTCACCCATCTGGTTCTAGCGCCGGCGGGCCGGTGAAAGCCAGTCAGCCATCCCTGAACCGAAAGGGCGGGCGCGACGGCCACGCCCCTCCGGCTCGTCTGTCGGCACCGTTGCTTTATCCCCACGCCTCGAAATCGTCAAGGGCTTTTTAGGGGCCTGCTTCGGTGGCTGCCTGACTGGTTTTCACCGGCCGCGCCTGGCCGGCTCCCGCCTGCGCGGAACCCGGCCAGCGCCCATCCCGCGCCTGCGGGACCAGAAAACGTTCAGTGCCGGTCCGTGTTCATTCAATGCCAAGAGTTTTGGCTTGGCCTCGCCTTCTGCCAGCTCGCCGGGGAAGCCCACCTCGGCCAGATCGGGGTGACCAGCCAGCCCGGCCACGGCAGCACCTTCTGGTTCACCCTGCCCGGCGTCACTCTTTAGTCGTAACTAATTGGCAGCCAATAACATAGCGATTTTATAGCCCCCGCCGAGGTTCGGTGGCGGGCCTCCCGGTCCCCCGGGCTGTCCTGGCCCCCAAACCCCTCCCGCCCGGCCCTGTCTGCCTCGCCAACCCGGTGAGTCCGTTCCCCAAATCATCCAGAAATGGGCAATTTCATGCTATTTTACGCTATTTAATGATTTTGCCCAAACGCCCCGTTCCACCTCACGCCGCCGCCCGGCGGAGCCGGTCCGTGATGCCCGACCATTCCGGCGTTTCCGGCGGCAGTTCCACCAAAATGGTCTCCGCCCCCGCCGCATCGCAACTATGCAGTTCCGCATACAGCGCCCGGGCAAACGCCTCCGCATCGTGCGGGATTAAATAGACCTGGCCAAAAATCTCCGGGGAGGGCAGGTGGGTGTGCGCCAGCACATGGCAGCGGGCCGGAATTAAATGCCGGGCCGCCACCTGCCGGAGCAAATCCGCCTCATCCGCCCAATTCAAAAGCACCAGGCGCGCTTTGGGCGAATAGTGCTTTTTGAGCAGCCCCGGACTCCGCAACGTTTCCCCCGCCGCGTCCGTCCCCGGGCCCGTTTCCGCCACCGCCGCGCCCGCCACGGCCATGAGGGATTCCGCATGGATCATGCCCGGCCGCAAAATCCGGGGCGTCGAGCCGGCCAGGTCCACCACCGTGGATTCAATGCCCACCTGCGACTGCCCGCCATCCACAATCAGCGAAATCGCGTCCCCCAACTGGGCCTGCACATGCCCCGCGTTGGTCGGGGAAATGCGGTTGGAAAGATTCGCGCTCGGCGCCGCCAGCGGAAAGCCGCATTCCCGCAGCACCGCCTGAATCAACGGATGACTGGGCCAGCGCAGCCCCACCGTCGGCCCGCCCGCCGTGACAATGTCCGGAATGGCCCCGGACCGCGGCAGCACGAGGGTTAAGGGGCCCGGCCAGAAAGCGCGGGCCAGGGTCTCCGCCAGTGCCGGCCACGCCGTGACACACGCTGCCGCCTGGGCCCGGCTCGCAACGTGCACGATCAGCGGATTCCCCGCCGGCCGCCCCTTCACCGCGAAAATCTTCGCCACCGCCACCGGGTCCAGGGCATTGGCGGCCAGGCCATAGACGGTTTCCGTGGGCAGGGCCACCAGTTCCCCGGCACGCAGGCGTTCCGCCGCGCGCTGGACCGCATGGTCAAACAGCGCGGCCGTATGGGTGGACAAGATTTCGGCGCTCACGCCTTATTCGTAGCGCAAAGCTTCAATGGGGTCGAGCCGGGAAGCTTTCCACGCCGGATAAAAACCGGAGATAATGCCAATCACCGCGCTGGACACACAGGCCGCCCCCACCCAGACCAGCGGCGTCACCGTGGGCCAGTGCGTGGCCGCCGAGACAATCTGCGTGGCAATAATGCCCAGGGCGATGCCGATAATGCCGCCCACCGCGCTGAGCGTGACCGCTTCAATCAAAAATTGCACCAGAATATCCCGCGCCCGCGCCCCCACCGCCATGCGAATGCCGATCTCCCGCGTCCGCTCCGTCACACTCACCAGCATGATGTTCATAATCCCAATCCCCCCCACGATCAGCGACACGCTGGCAATCGCCCCCAGCAGCACCGACATGATGCGCGAGGTGGCCGTGGCCGCCTGCATCAGCTCCACCTGGTTCCGCACCGTGAAATCCGGTTCCACACTGCGATGCCGCGCCCGCAGCACTTCCGTGATGTCCGCCTGCGCCTTGTTGATGATTTCCGCGCTCGCCGCCTCCACGAGAATCGAGTTCACAAAGCTGCGGCTGGTGATGCGCCGCATGTGGCTGGTATAGGGAATGATCACCACATCATCCTGGTCCTGGCCGAACAGGTTGAACCCCTTGGGTTCCAGCAGGCCCACAATCTTGAAGGGAATGTCGCGGATCCGCAGGGTTTTACCCAGCGGATCCTGGTCCGGGAAAAGCTGGTCCGTCACCGTTTTGCCCACGACCGCAACCTTGGCGAGCGTCCGCACATCCTGGTCGCTGAACATGGCCCCATCCGCGATGCCCCAGTTGCGAATCTGCGGGTAATCGGGCGATTCCCCCAATATCTGGGTGTTCCAATTCAAGCCCTCGGCGAGCACCTGCGCCCGGTCCCGAACCTCGGGGCTCACGGCCAGCAGATTGGGCACCTGGCTTTGAATGGCCTTCGTGTCCTCCACGGTCAGGGTTGGGGCACTGCCCCAGCCGCCGCGCATGCCGCCGCTGGTGAAATTGCCGGAAAACACGGTGATGACATTCTGGCCCAGGCTGGCCACCTTGTCCTCCACCTGCTTGGTGGCCCCGGTGGTGATGCTCACCGCCGCAATGACCGAGCCCACGCCAATGATAATGCCCAGCATCGTCAGCACCGAGCGCATCTTATTACGGCGCAACGCCCGCCCCGCAATCCGAAAAGTGGCCACAATGCGCATCATAAGCGAAGGAAGAATGCAGAATGCAGAATGAAGAAGTTCATGACAATTTGACGGCTTGTTGCGCCTGCTTCAACTGGCTCAACTCATGCTCCGCATTCAGGCGGTCCGCCACCGGGGTGTCGGTGCGGATGATGCCGTCGCGCAAAATGACCGTGCGTTTGGTGTAGCGGGCCACATCCAGTTCATGGGTGACCATGACGATGGTAATGCCCTGCTCATTGAGCTTCTGGAACACGCCCATGATCTCAATGCTCGTCTGGCTGTCGAGGTTGCCCGTCGGCTCATCCGCCAGCAATAGCGAGGGCCGGTTCACCAGGGCGCGGGCGATGGCCACGCGCTGCTGCTGGCCGCCGGAGAGCTGGTTCGGCTTGTGATCCGAACGGGCCGCCAGCCCCACGAGTTCCAGGCACGCCAGCGCCCGTTCCCGTTGTTCCGGGCCGCCAATCCGCTGGCGGTTGTAAAGCATCGGCATTTCCACATTTTCCAGGGCGGTTGTGCGCGAAAGCAGGTTGAAGCCTTGAAAGACAAAGCCGATTTTTTCGTTCCGAATATCTGCCAGCCGGTCGCGGTTCAAGGTGGAAACGTCAATCCCATCCAGCCAGTAACTACCCCCCGTCGGCCGGTCGAGCGCGCCAATGAGGTTCATCAACGTGCTTTTGCCCGAGCCGCTGGAACCCATGATGGCGACAAATTCACCGGGAAATATATTCAGCGAAATGCCGCGCACGGCATGCACATCCACATCCCCGGTACGGTAAACCTTGTGGATGTCCGCCAGCTGGATGACAGGGTTGGTCGACACAAATAATAAACAACAGGTTTCGTTTAGCGCATGCGCCCAAAGCCGCCGCCGCCAAACGGATTCGCACTGCCCGCCGCCTGGGTATCCCCCGAGGAAACCCCGGTCACCAGGGTGTCCCCCTCCTTTAACCCTTCCGTTACCTCGGTGAAAATCCCATCGCTAATGCCCGTCTTGATCTGTACCGGGGTCAGCTTTTGCTCACCATCCAGCACATAAACGGTGTGCACATTCGAGGGGCCGCCCCGGTGGTGTCCGCCCCACATGCCCCCGGCACCACCGCGAGGTCCGCCGGAATTCGTCCCGGCTGGCGCGGCCGCGTTGGTCGTTGCCAGGAGGGAATCCGCCGGATGGAACCGCAGCGCAGCGTTGGGAATGCGCACGGCATCCTCCCGCTGGGCAATCACGATGGAAACGTTCGCCGTCATACCCGGCTTGAGCTTGTAATCTTTGTTCGTCACGCCGATCACCGTGTCATACGTCACCACATTATTAACCGTGATGGGTGCGTTGCGGACCTGCACGACGGCGCCGTGGAACGTCCGGTACGGATAAGCGTCCACGGTGAAATCCACCGTTTGACCCTCGGTAATGGAGCCGATATCCGCCTCGGCAATGCTGGAGTCAATTTGCATCTTGGTCAAATCGTTGGCGATTTGGAACAACGTTGGCGTGCTGAAACTGGAGGCGACTGTTTGCCCCACATCCACCGCGCGGGAAATCACCACGCCATCCACGGGCGAGAGGATTTTGCAATAGCCAAGGTTGGCGGTGGCGTTGGCCAGGGTGGCCTGCTTGATTTGGACCGTGGCTTGCGCCTCATGGAGGGTGGCCGTGGCCGTGTCAAAATCCGAGGCGGAAATTAATTTGGCATCGTACAAATCGCTGGCACGTTTGGCTTGGACCGCTTGTAATTCCAGATTAGCCCGGGCGTTGGCCAGGTCGGCCTCGGCTTGCTGCAGGGCGGCGTTGTAGGTAGCCGGGTCAATCTCGGCAATCACCTGGCCTTGCTTGACTTGGGAATTATAATCCACATACATCACGTTGATCCGCCCGGAGACCTGGCAGCCCACCTGCACATTCTTGACCGGGTTCAAAACGCCCGTGGCAGTGACCACCTGGGTCAACTCCCCCCGCCCCACGGTGGCCGTTTGATACTCCGGGGCATCCGTGTGCCCGCGCCGGGTATAAAACCAGCCGCCCGCCGCCCCGCCAACCAGGACCACCAAAACGATGAACCATTTGAGCCAACCACCACGCTTTGCCTCAGCCATAAATAATATTAATCTTTGTTGTCCACACAGACAGGAAACGCACTTGATAAGTTACGTTTTTTTCCTGGGTCGTGTCGAATCCTGTTTTCAGTGGACACCCCGCCGCCCAAAAGCTTCAAAATGAGCTGCCTGCCCGTACTAGATTTATTTCTTCCCTGGTCACGCCTCATTCTGGCTTTGCCCCGTTCCCCAGTTCGCCTAGAATCCCGCTGTGATCACAACGTTCATCGCCCAACTCAATGCCCGCCAGCCGCTGTCCGCCGACCAGGTCCGCCAGGCTGTCGATTGGCTGGCTGAGCCGACTATGGAAGCGGGGGACAAGGCTGATTTTTTGACCGCACTGGCCCAAAAAGGGGAAACCCCCGAGGAAATCGCTGCGTTTGCCCGTGCCTTGCGGGAAAAATCACACCCGCTGCCTCTGGATCCCGCCACGCGGGCCGGGGAAATCTTGGATATTGTCGGCACCGGCGGCGACCGCCTGGGCACTATTAATATTTCCACCACCGCCGCCTTGATTTGCGCCGCTGCGGGGGTGACGGTGGCCAAGCATGGTAACCGGGCGGTCACCTCCCAGGCTGGTAGTGCCGATGTCCTGGAAGCGCTCGACATCCCCATTGATTTGTCCCCGGCCGCCGCCGCGGCCATGCTGCGGGAACGCCAGTTTGCCTTTTTATTTGCCCCGAACTACCACCCCGCGTTCCAGCACATCGGACCGGCCCGGAAACTCTGCGCCGCCCGGGGGCAGCGCACCGTCTTCAACTTATTGGGTCCCCTCTTAAACCCCGCGCGTCCCTCGACCATGTTGATGGGCGTGCCCCGGCCGGAATTCTGTGAACCGCTGGCCACCGTGCTGCAAACCCTCGGCGTGCGCCGCGCCATGGTGGTGTGCGGGCAGGTGGGCGACGCCGGGCATTTGGATGAACTCTCCACCCTGGGGGCAAACACCATTGCGGAATTTTATCAGGAACATGGTTTTACCGTGTCCGCCACAGTGCCGGAGCAATTCCCGCTGCAAACTGCCGCCTTGGCCGACCTAGTGGGCGGCAACAAACACGACAATGCTGCTATCGTGCGCCGTATTTTAACCGGGGCGGAACAGGGCCCGAAACGCGACGCAGTCCTGCTCAACGCGGCCGCAGCCTTGTTCGTGGCGGGCAAAACCAAGTCCCTGGCCGAAGGCTGGGACCTGGCCGGTGAGACCATTGATGGTGGGGCGGCCGCGGCCAAGCTAATTCAATTGGCGCGTTAAGGCTGGCGGTCGGAATGGGCGGAGCCTCCTTTGGCCATCGTTTTAACTGGGTTTGCCGAGTTGGCTGGGTTTGCTCGCCAGAGATTTTGACTAGCCGCGAGTGGTTCCAGGCCTGGCTCCGGTCGCCAAGCTGTCGGCAGCCAAGGCCGGCCGCAATAGCTTCGTTGCCCAGACCTGCATATAACCAAGGGAACGGTCTGGCTTTTCCTCGGCCGTAATTTTTGTCGACTCCCCAAACTGGAATGTCATAAAAAATGGTAC
>CAIZWI010000419.1 GCA_903936645.1 uncultured Verrucomicrobia subdivision 3 bacterium
CCAGTCCGAACCGTTGCTCCCCGGCGATTTTGTTAACCTGGGCACGTATGCCAAGGGCACCGCGCTGGATTTCTTCCTGATTGCGGATGCGGTTTATGGCGGCACGACGGTTTACAACTCGATCAATGGCACGAGCACCAATCCGGATGGTTTGAACCATGTGGGCATGTTCACCCCGACGATGTTTGCCAGTCCGCAGCTCAACAGCCCTTATGTGTTCGTCAGTTTTGAAGACTTGTACGGCGGTGGCGACAAGGATTACAACGACACGATCTTCGCCTTCAACGTGGGCTCGGCCACGGTGCACTCCCTCTTCGCCACGCCGGAACCCTCCATGTACCTGACCCTCGGCGGTTTCCTGATGTTGGGCGTCTGGGCCAAGCGCCGCATGGACCGCTCGGTTTCCCAAGCTTAAGTCGGATTCGGTTGGTTTGATGGTTGTTTAAGAAAGTTTCAACAAGGCACCGGACGGCACCCGCAATCGCGGGTGCCGTTTGTGTTTTTCGGGTGGACCAGACCTCGGATGGTGGCCATATTCCAGGTGCATGGGCTTTTATCCCGGCACCCGTCTGCTTGCGCCTGGCATTGTGGTCAAAACTGCCCGAACTTACCAGGCTCAAAAATTGCATATGCATTGCATAAAGAATGTAAATACATTTATTTAAGCGATTGTTCCACATATTTTTGGTTATTGCCCTCTAAAAGCGATTAAATCATGATGTTTTCGGGGTTTAAAAACTTGGCACGGTGACTGCTTGAAGTGTCTCGTGCTGATTGAAACAAATACCATTTTAAAAATTCAAAAGATTATGAAACATCAAATGAACGCCTATCGCTTGGCCGCCGTAGCAACTCTCGCCCTCGGCGCCTCCCTCCTCTCCGCGCTGGCGGATCCGGCCGCAAATGGAACCATTTCGCCGATCCAAGCCAAGGTGGACCCGCTGGGCTTGCCGATTGTCGGCCCGGTAATGCTCGCCGGCTCGGATGCCGCCGCGGCCCAGTTTGACCAAACCACCCTTTCTCAAGCCCTCGGATTCATCCAGCAAAACTTGCCGGACCGCCACAATAACACCGGTGATAAAAAAGTGTTCTCGATTGACCCCGACAAGCTCACATTGGCCGAGACGGTCAATTTGCGGGCCTACTTTGTGTCTCAGAGCACGAGTTGCGATAGCACCCTGGGTTTCAATACCAAGGGCGTGGGCGTCAAAAGTGGCAATCCCGAGCTCATGTTTCCGAGTGTCTCCAGTCCGGAAGATTTAAACCCCAACGCGGCAGATAAATACGGCCCAAGAACGCCCGCCAAGCCGCTGCTGCCGGGTGATTTTGTGAATCTTGGCACCTTTACCAAGGGCACGCCGCTGGATTTCTTTATGATCGTCAATGGGGCCGTTGGGGGCACCACGGTGTTCAACAGTGGCGGGCCTACGACCAACCCGGACCATGTGGACCACACCGGCGGATTCACGGCCTCAGTATTTGCGGTGCCGCAGTTAAATAGTCCTTATCTGTTCATCAACTTCAAGGATGCGTGGAATGGCGGTGACAAAGATTATAACGACGCCGTGATCGCGATCAACGTGGGGACCAAGACCATCAACTCCCTGCTGGCCACGCCGGAACCCTCGATGTACCTGACCCTCGGTGGTTTCCTGGCCCTGGGCATCTGGGCCAAGCGCCGGATGGACCGCACGGTTCCCCAAGCTTAAGTTGCAACTGATGGGTTGGATGGTTGGTTGGCAACGTTTCAAACATGCACCGAACGGCACCTGCGCAAGCGGGTGCCGTTTGTGCTTTTCGGCAGCATGGGTCGGGAGGCGAATATTCTGCAAATGGTGCCGGCGGAAATGGTCACTGCCGCCCCGCGGCCAGATTTTCGGCCGGGTGTTCATTTTACATTCGACACCCGGCATTTGAGCGCCAAGATGGACCGGTGACCATTAACCGGCTGCAACGCGGTTTGCGGGCCACCTTTTTAGGGATGGCGGTTAATATCACGTTTGCGGTGGTAAAACTCTTCGCGGGCGTGGTGGGGCATTCCCATGCCTTGATCGCGGACGCGGTGGAATCGTTTGCTGATATTTTCAGTTCGTTGATTGTCTGGCGCGGCCTGGTGGTGGCGGCGGCTCCCCCCGACGAGGATCACCCCTACGGTCATGGTAAGGCTGAACCCATTGCGGCGGCCATTGTTTCAGCCATGCTGCTGGGCGCGGCCCTTTGGATTGCCATCCAGGCGTTTATGGAATTGCGCGGACCGCATCTGGCACCGGCGCCATTTACTCTCCTCGTGCTGCTCGTGGTCATTACCATTAAGGAGCTGTTGTACCGGTTTGTGGCACGGGAGGGCTCGGAAGTGAATAGTTCCACCATGAAGACGGATGCCTGGCATCATCGGAGTGA
>CAIZWI010000420.1 GCA_903936645.1 uncultured Verrucomicrobia subdivision 3 bacterium
GGGGCGCTATATGATTCTTCCGTTGAATTTATTGACCAACCACCAACTATATTTTCGCATGTTGCAAGTAAGCCGGGTGATACCCGACCCACCCACGATCGTTCAACCCGGCGTGGTGCTATCCTTGGGCCAGGGACTGTCGGGTTACTCCCTCGCTGGCAATGTGCTGAGTGGGGTGCAGGTTAACACCGCCACGGCCGTGTCCCAGTCGGGCACCTTCCTCTTGTGCCCCACCGGCCATAATTACCTGTTTTCCACTGCCAGCAGCGGGGCATCCCTGCGTACGGCACTCCAAGTCACCAGCTGGCTGAACCTCAAAGTCTTTAACGATCCCCTGCTCTACCCGGTGCTGACAGCCGCCGGCAGCGCCATCAACTATAAATCCCAAATCACCGTGAGTGATCCGGCCGGCAGCGGGCTGCTGGGCTACAGTTTTGTCGCCGCGGCGACCACCGCCGTCAATCCCAACTGCCCGGTCAAAGTCGCAGTGTACCAGCAATAAGCGGCCCCGAACCCGTTAAAATTGAAATTTGAACTCGGCATAAAACGTTCGTTCACGGGGTGTTTCCTGGTAGAGGTTAAGCGGGTTCAGTCGGTAATTCACATCAGTCAAATTTAAAATTCCGAGGGTGATTTGGCTGCGCCGGTGAAAAAAACGCTGGCCGGCGAGCAGGTTGCACTGCCAAAAGGCTTCCCCGGCCGGAGCGTTGGGATCGTCATTATCTTGATGCGTCCACACCCCTTCCAATTGGGCGAAGAAGCCTGTGGGATTCTGATAAATGGCCTGCAAGCCCACAGTTTGCAGGGTGGCCGAGGTCCGGCTGCGGTTGGCAAAATTATTAACCTCCGCCACGGCGTCGGGAATCTCGGGAAAATGGTCATCCAACCGGGCGCGGCTCACCCGGTAACTGGCCCCCACAGACCAGTCACGACCAGCGAGTTGATGCGTCGAAAAAGTCAGGTTTTCCTCCGAAAAACGCTGCTGCTCCAGCATGGTGGCAGGCCCCAAATCAAAAGTATTGTAATCGAATTCAAAGGTGCCCGCCTGGCGCTGCACGGTTGATTTTAACAGGCCGGCTTCCACGGCGAGATAAGTGCGGGTGGGGAGCTTCTGTTCGAGGGAAATTCCATAAATTGTAAACGTTGCCCCCGCGTTGGCGCCAGCCACCGCTTCGGGCAGCAGGCTGCGAAAGGCCTGGTTAAAGCCCGCCACCTGGGTGGGTTCGAGCTGGAAGTCCTGGTCAAAACTAGCCCCGGCCAGCGCTTCGGCATAGGCCGCACGAACTGTCGTGTCCGGCCAAGGAACCCAAATCAACCCCGCTTTGGGCAATGCACGATAATGGATTTCGGTACCGGCGGATATTGGTGCATAACGAAAATTCTGGGGGATGAGGAGCCGGTCATAAGCCACGCCACCAATGAAACGCAGTGAATCCAAGGCCTGCCATTGTTCATATGCATAAAAATTTTCCCGGTCAAAATCAGCCGACGTATCCTGCGCCGTGGGGGGAACCACCCCGCTGACCGTGATGCCGGGATCGATAAAGTCCGTGGTTTTGAAAGTCCCGGACTGCCAGCGCGCTCCGGCAATGGTGGTCCACTGGTCTGCCTGCCATATTTGCTGGAGCTCGGCCGAATAGGTATTGAAAGTGCTTCGATAATTCTCACTGGCCGGAAACGGCAGGAGGCCGTCAACGGTTCCGCCCGGCTGATCGCGGGTCAACAGGTAGGATGGCAGACCAGGATTAGTCACCGAATAGGTGTCATTCAACCGGCTGATGAGCAGGAGGGTGTCCACCCCCGGCACCCATTCGTGGTGGTACCCCGCAAGCAGCAGCGGGTTCTGCTTGTCCTGATAGCGAAAGGGCGAATTCGTGGCGGTATCCTGGCTGAAATAGGGAATTTGGTTGCCCCCGGATGAATGGGCCAGCGTGACCTGCGCGTAGGCACTGTCCCGGGAAGTGAGTTGCTGTTTCAGGCGGAAATCATAGGCTGATTCCTCCATGTCACTGTTCGCCCGGTAACCGTGGTCACTCTGATAAAATTGCTCCAGCGCAAAGCTGGTGTTGCCATAAGTGCCATATTCCGAGGCATCCTGCCGCCAGTCTCCGTGGCTGGCATATTGGGAGTCGGAACTCATCCCCACCCCGTCGTGCTCAAACAATTTGGCATACTCCTGTTGGGACACTTGTTGGGAAAGCGTTCCAGCCCCGACCGGTGCCAGCAAATTGGCGAGCAAATCCTCGCTCACGTAGGGGGTCTCGTACCGAAGATTGACGCCATTGGGATCGCGCAAGTTGAAAAAAGTGTTCGCCAGGAACAAATGCGATGAATAATTCGCATAATCGGAATTCACCGCCTTTACCGCCTCGCGCAGGCTCACATCCCCCATGCCGGCATCCTGGTAAATCCGGGCCAGGTTCGCCCCGCGGACCGCACGGTCCTGGTCTAGGAGCATCTGCGAGCGGTAAACCCTGCGGTGATTATTCAACTCCTGGGATTTTTCGAGGTTGTTCACCGCGTCATTGACCCGGCTTTCCTGGTCGTCCAGCAAGGCCTCGTACAACCACACCGTGGGATCATTTGCATCCAGCGCGCGCGCGCGCGCAAATTCCTTTTGTGCGTGGCGTTGGTCACCCGCGTTGCTGAAGGCTTTGCCCAGGTAACTCCGCAGGACCGAGCGCAAGGGTTCCAGGGTGGCGGCCACCTGCAAATCCTCCCGTCCGCCCGCGTCATCCCCCGCGTGGATGCGCATCAGGCCGCGTCCCAGCCAGGCGTTGCCCAGCCCCCCGTCGAGGGCAATCGCCTGGTCAAACTGCTGCCGGGCCGCGGCCGCCTGGTTCTGGGCCGCCAGCAAAAAGCCTTGCAGCGCGACCGCCTCCGCGTTTTGCGGAGACCATTTTAACGCTTGGTCCAGCGCCGCGCGCGCGGCCGCCACCCGGCCAAAACTGAATTCCAATTCCGCCACGCGTGCCCAGCCGAAGCCAAAGTGCGGTGCCAGGGCCACCGCCTGCCGCGCGGCATTTAACGCCGCATCCAGTTGGGACCGGGATTGCCAGTAATAGGATTCCGCCTGCCAGGCCGTTGCCGATGGGGCCGGATCCGCACTCGGCCAGGTTTCAAACTTCACCGCCGACATGACCTCACCCAGGGATTGGGCCAGCGGCGAAGGGGCGGATAAACCCGCCAGTTGCCCTGCCGCCTGGTCCACCTGCCCGACGGCCAGCAACAAAGCCGCCAGGTAAATCTTTTCCGAATCCGCTGCGGGGGTGCGCCCCGCCGGATATAAGTGAACCGCGCCCAATAAATCGCCCCGGCGATACGCGGCGAGCGAGTCCGCCAGCGCCGCCTTGGCCTCGTCCGTAAATTGTAACTCATCCGTATCCAGAACCCCCGGATAATAAAGGCACCATTGGACGAGGTTCACGGCATTGATCACCGCCGACTTTTTTGGAGCCCGCCCCGGTTCAACCGCCGCCTGTTCACCCGAGACCAGTTCCGCCGAACCCCGGGTGTTGGCAATGGACAGCGCCCCTTCAATTAAGGCCACCACACTGCTCCCGTCGCTTTCGACGACCGACAAATAAAATTCCGTCCCCCGAATCGCGCCCGAGGAGAGGGGGGTGCTAAACTCCACACTCGCCGGCCGTTCCCGGCTGAAAAAATAAACAGAACCCGACTTGAGATCGAGTCCCGCCGTCTTCCCGGGGCCAGATGGCCTGCGCACCATATAAGTGGTCAACTCATTCACCCGCAGCACGGAGAGCGGGGAAAACTGCACCACCGCCCGGCTCCGCAAGCCCGTGCGCACGCGGTCGCCGAAATTCAATTTCTGGCTGGTATGCCCGGCCGACCAAAGCGTACTACCCGCCGGGGATACTTCCACCCGGCCCTCCACGGTCAGCAAGCTGGGCTGGGCCCGGGAATCACTCCCCGACGGGCTGGCTGGCTGGGCCATTACCCACCGACCCGGGATGATAATTGCCACGACAAGTGCCAAAACCATTGGGAATCTGATGAGTTTCATGGGTTAAATTAATGCCAACTAAGCAAATGTCCCTCCTACTGGCAAACTATTTCTCAGGAAGCGGCATCAGCGGGCCACCAAACTAGCTCATTAATAATTTTCTGCGGCGATCTTGGCGGCGACGCCGGCATCCCTAATCTGGTGAGATCAAGTTTTGGCCTTTGCCGGTGCGCCTAGGCCGGGCCGGAGAATATTTAAGGTTGTAAAAGGACCCGGTAGAATTTCGCCGGAAAATTGGATGCAGTGGCATCAATGTATTGAAATGGGGGAAGCGCATTGGCGTTGGTAAACACCGTCAGCCAGTTTGCCGGCACGTAAAGATTGGTGGTGGTTTGGAGAACATAATCCGGACCGCTGTCCCCCGAAATATTGAAAGCAAACGAGCCATGAGCCAGAGTTCCGGCGCCCAAAATTGGTTTTGCGGCTGGAATTACTGTAACGACCTGGATTTGGGTGGCACTCAGTTGCGGCGTGCCATTGTCCGTCACCACCACTTTAAAGGTATTGGTACCAGGCGATTGCCCCATGGCCGGGCGCCAGCTAAAAACCCCGTTGGTGGGATTGAGACTCCGGATGCCCGCCCCCGGCGGCGCGCTGAGCAAACTCCAGGTCAGCGTCTCCCCCGGCACGGCAGGGTCGGTGACGGTATTCGTCACCAACAAAGTGCGGCCCGCCAGCACGGTACTGTCCGGAATGGGGGCGAGGACCGGCGGGTGATTCATGGTCCCAACCACCTCGGCCGGGCTTAGGACCCGGCCAAACAACTGCACATCATCAATACTACCAGCGAGAAAACCACCCGGGTAGCCCGCCAGCAAGCTGCCCAGGCGGAGGCTGGGCGGAGCCGTCCGCTCCCCCGTGGGTCCGGTGGTGGCAGCCTGCAAAATCCCATCCACATACAATTGCATGAGACCGTTAAAGGAATTCCAGGCGGCCGCCAGATGATGCCATTGGCCATCGTTGATGGCGCTGGTGGAAACCAGGGTGGTATCCGGGTTGCCCATCCCAAAAGCGGCCGTATTCCCCACCAGTGTCAGGCCAAAGTCCGCCACCGAACCAGCAACCTCCCCATCCACGATCCCCTTGCCATTCCACCACTGGCTGGTGCCCCCCGTGGCCGTGGTCTTTACCCAGCAGGCAATGGTAAAACTGTTGCTCAGGCTGCGGGGAATGACCACGTAAGAATTGGCATTGCCGCTAAACTGGGCCGCCAGCGCGCCCATGCGGCCCGGCACAAACGTAACATTGGTCACTAGCGTGGCGTTATTCCCGTTGCCCGTGGCATCCCGGCCATTGCGCTCCAAGGGATACCAGGCGAGTGGCTGGGTGGCATAAACGTTGGAGACCACCAGCGTGGTCACCGAGAGCGGCGCGAGGTACGTCACTAATTGTTGATTGGTAAGCGTCAGGGCGGCCAGCGGGGCCCCGCTTTCGTGAGGCGACGTGCGCCAGCAACTGGCCCGGCTGCCGGTGCTCGCAAACGCTCCCAGCGCATAATTAACATTAAAAGCGTTCGTGGTGTTATTTTGCGCCACGATGATTAAATTATGATTTGTCCGGTCGTAGGCCACGAGGGAATTATCGTCACCGGCACTGATGATCTGGCAACCCGGCCGGATGAAATGGCTGAACTGCCACATGACATAAAACTTTTCGTTAAAAGTGTAGGCGCTATTGCCAGTGCCGTCTTCCGGATTATACAGGAAGCCCCAGCCACCATAGTTATCCACCACCTGCCAGTAAACCCAGGCCTGCACCCCCGCCTGCGTGATATCGTCATGAATCCGCCGGGCCATGGTCATGCCCGTGGCGTCGCCCTCACTGTACTCCGAAATCCACCAGGGTTTGCCCAGGGCCGTCGCCAGGCTCTGCAATCCGCCCGGATTATTCGCGGCATAGGTGTGGCTGGCCACCAGGGTCACATTCGCCTGGCCAGTGGCATCGTATGCCCCTACGGAGTTGATCGTGTCCTGCTCGTCGGTGTCCTCGGAAGCATCGATACCCGCCGCCAGTCCGCTGGCGTTCAGATCCGCACGCAGATCGTTAACCACCCGGTTTTGCTGCGCCGCATCCATATGGCAGCCTTCCTGGGTGCCGCCATACACCCAATAGTTGGCCGTTGGCTCATTCATGGGCGTGACCAGGTCAAACTTGACCCCGTCCAACACCGTGAGATTACTGACCACGGTGGCCAGATATTGGGCAAAGGTGTTCTCATAGCCTGTCTGCAAATTATTGCCAGTGCCCCCGACGGAACCGGAGACACTGCCACTCACGGTCATCCACCAAGGCGGTGAATTGGCGAAGGCCACCACATGATTTGCCCCCAGCGCCACGGCCTGCCGGAGCATCCAGCGCTGATTGGCATCGGCATTCCAATTCCAGACCCCATTCGTGGGCTCAAAGCCCGGCATTTGGGCGCGAAAACTCAGGGTGCTGGCCAGCCCGGGATTTTCGCCCCCGCCAATATTGTAACGCACAATATTCAGCCCCAGCGTGGTAAACGCCAGGGACGCATAGGCATTCCGGTTCGGATACCCCCCGCAAACGTTGGCCCACCAGCATAAGGAGGTGCCCCACCCCAAAAAATTATCCACCAACGCCTGATTGGGGTTCACCGCCGCGGTATATTGCGGCAGGGAGGCCGGCTGAATCACGAGCGCCGCATTGCTGCTTTGCCGGGCGCCAAAAGGACCGCTGGCCACCACATAATAGGTGCCGTTGTTGCTCGCACTCAATGTGGAAAAAAACAGGCTGGCATTGGTGGCCCCCACCAGTGGGGTGCCCGGCGACTGGTACCACTGGTATTGCATCGCCGACCCCGCGCCTGCGGTGTTGGTCACCGCCCCTATGGCACTGGCACTTAAACCACCGGAAGCCCCCACATAGTTGGTGGTACTTTGGGGTTGGGCGGTAAAATAAGGCACCGCGGGGGCCAGCTGCACCCAGTCGACCCAGATCCAGCCATATTGGGAGCTGGGACTTTCATTGAGCCGGCCACCCACACTGAAGCTGTCACCCGCCGCCCGGCTCACCACATTGGAAGACACCAGGAGGCTGAACGTCCGCCAGGTCGTGGTCTGGTCGGGAAAAATAAAATTGCGGTTGGAAAACAGCGTCCCGCCGGTCGAGGCGTCGCTCAGCGACAGTTGCAAACCAGTGACCGGACTTTGCGCACACTGAGCCCGGATGGTCAGGACGTAGTCCAAACCCGGTTGAATGGTGGCACCGGTGCTTTGCGAAAATGACGAACCGTCCGTCCAGCCGAAGGAAAGAATGTTTTCGCTGCCGTCATAGTAAAAGTAAACCCCATTGGCGGCGGTGGTCCACCCGGCGCTGCCACTGTCAAAACCGCCATTTTGAATTAAATTATTTTGCGTGATCGCGGTCTGCCCGCGAACCAGGCAAGTGCTCGCGCTCAGGCAGGCCATAACCAGCCACACCAACCATCGCCCTCCCCGGCCGGCGGACTCCCCCCGCCGGCCAGTGGCCCTGTCTTGTTGGCGATCATCGTCTGGCATGGCGGCAAATTGTAATTCGTGAACTATGGCCACGGTAACCTAACCCGGCGGCCGCCCGGGCAAAAGAACTTTATTAAAAATAGCGGAGGCCGGCCGGCCGGCCGGCCCCCGTTTAGTTGACCGCCTCCACCATCAATATTGGATTCGATAGAATTGCGCCGGTCCGGTTGCCGGCATCGTGAACGGACTGGTGGCCCCGGGCACCGGGGTGTAAGGTCCCGCCACGCTCGTGGCCGCTTGCAAGGTGCCCAGCGTCCAGTTCAACTGCCGTGCCGCGCCCGTCCCCGACAGGGTGAAGGGAAAGGCTCCCAAATTGAATATGCCATAGGTGCCATTGAGCGCCCAGGTGTTGATGGGCGTGTTGGGCTCGTGCGGCCAGGCATTCAGACCCGAATCATACATCGGATACCGGGTGGTGCCCGCCGTGTTACCCACATAAACCGGATTCCACTCCGGGGTGAAGACATCGGGCCACAAATCCCAATTATTGTCCGAAGCCGCCAGCACGTAATTCGTATTGGCCAGCAAAATGAAGGGCGTGGGCAAGGCCACCCAGCGAAAGCCATTCAGGAAGGGCACATCGGTGCCGGATGGCACGGACACGGACGCCAGCAACGCGCCAGCCCCGGGGGCTCCTTGGTAGATACCCACCCAGTGGTTGGTCTGCAGGCCGGTGCCCGTGGAATCAAAATATCCCAAATGGGTCACAATGCGGTTCTTGGCACCAGTCTGAAACCACACGCCTTGAATGGGTTGGTAGTTGTTCCGCAAATTAAAAGCGGCCGTGGTATTGGTGGCGAACAGGGTCTGGTCGGCCTGCGCTGGATCCGCCACCGTCACCCAGACCGCCGGACTGTTGGTCTGGCCGGCCGGATTGGTGACTCGCAATGAGTAGTTGGCCGCGTCCCCGGATTCCGGATCGGTGAAGGTCAGGCTCGCATTCGTCTGCCCCGCCATGACTGCATTGTTCTTCAACCACTGATAGTTCAGCGGGGCGCTGCCATTGACGGTGGCCGTCAATGTATACGGAACCCCGGCCCAAATCGTGGCAGCGCCCGGCGGAACGGTAAAGATCGGCGCCGCGGCCTGAATGGCGACCGTGGCGATGGCGCTATTCGCATTACCCGCGGTATTTTGCACGTGCACATAATAATTGCCACTGTCAGCCACCGTGGCGGACGTCACCGCCAAAGCCACATTGGTGGCGCCGGGAATGGCCACATTATTTTTGTACCATTGAAAGGCCAGCGGCGGCGCGCCGGCGGCCACCACCGATAACTGAAATGGCTGTCCGGTGTAATTGGTCAGGCCGGTGGGGCCGGCAACAATGCCGGCCGGATCACCGGTGGCAGCGGAATACAGAGTGTTCACTTCGGTGGGGGAAAGGGCCCGGTTGAATACCGTGACTTCGTCAATCACGCCATTAAAGCGGCGGCCCGCAGCGGCACCGTTGGCGTCCCAGCCCACATGGGTGGCCCCCGTGAAGGCATTCAATGCATGGGGCGCCAGGTTCGTGGCGGTCAGCATGCCGGTGCCATCTTGCAAGTAAAGTGTCCCGCTCGTCGGGGTCACCACCAGGGCCGCGAAACACCATTGATATTGCGGAATAATCAAACCGCTGGCAAAGGTGTAAAAGTTATTATTCGCCCAGTCATAATCGAGAATGTTATTCCCGTTGTTGTCCGTCTGGATTTGCAAACCCGAGGCACCACCCCCACGTTCAAACACCACGCCCGTGTAGTTGGCTTGCGGTCCGTAGCAGTAAATCCAGGCGGTCATGGTGACCGTGTTCCCCGTATTGGTGGCGTTGTTCAAGGCCGGCACCACCACATCACTGTCCGCCCCGTCAAACTGCACGGCGGGATTGGTGGACTCAAAGTTCGGATAACTGGGCGGCAGCGGACCAGTGGTGGCCACCGAACCGCCTTCGGCCGTGGCATCCGCCACGTCGCCCAGCGAGCCTTCGTTAAAGACCCAATTGGTCGCGTTGATGTCATTGAACCGCAAATAGACCTGGGGTTGCAAATTGAGCACCGCCGCCTCATAGCTGCCGGCCACCGGCGTGTAAACGGACAGTGCCGCACTGGCACTGGCACTGCCAAAGGCATTCGTCACTGTCACCGTATAGTTCCCCGCGCTGGCGGCCGAAATATTGTTCAAGGTCAGTGTGGCGTTGGTGGCGCCGGGAATGCGGGTATTGCCCAACTGCCATTGGTAGTGAAATGCAGGCGTGCCCGAAACCCCCACGGAAAAATTCACGGTCTGATTGACCACGCCATTGAGCGCAACCGGCGGCGTGGTAATAATCGGCGGATTGGCGGGCAGCACCACCAGCGCGGCATTGCTGCTGGTCGTGGAACCATAAGGTCCGGTGGCCACCACATAATAATTACCGCCGTTGGTGGCATTTAAAACCGGAATGGTCAGCGTGGCATTGGTGGCATTCGGCAGCAAGGTGCCGGGGGCCTTGTACCATTGGTAAGTAAGCACGGAACCGGGTCCGGCCGAATTGGTCACTGCCCCGATGCAGGCATTCGTCAAACTCGCAGACGCACCGGCATAGTTGGTCTGATTTTGGGGTTGGGCGGTGAAATACGGCAAGGCCGGTGCCAGTTGCAACCAGTCGATCCATATCCAGCCGTATTGGTTGTTCGGATTTTCATAGAGTCCGCCGCTCACCGCCAGAGAGTCGCCCACATTGCCCGCGAGGGAATTGGCGGAGACATACAGGTGAAACACCCGCCACGTCTGGGACTGGTCCGGAAAATTAATGGTGGTATTGGTGATATTGGCCCAACCTTGGGAAACATCCTGGAGGGAAAGGGTTACTCCGGTCGCCGGCGAGGACCCCACCAGGGCGCGCATGGTCAGCACATAATCGGTGCCCGGCTGGAGGACCGCCCCGATGTTTTGGTAGGCATTGACCCCGCTCCACCACCCGATGGATAAAATGCTGTCCGTCTCAGACCCCACGGTGGTGTTATAAAAATAGGCCCCACCGGCATAGGTCGACCAGGCGGTGCTGCCATTGTCAAACCCGGGGTTGGGGATGAGGTTGTTGTTATTGATGGTGCTTTGCGCAGTGGCGGAAACGGCCAGCGCCACCGTGGCAGTGAGCATCAGCGCCCCGGCCTTCAGGCCCAGGCATGGGCGCGATGGCCCCGGTGAAGATTGATTTTTCATAGTGGTTGATTTGGCAGGGAATGAATGGGTTCGGGTTTTAAATCAAGGCAAGTTCGGGCGGATGACGGCGCTATTTTTGTTGCGGTGGCAGCGGGCAATGCCCCCCAGCAGCGTCGCCCCCAACAGGGCGAGTGCGGATGGCTCGGGGGTGGGTACCACCACCAGCGCCACATTATCCAGATGCACCCAACCATATTGGTTGTTGGGGTTTTCACTCAAGCTCACGCCCACGCCAATGGTATCACCGGCCACACTGCCGAGGGCGCTCTGCGGGATGTTTAAGGTGAAGGTCTCATAATGTCCATCGGTCTGGTCAGCCGTGGAAAAGGCAAAAGTCTGACTCGTGAGCCAGGTCCAGCCCGTGCTCACATCCTGAAATGAGAGCGTTACCCCCGTCAGCGGACTCTGCCCGACTTCGGCAGTAACCGACAAGGCGTAACTAGTGCCAGGGGCAATCGCCGCGCCGGTGTTTTGCCAGGTTCCCGCGCCGTCCCACCAACCCAGGGAAAAAATCTGTCCGCCCATGCCGTAACTGGGCGCCGCACTGTCGGCATAGTTATAGTTACCACCGGCATTGCTGGACCAATCCAGCGGCACCCCACCCGTGTTGCCCAGGTTAAAAAGGGGATTTAGAATGAGGTTACTCTGGGCCCCAGCTCCCAGCGGGAGCGCGGCGGTGGCCAGGAGGGCAAGGAATTTGGTTTTCATAAGGTGGCACTGCTTGGGGTTCGTTGGGTTCTTCGGTTGGGATTGTTTGATGAGGTGGCTCGCTCGTAGGCGGGGTTGGTTGAAGGATCGTGGCAAAGTTACAGACCCGGGCGCCGGGCGGGGGCCGTCCAGTTTTTACACCAGGTTTGGTTCCAGAGTTGTTCCAGCAGCACCGGCGCGGCGTGACCATCGGCAAACACCGTCTGCGTGGCCCCAGGCATCGCGTTGCCAATGGCAAACGCGCTGGACACGGTGTTGGGCCGCGAACCATGGCGCGGCATCGTCAGGCGGGCCATCCCGTATTGGGTGTAGATGGCCGCTCCATGACCGGAATTCAAATCACTGTTGGGGGGATCGGATTCCACCGGCCAGACATCTTCCCAGAAACCATCCGTCAGGACCGGCGTGGTGGTCGGAAACACAATGCTGGTTTCCCGGCCATAGGAACGGGCGAGGGTGCTGGCGGGTGGAAAACCGCCACCCGCCGGCACCTCGCCCGAATATTGATAGCCATTGTAAGTGTAACCCCCATTGTAATTCTGCACCGGGATGCCCGGCACATTGAAATTCCGCCAGTCGTACCAATTCAAAGCCACGGTGGCCGTGCCGGTGGATCCCGCAACGGCCGTGGCATTCAAGTCCGCTGCCGGACACGGCAGGGTGTTCAACGTTTTAATGGAATAATTCACCAATTGAAAAATCCACGGGGTGCTGTAATCAAAACATTTGCCGGCGGAATCAACCAAATACATCGTGTTGGCCAGCCCCAGTTGCTTCAGGTTGTTGATGCAGGAAATGTCCTTGGCTTTCCGCTTGGCCCGGGCGAGCGCCGGCAGCAACATCGCCGCCAGAATGGCAATGATGGCAATGACCACCAGCAATTCGATGAGGGTAAACGCCCGGTGCCAGACTGCCCGTGACCGGCGGGAACTTATGAGCATAGTTGCATTCATCAATCCGGCACCTTCTTCAAGCCGGGCTGTCCGAAGCCACCGGGAGAGCATGTTGATCCCCGGAAATTCCCGGACGGCCCTCAGCTGGGTGCATCAAATTACTATTGCCGACCCGGGGCCGGCACATCCAGACCAGAACTTGCCATGGTTCACACATTATTTCACAGTTCCCATCACGCCACGACCCGGCGCTAGCGGGTGCTTGGTTACGAACGAGGTATTAATGGGAACTAACTTAACAACTGGGCGGGCCAGCGCCATACGGATAAACCTATGTATGCGAAGCCACGGTGCCGGTCTGAAAAAACGTTAACTAAAAAATAGCGCTTGGCCCTGATTCCCCGGCGGAGTAACTTCGCACCGATGGCCCCGACCAACGCAGTTTCTCCCGCCCGCTCAAGGACCGGTTGGTGCCACCCATGCCTGTGCCTGCTCCTGGGTGCCTGGATGCTGGCCCTCCCCGGTCGTGTGGGTGCGCAGGCCATTCCGCCGGCCGAACCCACCCGCCTTGTGGCTGGCAATCTGGCGCAGGTGCGGGAGTGGGCGCGATGGCCGGATGGCACCCACCGGCTGGTCGCCTTGACCGGCACCGTGGTCGCCTGCTTCCCGGAATGGTCCCTGTTGATTTTACACGACCAGACGGGCAATGCCGGCATCAAGCTGGATTTGTCCCGCTTCCCGTTTTTGCCACCGGGACAACTCGTGGCCATTCAGGGACCGGGCGAGTTGGGCGGCGGATGGGTGTCCTTGCTGCCCGCAAAATTGATCGACAACGACGGCCTGCATGGCACGCAATCCGCCCATGCCACCGTGCATCTCAACCCCGGGATGCATCCTCTGGAGGTCCGCTATTTTCAATTTTTAAGGGAGCAGGTACTGCATATTGATTATAACCGTTACTCTGCCCAACCGCACCCCCTCCCGGACGGCATGTTATATCGGCTGCGGGATGTGGCGAACCCAGCCCTGGGCTTCGAGCCCGGTCTGCGTTACGATTATTATGAAGGCATCTGGGATGCCCTGCCTGACTTCAGCCAGTTGGTGCCTGTGCACTCCGGCGTGACGGCCAACCTCACCCTGACCCCGCGTCAGCGAGATAATTACTATGGCCTTCGTTTTACGGGCTTTTTGCAGATTACCGAATCCGGGGATTACACCTTTCATTTGACATCAGATGATGGCACCCAACTATTGTTGGAGGAAAATCCCACCACCGTCACACCGCTCAGTGGCCCGGGCGCCTGGCCGCAGCCCTCGCCCGCCAGGGTGGAGGTCGGGCAGCCCCTGCCCGCCAACGACGATTACTTGTGGGCCACCGCCGAAGGCATCATCAAGTTTATTGGGTTCACCGGCCGTGGCTGGCTGCTGGAAATCAACTCGGGGGGTGCCCTGTTGGATGTCTCTCTCAGCGCGCCAGCTTCCCTGCCCGCGGGCCTGGCCACCGGCAGCCGCATCCGGGCCACTGGTTTTTGTGAAGCGGAATGGGATGCGCGCCATCACCGCGTGCCCAGTCGCTTGCTGGTGGCGGGCACCCATGACCTCATGGTGCTTACCCCGCCACCCCTGAAGCGCTTGGCGGGCGATGAGCACAACCATCCCCTGCCGGTGCTGACCTCAGCCGAACAAGTGCGGGCCTTAAAACCGGAGGAGGCAGCCCGCGGCTATCCGGTCCATTTGCGCGGCATCGTTACCGCCCAACGCGAAAGTGCCGAGGGCATCCTCCAGGACGATTCGTCGGCGGTTTATGCGCGTTTTCATTTACCCGCCGCCCCGCCCCCCGCCGTGGGCTGCTTTTGCGAAGTGACCGGCACCACCGAACCGGGTGGCTTTGCACCCGTGGTGGCCGTGACGCAGGCGATCCGGCTGGGTCGCGGCCAGTTTCCCCCGCCGCTGCATCCAGATTACGAGCAATTGGGCAGCGGCAGCATGGATTGCTTATGGGTGGAACTCCAGGGCATGGTCGCGGGCGTGGAACCGGAGGTGCGGACCTTGCATGTGGCCGTCAAAGGTGGCGCGGTTACCGCCGTATTTCAGGTCAATGGTGACTTAAACTTTTTCACCGGACTTTCCAATGCTTTTGTCCGGATTCGTGGCTGTGTCATTCCCGGCCGCAATGTGGCCGGCCAAATCACCAAGGACGTTTTTCTGTGGGTGCCAGCAACTTCCTGCCTGGCGGTGGATCAAAGTGCCGTGCCCGATCCCTTTGGCGCCCCGCTTAAAATGATTTCGGAACTGTCCCGCTTTGATCCCAACCCCAACTATTACCAGACCACCCGCGTGCGCGGTCAGTTGCTGCAGGTGGGGGGGAACCAGTGGTATTTTACGGATGGCACCAATGCGCTGCGGATCATCCCCAAAAATCCTCCGCCTCTGGCGGCAGGCGACCTGGTCGAAGCGGTTGGTTTGCCGGAGTTGGGCACCGCCTCGCCACTGCTGCGCGAGGCTCTGGTTCGCAAAATCGGCCAGGCTCCCCTGCCCACGCCAGTCGGCTTGAGCTTGGACCAGCTTTCCCAGCCAGAGAATGATGGGCGCTGGGCCCGCATCGAAGGCCGCTTGATGGAAATCCAAACCACGCCCGGCGGAGTCGTGCTGTGGTTGCAAGCTGGCTTGGTCAATCTCCCGGCGGTGTTGCCGCTGACCGCCCCCAGCGCAAGCCTGCCGCCACCCGGCAGTCGTTTGTCGGTATGCGGGGTGGTGGCCCAAAGCCTGGGCGGCGAGGCCCGCAATGGTGGCAAGGGCGAGTTGGAATTGAATTCACCAGCCGATATTACCTGTGTGCAACTCCCCCCCTTCTGGACGCCCCGCCGCACCTTGCTGGCCATGGGCACCCTCGCCGGCATCTTGGGGCTGGCCGGTTTGTGGATTTATTTTCTGCGCCGCACCGTGTGGCTGCGCACCCGGGCGTTGCAGCGGGAAATGAGCGAGCGCCAGAGCGCCGAGGAAAAGGTGCGCGTGTTTCAAACGGAAAGCGCCCTGGAGGAACAACGCGCGCGCATTGCCCGCAATATTCATGATGATCTCGGGGCCCGCGTGACCAAATTAAATCTCCTGGCCAGCCAGCCCCCCGGCAGCAGCGCCGATTTTCCGGCCCACCTTGCCACCATCTCCGCCACCTCCCGGGCCATGGTCGAGGCACTGGATGAAACCGTCTGGGCCGTCAACCCCGTGAATGATTCCCTGCTCCGGCTGGCGGATTATGTCATGCATTTTGCCCAGGATTTTTTCCGCCACACCGCCCTGCGCTGTCAACTGGACATCCCCGTGGACCTGCCGGAACAAACCGTGACCGCCGAGTTCCGCTTCAATGTCTTCCTCGTGGTCAAAGAAGTCTTGAATAATGCGTTAAAACATTCCCAGGCGCGGAGTGTGGTGCTAACCATGCGGGTGCGCTCCGGAGAATTGCACCTCAGCATCGAGGATGACGGCCGGGGCTTTGACCCCACGGCAGTCCCCCGGCGCAATGGTTTGTCGAATTTGCAAAACCGCGTCGCCGGGTTGGGCGGCAGCATCGCCCTCGCTTCGCGCCCGGGTGCGGGCACCCGCATTACCGTCACCGTCCCGCTGCCAGCCCCCCCGCATGAACCCGGCCTCTAACCCTTAAATGATATCATGGCGCATCCCCTCCCTAAATCCAAATCGGTCAACGAGCCCACCCCGCCGCCCATCACCGTCAGCATTGTGGAGGATGATGACTGGTTGCGCGCGGACCTGGCGCAAAAAATCTCCACCACCCCGGGGTTTGCCTGCCTGAGCAGTTACGGCACTGCCGAGGATGCCCTTAAAAAACTGCCCGGGGATGCCCCCGGGGTCGTGATCATGGACATCAATTTACCGGGGATGAACGGCATTGAGTGCGTGCGGCGGTTGAAGGAGGCGGACCCCAAAATCTGCATTTTAATGCTGACCGTATACGAGGAAACCGACCTCATTTTTGCCGCCCTCAAAGCCGGCGCCAACGGTTACCTGCTCAAACGCAGTATCCCGGGGGAATTATTTGGGGCCCTCACCTTCGCTCATCAGGGTGGTTCCCCCATGACCTCGTCCGTGGCCCATCAGGTCGTGCGCTATTTTTCCAAGCCCCCGGCGGGTAATGACCAGACGGAAGGTTTGAGCGCCCGGGAAAAAGAAATTCTCAACCTCATCATCCAGGGCCACGCCTATAAAACCATCGCGGACCAGCTCTCCATCAGTATCGGCACCGTGAACATGTTCATCAGCCGCATTTACAAGAAAATGCACGTGCATTCCCGGGGTGAAGCCACAGCCAAAATGCAGAAAAAGTGAGCGAACGCATCCAGCCGTGAGCGACCGGGATTGAAAACTCGAAAATGAAAGTGGTGCCCCGGCACGGACTCGAACCGTGGACCAATTGATTAAGAGTCAACTGCTCTACCAACTGAGCTACCGAGGCAACCAAAATTGAACAATGACTCCACTTACCGCAGAGCCATCTACCTAAGCCCAAATGTCTGGGCCATTACGACAGAGATTAAAAATAACAGAACCGGCTACTCGCGTGCAAGTAAAGATTTGCGAGAATTTTGCCTTCGCGTTCCGGTTTAACCCGCCGGAAATAAAATATCCTGGTGTGGAACATGGACAGGGGATATCGAGGGTCCCCTCATGAATTTGCAAGTGATGATAGTCAAAAGGAAAAATGCGATGTGCCGACCGGCCGGTCAATAAACGGACTGTGCCCCGCCCTGTCCCAGCCCGACTCCCGCCCGTCTTCAAGAACTATCTTCAAGTTCTCCATCCTTTTTCACCCTACTCGCCTTGGCCAATCCCCCCACCAAAGACCAAGTTTCGCCTCGATGTTTTGACCACGTAACCCAATTGGGAATCCCCCCCCCAAAACAACTGCCCTCGCTCGTGAAGCTCATCCCGGTAAAATGCAATCCGGGCCCTCATGGCGCGCCTGGTTGACCCATTTGGAAACCTGCACCGCCTGCATTTCTCCGTCAGGATAAGGCCGGAACAAGGTTGCTAATCGGTTCACGTCAAATTGACCATGGTCCAACCACTCAGCATGGTGACCGACCGGTACAATCACCGGCATCCGGTCATGTACCGGGGCCAAAACGGAATTGGCTTGGGTGGTGAGAATACTGAAGGTTTCCAACTCCGTCGGACGTTGGTCAAAACTGGCGCCAAAATCAAATTCACCAGTAACCGGCGGCCGCCGCCAGGTTTCCCAAACTCCGGCAAAACAAAACCATCCTCTGCCCTGCAGCGTGAACCGGTACGGTTGCAAATCCCCGGCTTGGCGCTGCCATTCATAAAAGCCATCCGCAGGAATCAAACAGCGCCTTTGCTTTATTGCACCGCGAAAACTAGGTTTATTAAAAACAGTTTCCGAACGGGCGTTAATGAGTTTGTCGCCAATCGTTTCATCCTCCGCCCAAGCTGGAATCAATCCCCAGCGCATGGCTGTCAAAGCCGGCCGGCCGTTCGCCGAAATGATCACTGGAGCAGTTTGACGCGGAGCGATGTTGTAGCGCGGCAAATGCACCGGCGCTTTAAGTACAAAATCAACAAACTTGGCAAGCTCAGACAATTTTCCCGCGGCAGAATATCGTCCGCACATAGGGGAAGGTTCCAGAGCAAGCAGGGATGAGTCAATCCATTAAATAAGCTTAAAGCGCGCCCATTTAAATTTGCCTGCCGCAGAACTATTCGGGCATGGCCGCCATCTGGTCGCCACTCATGGGCGCGGGATGCGCGCCAAGGGTGCTGCGAATCTTATGAATGTCTTCACCGGTCACCTCACTCGCCTTGTTTCCCCAAGAACTCCGAATGTAGGTCAGCACGGAAGCCAGATCAGCATCCGGCAAAGCCGCGCCCATGGCTGCCATGGCCATGTTCCAATCCTTGCCTTGAACTTTAATCCCGCCATTAACACCCACCAATGGAACGTGAGCCAGACGGTTAAAGCCAGCACTGGTCACCCACTCGGACCCGGCGAGAGGCGGAGCCTGACCGGGTTTACCCAAACCATCAACTCCGTGACAAAGGCCACAGACTTGTTCGTAAACTACCTTGCCATGCGCCAGAGCGGCCGCAGCACCGGACTTGGGCTGGTACAATTCCAGCTGATCTGCCGAAGCATAAGGGCCATAAACTTGCGCCTGGAACCACCCACCGTGCTGATCAAAATATAAGCCCCCAATAAAAATCAAAATGAGGGTCAACACCACAATCCAAATGGGCAGGTTTGACTGGACCGCTTCCGGTTGGGGATCGGGAGGTGGCGTGGGCAGGGATGATTTAATTTCGTCGCTCATGGTTTGGCGGGCGGGGTGAACGGCGCGTCATACACCGGTTGGTTCGCACGCAGGCTCAGTAAATAGGCCACGAGTTGCCGGGCCTCTGTCGTGGGCACTACTTCGTAGCCAGCCGGGGCAGCAAAACCAGAGGGCAGACTCAAAGCGTCTGGTGAGGGGCTGGCACCCACTTTTTGCAGATTAAATAAATATTTAAAGGACGGCATCTTGGAATTACTCACGGCACTGGCTGGCGCGTACAGGTGCAACAAATGCCAGTTGGAATCCGGCGACCGCACCCCAATATTCGCCAGATCAGGTCCGGCGCGCAAGTTGCCCAACTGCACCGGGTAATCATACACGTAATCTTCCGCCACGCTGTGGCGGACGCCCCAGCCCCGGTCCAAATCAACCCCCACAGGCACAATATGAGTCTCGACTTTGCCGCCGGCGGCGGTGAGCTGATCGGCCACCGTATCCGCGGCCTCCTTGGTCAAATGGGTCATCGTCAGGGTAGCGAGTAAATTACTCACCGCCTGGGGATTTTTGCCGGCACTGGTCAAAACGACATCGCAGGCGACACCTTCCTGCCGCACTTGTTCGGTATGACAGGCAGCACAGCCATTGGCCCGGTAAACTTGCAAACCAAGCGTGGCATCTCCTATGCGTTGGGGCGGATACAAGTCTGTGGAATTTAATACGGTCGTTTGTTTCACACCGCCCAACTGCACGGCCGGGGCCAGGACAAAACCAACCGTCGAGCCGCCCAAGCCCAGCACCACTGCAAAAATTACTGGAAGTCCGGTTTTCATGATTTCACCTCCACCGCTTTGAGTGGCGAGGTCACCGCGCTAAAAATTGATTTCACCAAAGTAATTTTCCAACTCAAAAACATGGCGAGCACATTGCCGGCAAATAAAAGATTGCCGATTAGAATCAAAAGCAAGCCCATTGAACTAACCCGCAAGGCAGGCAGTGCGGCGTCTAAATTATAGGCGTGGGAGCCTTGTTCGTAACCAGCAATGGCTAAGGGAATAACCAAGGCAACTGACCCCAGCAAGTTAAACCAAAAGTGTGCCCGCGTGACTTTGGGAAAAATAAAATCAAAGCCTAACACCCGGGGCAGGATGTAATAAAGCGCGCCGAATAAAATCATCGCGAGGAAGCCAAAAATCTGTAATTGAGTTTGTGCCTGACCGAACCAGGTAAACTCCGTGATGCGTGCCAACTGATCATTGTGGGCGACCAAGTGGAGCGTGATGCCGGAAATAATAAAGGCAATCAAACCGGCTATGAAGTAAGCGACGGTTGGGTCTGAGGATGAGGTCACAGGGGCTCCCGCCAAAGTTTTGACCGTGATAATAAGCACGCCCAAAACCGGAACAATTAACAAATAGCCAGCGAAATTACTTAATGTCGGAATCCAGGCGGGAAACGGAGAACCAGCCGGAATACCACACCAAGTTCCAAATAGCACGAGCGTCCAAAAAACATACTGGGCATAGAAATAGCTATAAAGTGGCCGTCCAGTCAGCTTGGGCAGAAAATAAAAAGCAACCCCCAGACCCACCAGCGAAAACCAGACGAATAACAAATTATTTCCAAACCAAAGATCAATCACCCCCTGCGCCACCCCGCGAACCGGCATGGAAACAAGGAAAATATTGGCTGAGGCATAACTCCAGGGAAACCAAAGCAGAGCGGCCAGCAAAAACCAATGGGACGGGTACAAGGTGCGATCGCGGCGAAAACCGAATGTCGCGGCGGTGGGTATGGCAATCAACACAAACGCCACTAGGATTAGGATGGAACCACCGCGGGGAAATTCCAGCCAGGCAAAACCAGTGCTGTTGCCCAGCAAAATGCTGGCGATACCGACAAACACTCCTAAATGCCAAATATGGGCGGCCACCACCGGCACCAAGGGCAGCGCGTAAACCGTCTGACTTAAACGGGCAAAAACCCAGATAATCACCGCCAGACTTGCCGGCAGACAGAACCCATAAACCAAAGCATCATTTGCCGCGGCGGCCACACGGCCATACGTGAGTAACGGACAGGCTCCTAGAAAATCGGGGGCGTGAAATTTGATGGCGGCGATCATCGCCAGCACCGAGCCGATCACCAGCCAGATCGAGGCCCCCACGAGCAGTGCCAGCAAAGGCAGCTTGCATGAGGCGTCAATCTCGGTCGCGGGTGCGGTGGGATGAATTGTTTCGTTCGCGGTCATTCAAAAGCACTGGGTTTGGGAGCCGACTTGGGCAGTGGCGCGGCAGCTTTCACGCCACGGGAAATTAACTCAGCGCGGGCTTGCTCCGGGTTTTGCCATTTTTGAGCGGTAAGTTGCATGGCCAAGTCCACCGGCAAACGCACCACCCCATGATCCTGATCAATCCAAGCAGCCGTGTGCAAGGCGGTTTCTTCGCTGGACCGAATTTCGGAAAGGCCCTTGTAACGGGCCGTCGCACGATCCGCATCGATTGCCGGGGTTTCCACCAAAAATCTGGCGCCGAGGGTAATGACCACCAACAGTACGGTGACCGTCAAAAAAGACAGGGCGGCACCCGAGGCACGATTGACAAAGGGCGGTTGGAGGGCGTTGCTCATTGGTTCACTCCTTCTAACGGTTCCACATCAGCAAACGGGTGACCCATGGCATCCAAAATAAATGGGTCTTTCGTGGGATAAGGCGGATGGCTCTGAAATTTGCGCAAGAACACCCGGGTCAGCAAACCACCTTGGAAGAGTAAACAACCAATTGGCAGCCAGATCCATTGCAAGGGATAGCCATTCTGGTGCAGGGCCGGAAAAATGTTATAGCCCAGATCCAGCACATGGGTAAACCAAGCGGCCACGCACACGGGTAGAATCACCTTGAAATTGCTCTTAACACTCACCGGCAGCATGATGAAAAACGGCACCAGAAAATGACCGAATATCAGGATCATGCTCAAGCCCCACCAATTGCCATTCTCGCGGATGATATAGTAAAAAGTTTCGGTGGGTATGTTGGCATTCCAAACCACAAAGTATTGGGCAAATTCGATGTAGGCCTGAAAAACCGTAAAGCCGAAGAAAAGCACGCCCAAAAAATAAAACTGATTGTAATTGAGCAAGCCATCCAGCAACCGCTGGCGTTGCAGGATCACCGTTAAAACGTAAATCGTAGCCAGCGTGACCCAAGTCGAACTGGCAAAGAAATAGACGCCATACATGGCCGAGTACCATTGATACTGCAAGGCCGAAACCCACAAGACCGCGGCGGTGGTGAGGGTAATGGCAAAAGCCACAATGCCCCAGCCCGAATGAAAGCGCATTTTATGGGTGCACTCGGCGGTGCCCGTGACATCTTGACGCAAAGACCAATACAACAACCGCGAGGTCAATAACCACCAAATGCCGAAGAAAACTGCCGAAGCGATCCAAAACCCAGGAATGGTAAAAATCGGGGCTTTGGCCACAATGAGGTTGTTAGTTTCCGGATGAGCCACCCGCATCCATGAATAAATGCTCCTGCCCAAAATACCGACCGGCAGAAACAAAATGGCGAGCCAGGGAAACAATAACGAGGCCAGATGCTCGCAAACCCGGCGGATGGGCACTGACCAGCCGGCGCTCGTCAAATGGTGGACCAGCACCATAAATAGCGCCCCCATGGCAATGGTGAAGAAAAATACAAACGCTAAAAGCCAGGAAAATCCAAATTCCGCCACTGACGGACTGGCGATCAGGCCAATCACGGAAAGTATTCCCCCGACGATCATGGCCAGCGTGGGCAATTTGGCCCAGCCAGATAAATCCAGTGGCGGCGGCAAATGAGTTGAATCGTTGTGCGAACTCATGATTATTTCTTAAAAGCGGCTTGTTGATCCACCGGCAGATCATCAGATGACCCCAGCCAGCTCAATTGCAAGGCGCGCAAATAGGCCACGACCGCCCAGCGATCTTCCACCGGCATCAGCGGGCCATACGCGCCCATCAAACCTTTACCGTGGGTGATTGTGTGAAATACTTCGCCATCCGCCATGGCGACGATCCGTTGATCATGCAAATTGGCCACGGCCGGCATGACGCCCAGTTTTTTGGTGATTCCATTGCCATCGCCGAGCCGGCCATGACAGGGGGCACAATAAATATCAAAACGCTCACGTCCGCGAAGTAACAAATGATCATCGACCGGCAATGGGTTTAGCGCCACAAAATTGGTCGTGCCAGTAATCATGCCAGAATTCACCGGGGAATCCTCAAAGCGATAAACGGGACCGGCCGCAGTTTGCAAGGCCTCGCTTCGGGCCACGGTACCAGAGGGGGGTAGCTGCGAGCTCGTGCCGTTGGCAAAAAAGTGATTGGGTTCCTGCGGGCGCAACTTGGCCTGCCGGTCCATGTCGGGGAACACCTCGATTGGCGGCACCCGCGAAATCCGGCCTTGCACTCCAGCCAGACCAAACAGCAACACGGGCAATGCCAGAACAACCAACGCAATGGAAAGAATGTAACGCATCAGTCTTCCTCCACGATTTCGATATGCTTGCCACCGATCGACTCGAGCAGCTTGCGGGTTTCCACCGGGGAGAATTGGGTGTCGTTGGCACCAATCACGAGCATGAATTTATCGCGGGACACGAGTTCAAATCGTCCACCTTTCAGCAAGGGATGATTCAAGCGCGGCAACTGGTTCAAGGCCAGCATGCCCACCAAGGCACCAATGGCCCCGCCCATGACCATCAAAATATAAGAAGGCACAAAGGACATCGGAATACTGTACATCGGCTTGCCACCGACGATTAGCGGATAATCAAAGGCGTTGGTAAACCA
>CAIZWI010000421.1 GCA_903936645.1 uncultured Verrucomicrobia subdivision 3 bacterium
ATTTGAGGTTTGTGATTTGAGGTTTGTGATTTGAGGTTTGTGATTTGAGGTTTGTGATTTGAGGTTTGAGGTTTGAGGTTTGAGGTTTGAGGTTTGAGGTTTGAGGTTTGAGCGGTTAATTGAGGTAGGATGCCAATTTTTTTTAACGTCGGCTGGCGCATGTCCGGTAAAGGATCGGCTGCGGACGGCAGTACGTCGGGGAGGTGAGTTGGGATTGAATCTAAATTGGGTGGGGATGGCTAGTCATGCTTTAGCCCACAATCAAACCCCGGAGTGGATGGCACCGAAAACCGCGCGGGCCCCTAAAAATCAAAAGAATAAGAAATATCGTACTCATAATGGGACAGCAAGCTGGCCTGGTCGTCGATGCGACCAACGCGTTTGATGCTCGCATTATCCCACAGGGTCCAGCCGGACTTTTTCACGGGCACCACCAATGGCCTGAACGGCCCCGGGGGGCTGAATTGCCAATATCCGGGTGAATTGGTACTTAGCAAGGGGAAAGCATGGCGGTGGTGGTCCAAGGGGTACCCGGCGGTCTCCATCAAGGTGCGGAACTGCTCGGGCAGATTGTTGGTGCCGCTATGAACCGACGCATGGACAGGACCAAGCTGGAGGCGGGCCATCACGGCCATAATCCAGAGGACTTTCATTGTGGTTCCCATGAGTGACTGCTCCGGCAGAAATATTTATCGACTCCCAGCTTAGCCGGCGACCCCGCCCGCCCGCCATGGGGTGTTTTCCCCGATCGACTATTGGCAATGGGCGATAATCCCGGCCAAGGTCTCCCGTACCCGCCGGTTTTTCAGCGCCCCTGGCAGGTCGAGTGGCTGCGGGACGCGGGGAAACAGCCAAATCCGCCCGCGGTCAAAGTACTCCCCGAGCAGGTCCGCATTCGTGCGGGTGGAGGCGTCCGTCCGCACGGGATCCATCAATACCACCACGGCCAGCCGCCGGACGGTCAGCGGCAATGCCGCCAGGGTCAAGCGCACCTGGTTCACAACCCCCAATTCATTTGGGGCCACAATCACGGGCACCGCCCGCAGGTCCACAATCAAATCCCGCGAATCCACCCGTTCCCCCAGGGGACTCAATAATCCGCCGGCCCCCTCGATGAGCACCACCGCGAACCGCCGTCGCATTGCCCGCACATGGGCCAGGATTTCCGCCAGGACCACCCGCCGGCCTTCGCTCCGCGCGGCCAGCACCGGGGCCACTGCGGCGCGGAAATGCCAGGGGTTCATCTCATCCAAAGCCAATTCGCCCCCCATGGCGTGGGCCAGCCACTCCGCATCTTCCCGCCCGCCGGAACAGACCGGCTTGAGGGCCGCCACCGGGACGCCCGTTTGCCGCCAGTAGGCCGTCAGCAGGGTGGTCAGCACGGTCTTGCCCACCCCTGTGCTGGTGCCGGTAATAAATATGGTCGCGCGCGACATTTTCCCCATGAAAGCCGAAACCCGGCAATTGCGCCATCAAAACCGTTGACGGAACCGGCCGGGCTCGCTTAGACTAATTGGCTCGTTTAACGAAAAAAATATTGTGAATATCACCGTTGAAAATCTGGCCCCGTGCAAAAAGCTGGTGCGCGTGGAATTGGACGCAAATGTGGTGGACGAAACGTTTGCCGCCATCACCAAAAATTTCCAAAAAGAGGCCGCCCTCCCCGGCTTCCGTCCGGGCAAGGCCCCGTTGCCCATGGTTGTCAAAAAATATGACGCCGAAATCAAGGATGAGGCCAAGCGCAAGCTGATCGGCGATGCCTATCGCAAAGCGCTGGACGAGCAGAAAATCTCGGCCATTGGCTATCCGGACATTGAAGAAATCCAGTTTGAACGTGGCCAGGCCCTGATTTTTGCCGCCACGGTCGAAACGGCCCCCGAATTTGAACTGCCGGAGTACAAGGGCCTGCCCGTGAAGCGCGAAACGCGTTCCGTGGTGGAAGCCGATGTGGACCGCGCCCTCGAACTGCTGGCCCGCCAGCAGGTGAAATACAACACGGTGGCCCGGGAAGTGCGCAATGGCGAAATTGCCGTGGTCAATTACACCGGCACGGTCGATGGCAAACCCATCACGGACCTCGCCCCCACCGCCAAAGGGCTCACCGCGCAGAAAAGCTTCTGGGTGGACCTCGCCCCCAACAGCTTCATCCCCGGCTTCGCGGACCAGCTCCTCGGAGCCCAAGCCGGCGACAAGCGCACGGTGAACGTCGACTTCCCGGCGGATTTTGTCACCAAGGAACTCGTCGGCCTCAAGGGCGTGTACGAAGTGGAAGTCGTGGAAGTGAAGGAAAAGATTCTGCCGGCCATCGACGATGCCTTTGCCAAGACCTATGGCGCGGACGATCTGCTCAAGCTGCGCGAAGGCGTGCGCAAGGATCTGGAAAACGAATTAAAATCCTCCCAGGAAAAATCCCTCCGCGGCCAGCTCCTCGGCGGCTTGCTTGCCCGGGTGGCGTTTGAACTGCCGGAGGCGGTGGTGGCCCAGGAAACCCGCCAGGTGGTTTACAATATCGTTCAGGAAAACAGCAAGCGCGGCGTGGCCCGCGAACTGATCGAACAGCAGAAGGACGAAATTTACACGGCCGCCGCCCGCACTGCGAAGGACCGTGTGAAGCTTTCTTTCCTCGTGCAGCGCATTGCCACCAAGGAAGGGGTGCAGGTCTCGCAGGATGAAGTCATCCACCGCGTGCAGGCGCTCGCCCAAGCCTACCAGATTCCGGTGGAGAAATTCATCAAGGATCTGCAAAAACGCAACGGGGTGAATGAAATTTACGAGCAGATCGCCCACGAAAAAGTGGTCCGCCTGCTGGAGCAGTACGCCCAGATCGAGGACGTCGCTCCCGCCGCCAGTTAATTCATTCCCCGGTTACTTTTCGCACGGGGCCAGCGTCTTGGATTTGACGTGTTGCGGTAAAACCCGCAACATGTCAAAACGATGAACAAAATAATCGCCGTTTCGCTGGCCTCTGCCGCCACTTTGGGAGCCGGTGCCCAAACGGCCGCGCCATCCGCGCCTGTGCGCGAACTTTCGCTCAAGGACTGCGTCCAGCAGGCCCTGGCGCACAATTTTGATGTTCAGATTCAGCGGTACAACCCGATCATCCAGCAAAGCTCCCTGAGCCTGGCCTACGCGGGATACGATCCCAGCCTGACCATTAGTGGGGCCCACACCCACGAAGCGCAGGG
>CAIZWI010000422.1 GCA_903936645.1 uncultured Verrucomicrobia subdivision 3 bacterium
CAGCGCACGGAGCGCGTCCTTCAGGACGCCTCAACGTGGCATCGCCAAAGCCGTCCCTCTGGCCAACCACCTGCCTTACCTTGCAACAGCGGAAACGCCACGCTCCGCCGATGAAACGCTTGCTCGGGGCCAGTGGCAATTGCGCCCCATTTCAAGGGCGACGCGCCTGGCGATAACTACCCGGGCCAACTCCGGCACTTACTTCGCCACCGGCGCGGTCAAGGCCGCTTTCCAAGCACTCACCGCATGTTGAATATCCGCGGCGCAATTCGCCCGGGGTTTTACAAACCGGGGGGTGAACCACGGGAACAGGCCCACTAAATCAAAAGTCACCAAAATCTGCCCGTCGCAGTCCGGCCCCGACCCAATGCCAATCGTGGGAATGGGCACGCTCGCAGTAATTTCTTTGGCCACCGGCGGCGTGATGATTTCCAAGACCACGGCAAACGCCCCGGCATCCGCCAGCGCCTGCGCATCGGCCAGCAGAGCTTCGCGCTCCGTTTCCGTGCGGCCTTTAATGTGGTAGCCCCCCTCCTCGCGCACGTGCTGCGGCAGCATCCCTAGATGACCGCAGTAGGGAATGCCGGCGGCCAGGATGGCCTGCACCTGGGGCAGGATGGACCGCCCGCCCTCCGCCTTCACCGCCTCCGCCCCGGCCGCCACCAACCGGCGGGCATTCACCACCGCCTCGGCCACCGTGTCGTAAGTGCCGAAAGGCAAATCCGCCACCACCAGGGCCTGCGGCTTGGCCCGCGCCACTGCGCGCACATGATGCTCCATGTCCGCCATCGTCACCAGGGTCGTGTCCGGATAACCCAATACCACCATCCCCAGGGAATCGCCCACCAGCAGGAACGGCACCCCGGCTTCATCCAGCATTTTGGCCAGGGGATAATCATACGCCGTCAGCGCGGCGATTTTTTCGCCCGAACGTTTCCGGTCGCGAATTCCAGCGGGAGTCATTTTGTGCGGTGTCATGGGGATTTGGGACCGGCCACCAGCCCGTGGCCGTCAGCTGGTCGTTAAACTGTGAATCAATTCCTCCGGCGTGGTCGTGGCCGTGCCTACCTTGCCCACCACAATCCCCGCGGCGTGATTGGACAACAGCGCCGCCTCCAGCGGCGACGCCCCGGCGGCAATGGCCAGCGTGAACGACGCAATCACCGTGTCCCCCGCCCCGGACACATCAAACACCTCCTGCGCCACGGTGGGAATGTGAATCGGCGGATGCCCGCGCTGGCACAACAACATGCCCAGATCCCCCAGGGTCACCAGCAGGATCGCCGGACTGGGTTGCTGCAACAGCCGCTCCACCACCAGCCGCAAATTTTTGTCCGCCAGCGGATCGGCGTGGCGCGTCTCATCCGGCAGTTCCGCCATTTCAAACGCCTCCTTGCGGTTCGGCGTGATCAGCGAGAGCCGGCTCAAATCCAGCTGGTGCACCGGTTTCGGATCCAGGCTCACCCAGATGCCCCGCTCCCGGCACAGGCTTTTAATCTCATCCAGCAGCGGCTGGGTCACCACCCCCTTGCCATAATCCCCGATGATAATCGCGTCCGCCGTGGCCAGCTTCGGCTTCAAGGCCGCCAGCAACTGCCGCGTCAGGTCGCCATTGAGACTTTCCCGCGTCTCCCGGTCAATCCGCACCACCTGCTGCTGGTGGGCCACAATCCGGGTTTTCACGCTGGTATGCCGCTTCGCGCTTTTAACCAGCCCCGCGCACCCAATCTGCTGCTCGTCCAGCAGCCCCAACAACTGCCGCCCGGAACCGTCATCGCCAATCGCGCCAAAAATTTCCGTCGGCACCGCCAGGGTGGACAGGTTGCGCGACACATTCGCCGCGCCGCCCGGCATGAAACTTTCCCGCACAAAATCTACCACCGGCACCGGCGCCTCC
>CAIZWI010000423.1 GCA_903936645.1 uncultured Verrucomicrobia subdivision 3 bacterium
AGGCAAACTAAAGATTTCCGACCTAAATCAAGGTGTTTTAAATATGAGCCATTCACCCGCCAATCGGACCGGTCATGAGAGAAAGATGAACGCTGCTCGACAAAACCAGCAGGTCATGGTGAAATCTATTAGGGCAACTACAAATTAATTTAAAATATGTTTACTCCGATTCCCACTAGCATTCTAGATATCCTCAACTCAAAAACACAGTTCGCAATTCCGCTTTATCAGCGTGACTACAAATGGGGCGAAGAAGAAGCCACGGAACTGATTGAGGATTTGAGTAATTACCACGACACCCCGAGCGAAGGTTTGTTTCTTGGAAACATTATCGTCGAGAAATGCTTACACCAAAATACTTTGATTGTAGATGGGCAACAGCGCCTGACCACTATTATTTTATTACTTGTAGCCTGTCGGCAACATGCCAAGACACTGGGCCTCATTCCTCTCGCCACTAACATCCAGAACAAAATCACCTTTACCGATCCAACAACGGCGGATTCCTTGGGTTGTAGGCTGATCGCTTCCGATTCAATAAGGGAACTTTTTGATTATATAACAAATTATAATTGGGACGGAAAATTTGTGTCCATCATAGAAAAAAATGGCAGGAAGCAGCCGGTTAAACGTCAGGTGAATCGGCTTAAGCCTATTTATGATTATTTCCTTAAAGTTTTGACCGAATTCAAACAGCCTGATCTGACTAAATTTCTTGGTGCAATTTATCAAGCTTATGTTATCCGGATCGAAATAGAAAATGACGAGGAAGCCTTAATCCTGTTCGAGCGTACAAACGCCCGAGGCCTCGATCTGGAAATCTCAGACTTGCTAAAAAACCATCTGTTTGCCAAGCAAGTAAAAGGCGTCGAAGATTTCTGGAAAGAGATCCTCGCCAACTCTAGCAATACAATATTGCGTATGTTAAAATATTTCTACGTTTCTAAACGTGGATATGTGCTCAAACCCCAGCTTTACAAAAAATTAAAGGGGTATAGTGCTGAAATAGGTGCGGAGGAGTTTACGAAGGAATTGGCGAATTTTTCTCGTTTTTACCGCGCCGCCAAAAATGCCAACGAAGAATTAACTGTGGAATATTTCACTGAAGTGGGTTTACCTGAGCTATTTCAGCATGAATATCGCCCTCAAAAAATTAATGCCTGCCTTCAGGGGCTTGGTGAATTTGGCGTGATTCAATATTGTCCGGTCGCTTTTGCCGCAATTGAGTGCCTGAAGCGAAATCGTGGACAAGACAACGGCGCGGATGCCAAAGCCCTTATAAAACTTTTTGAGGCTTTCGAGCGCTATCATTTCGTTAATAACGCGGTCTGCGATCGCGTCGGCAATGAGGTCGAACGCCTCTATGCAGACTTTTGCGAGAAATACCAAGAATCCAAGGATTTTCGAAAGACCACGCAAATTTTGATCAATGAGCTCAGAAGTAAACTCGCCTCGCTTGAAGAGTTCACAGCCAAATTCTCTGAAATCAAATATGAAGATGGTGGGAATTCTCTGCTTTTCTACATCTTCGACAGATTCAACAATCAAGGTCTCGATCCTGCACAAGGTCTACGCATTTATAATCCCGACCTGAATTTAAAACGGCGGAATTATACCATAGAACATTTCCTACCGCAGAAGCCAGAAGCCGATTTGAAGGTGACTCCAGAAACAAGGGAAGCGGTGGATTGCATCGGTAATCTTCTAGCCATTTATTTCCGTGATAATTCTAAACTTGGAAATATCAGCCCGGCAAAGAAGATTGAGCGGCTGAAAGGTGAACTGAGTAAGCACGTGGACAACGCCTCATATGTCAAAGATTTTATTGGAACTTATGGTGAAAAGGCGGCTGACTGGAATAAAGAGCAGATCAAGAAGCGCACCGAGGCAATGGCAAAGCACGCATATCAAACAGTTTGGAGAATAAATTAATTTTTTAAATTTGCCGGGGCGATGATCATCGCTGGCCATCATTTCGCAGTATCAGTCGCCCAAGTGATTCGCCAGGCCACCGCAATGTCGCCCGGCCAGTGTGCGAGGGGCTGAATCACCAGTGCATTGGTCCGGGACTGCCATTGAATTGTTTCCTCGCTCCCCAGCAATTGCACCTTCGCAATTCTGGCACCGGCCAGGGACTTGAGTTGAATCTCGCCCGCCGGCGCATTCAGCTCGATCGCGTAGAGCGTCCGGCCGTCCTTCGACTGTGTGTAGCGGAAATCCTCGGCGGTGAACGGCTGTTTTTGCACGTCGTTCTGCCCGTCGAACTGGCCTTTTTCATTCACAACCGTGGACGGCCCCTCCCCGTAAACCCGCCACGGCCGCGTCGCATACACCGCCTCGCCATTCACTTTCAACCAGGCCCCAATGCCCTTCACGATGGCGAGTTCGTCGCTGTCCGGTGTGCCATCGCCCCGCAAAGGCACGCTCAACATCAAGTTGCCATTCTTGCTGACGATGTCCGCCAGCATGCGCACCACCGCCGCCGCGGGCTTGTAGATGTGCTGGCGAAAGAATCGTTCGTTGTACAGCCAGTCGCCGATGCACGTGTCCGTCTGCCACGGTTCCGGCAAAATGCCCCCGGCCTTGCCGCGCTCGAAATCATAGACTTGCGTCCGGCGTTGCCCGGCGTCCAGGTGCTTGTCGGTCATCACCGCCTCATTTTTTCCCTGGTGCCACTGGATGCTGGAGTTGTAAAAATGCGCCGCCAGTTTCAAGCCCACCTCGTCGGTGACGCCGTGCAGCGGCAGCACATCATCGTCGAAATAAATCAAGTCCGGCCGGTAATCATCCCAGAGTTGCTTCGTGCGTTTGAAAAATTTCTCCTGATACGCCGCGTCCGGCACGCTGCTGCCTTTGGCCGCATTCCATTCCCAAACCAACCGGCGTCCGGGCGGGTGGTTTTGGGCGTAAAGCTCCTGCGGATCCAGTCCGTCCCACCACTGGCCCTTGCCATCGGCCAAGGTGAGCTTGCCATCGTACGGCACCCCGGCCAGCGGGCCCGTGCGGTCCGCGCCCTGCGCCACTTCCAGCCAGGACCAGGCGTGCGAAGCATGCAGGCTCACCCCGAAACGCAATCCCTGCTTTCGCGCTGCCGCCGACCACAAACCGATAATGTCCTTGTGCGGTCCAACGTTCACGGAGTTCCAGGGCTGATACTTCGAGTTCCAATTGTCGAAATTGTCATGAAAGTTGGCCAGCGCCATGAAATATTTCGCACCGTTCGCCTGGTAAAATTGCAACAAGGCGTCCGGATCGAAGTGCTCGCCTTTCCAAGAGTTCGCCACGTCCTTGAAACCATTGGTCGACGGATGCCCATAATCGGCCAGGTGTGATTTGTAGTCCGGATGGCCCTGGAGATACATGAGCCGGGCGTACCAGTTGCCCTGCGCGGCCTGGCATTCCGCACCCCAATGGGCCCAGATGCCAAACTTCGCATCCCGAAACCAGTCTGGCACCTGGTAATTCGTGAGCGAATTCCAATCCGGCTTGAAGGGACCCGGCGCAATTGCCTCCGCAATCGTCTCCGCGCCAGCCGCCATAACCTGTCCGCCAGCCGTCAGCCCGGCGACCGCGACCAGCTTTGCTACCAACAACCTTAATCTCATTAGGGATTTCCTATTCCATGGCATACCCCCGCCCCGCGCGAGTGAATTTAACCGATTCTCCGCCAGCCACCTGAATTTGCCAACCATTTTTCCCATCCGCGCCCGGTTCGTGGCTGGCACCGGCGGTATTTTCCCACGTAAGTCGGTGAAGCGGGGATGGCCAAGCGGCCGGTCCCCCACCTTGTCATACATCCCCCATTCCCCAAGCCCCACCATGAATGCCTTCGCCAAACTCGTAAAAGCCCACCCATTGTCCAGCCAACCTAATTGGGACGCCCCTTCGCATAGAACCTAACCTCCACGACCACCCAGTGCACGGAGCGCGTCCTTCAGGACGCCTCAACGCCGCATCGCCAAAGCCGTCCCTCTGGCCAACCACCTGCCTTACCTCGCGACGGCCTAAACGCCACGTTCCCCAACCGCCCGGTGCATAAAATTGTCATCCATCCCCCTATTCTCCAAGCCCCACCGTGCATACCTCCGCCAAACTCGTAGAAGTCCACCCCTTGTCCAACCAACGGAATTAGGACGCCCCTTCGCATAGAGCCAAACTTCCACAGCCACCCGGCGCACGGAGCGCGTCCTTCAGGACGCCTCAACGCGGCATCGCCAAAGCGGTCCCTCTGGCCAACCACCTGCCTTACCTTCCGACGGCCTTAACGCCACACTCCACAACCGCCCGGTCCAAGAAATTGTCATCCATCCCCCCATTCTCCAAACCCCACCGTGCATACCTCCGCCAAACTCGTAAAAGCCCACCCCTTGTCCAACCAACGGATTTGGGACGCCCCTTCGCAAAGAGCCTAACCTCCACGGCACCGGTCACAAGGAGCGCGTCCTTCAGGACGCCTCAACGCCGCATCGCCAAAGCGGTCCCTCTGGCTAACCACCTGCCTTACCTTCCGACGGCCTTAACGCCACGCTCCTCCAAGCAGGTCCATAAAATTGTCATCCATCCCCCCATTCTCCAAGCCCCACCATGAACACCTTCGCCAAACTCGTAAAAGCCCACCCCTTGTCCAAC
>CAIZWI010000424.1 GCA_903936645.1 uncultured Verrucomicrobia subdivision 3 bacterium
GTGGCTGTAGGAATAACCATCGACGGACTGGTAACCCAATCCACCGGGCTGGTTTATCGCCAAATCCCACTGCAAATAGCCTCCAAAAGCGCCATTTGGAACATAAACGTCAATTGAAATTGAGGAAGCGTTAGCAAGGTAATTTGCCATGGACGGAGACGGAATAAGGGGACCCGCCAGTTGGGCACCGTAATGGGCTGGCCCTTTCAAAATTAAGCTATAGTTTCCATCAGTCACTCCGATCGTCTTACTATATCCGCCAAAAGACATATCCGCCCCGGAAATAAGGCCCCAACTACCAGCATCGTTCCAGTTGCCTTGAGTGTTTTCCCAAGATTGATTATATACCACCACATCAGCCGAAACAGTGTGTGCCAGCAACATGGCCAAACTCACAGGAATGATTGGAAAAGTCCTCATAATTTTTGATATTTATAATATTTGTATATTTTCAGTTGAATATTTGTTCTGCCAGCCCTAACCCGCTGCCATTATCCTCCATTCTTTGTTTAATACAAGCATTGTATGTAGCTCGCCTTGTGATGTTTAAACTAATTTATACAAACTTTTTAAATTTGATTTTTCCCCGATTATAATCCAAAAAAGCAATTTATGTTGTGATATGAACAAAATCAGAGCTGGGAATAAAGTTCGGTTTTGATTCGATTTCCGTCTTAGTTACGAAGAATAATTTTGGCTTCACAACTATCTAGTTACTAAAAGGTGGAACTTTAATTGTTGCCAATTCTGGCAGGTTTGCGCTGCGATGCGTAATCGTTAAGAGTGGGTCTGAGTGGGCCATGGAAAGGTTCACTCAGCCGGACTTTTAGCCCTTTGTCTGGACGAAGAAGCCAGCCGATATCCCTAAAAAGCTCGCTGGCTGTAAAGCCGCAAGGTTTACACTAAACTGGATGGTGGCAGCCGTAACAAAGGCGCGGCGAAATGCCAGCTTGAGGCAATCGCGCCAAAAAACGGCGGCAAACCTGAAAAGTTTTGGTCCTCTCGTTTGGGACGGCCCGCCCACAAATGAGTTTATTTCAACCTGGACGGAAGCCGGGCGACCTAGTCCACCGGGAGGTGAAACGACAGTTTAATGGTGGCCTCGCGAACCGGCTGGAGCAAATCGAAGCCCAGGCGGGTAAAGGCCGGGGCGCCCAGTTCCTCGACCCGTTCACTGGTCAGGGCAAAGCCATCGGGAGTTTCGACGGTCACGGCCACGGATTGCCCGCCCAGACTGAGCTCCAGGGTGCGGGCATCGAGGCGTTTCACGCTGCCCAGCGTTGGCAGCCCCTCGGAAAAAGCCATGGGCTGGCTAAACTTCACCTGGTCTTCAATGACCACCGCGCCCGGACCGGAGCGGGAAAAGTGCAGGGTGCGCACGAGCGACTTTAATGCCGGCACGGGATAGGCGGACTTCAGATCAATGCTGATGTCCTCGCCCCCGGCGCCGAAGTGGGTGCGGGTCACCCGGGGGTGCAGGCGGGTGGCGTCGCTCTGCAACTGACCGGCCACCACGGGCACGGGGTGCCCAAAGGAATTGAGGATTTTGTAGGTAAACCGCTCGGGTCCGAACACTTTGTTATTGTAGGCAAACGGGCCGCCCGGATCGCCGGCCAGAATTTGATCCCCGACGCCAATCACGAACGAACCGATGTCGTTATGACTGTGGCTGCCATTGCCGCCGGCCTTGATGGCGGCACTGAACAGATGGTTCGTGCCGGGGGATGGGCGGCAGACGAGCACGCCGGCGGGTTTGAACCAGGAAAAATCGCCCGGGAAACTGGCCGCGGGAGCGGCGGCTGAATGCGCCAGGGAAAGGGCCGGCGGACAGGGGGTGACGGGCAGGAACAAGGCGGCCAGATGGTCGGGGGCCAATATCGGATGGGCCACACCGCCGGGGACACCGAATCCGAAGACCTGATTGCAGTAGGCGGTCACATCCGGGTCCGCCAGCACGCCAAACCGGCAGTCTTCAAACGGGGGCACCCGGTGACTGGCCAGTTGAATCCGAAAGCCGTAGGCGGCGATCTGCCGCTTTTTGACAGTGTCAAACAATTCCAGGCGGCCGCCGGTGGCGGCCAGCAGGGTTGAGCGGAGCATGGCGTAATGACCAAAGCCAAACGCCCA
>CAIZWI010000425.1 GCA_903936645.1 uncultured Verrucomicrobia subdivision 3 bacterium
CATTGGGTTGGCGGTTTTGGTGGCTACCAGCTGGTGGACGTTGAGGCGGGCTGAAGCCCGCGCTCCGCTGCGGGGGGCGATGCGCATGATGAGTTTGTTGGAACTCAGGTGGGGTTGATTGTCAGGGGTGGTGGCTGGCCCGGGGGTGGTGGGGAATCCAACATTGGGTTGGCGGTTTTGGCGGCTACCAGATGGCGGACGTTGAGGCGGGCTGAAGCCCGCGCTCCGCTGCGGGGTTGTGCGATGTGCATGATGAGTTGGTTGGAACCCAGGTGGGGTTGATTGTGAGGGGTGGTGGCAGGTACTGGGGTTGGGGTGGCAACCCGGGCGGAGTGCCGGGCTGGGGCGTTGCAAGTGGCCGGTGCTGAAACGAAAAACGCCCGGAACGTGGGTTCCGGGCGTTGGTGCGATTGGCAAGGTTCTGGGTAAATCAGGCGGCTTTGCCGCGGTCGGCGGCTTCGAGCCTGGTCCAGGAGAAGCCGTAGAAGGCGATGAAGGCAAAGCAGAGCAGGGGCATCAAGAAGCCGAAGCGCATGCCCCATTGATCGGCGAGCCAGCCCATGAACAGGGGCATGATGGCCCCGCCGACGATGGCCATGACGATGAACGACGCGGCCTTTTTGGTTTGTTCGCCCAAGCCATGAATGCCCAGGGAAAAGATGGTGGGATACATGATGGACATGAAGAAGAAACTGGCGAACAACCCGAAGACGGAGATCCAGCCCAGGGGGATGATGATGAGGGCCATGGTGCCGAGGCTCAGGAGGCCGTAGAGGGCGAGCATCGTTTGGGCCTTGAACTGGCGCAGGGCAAAACTGCCGGTGAAGCGGCCGAGCAGGAACAGGCCGAAGGCGCCATAGGAGAGCAGTTTGGAGGCACCCTGGTCGGTGACGTGCCAGGTGCTATCTTTGGCCAGGGCCCGCCAGGTTTCCGGCAAGGATTTGGCAACCCCCTCGGGCAGGGCGGGCATGTCGGAATTTAAGAAGTTAACGAAATAGCTGAACACGCCGGTTTGGGCGGCGACGTAGAAAAATTGCGCGGCCACGGCCAGCACGAAGTGTTTGCGCTGCAGCAACGGTTTGGCGGCAGCGGCCAGTTTGCTGGTCCCCGTGGATGCCGTTTCTTCCATGTTGTGCAAGTCGGGGACTTTGCAGACGAGGAAGCCCAGAAAGAGGAGGCTCACGACGATGCCGACAATGAGGTAGGGCTTGTAGAGGTCGGCATTGCTGGTGTTGGCCACACTGGTGGCGGAGAGGACGAACTGGCCGCCGAGGATCGGTCCGATCATCCAGCCGACGCCATTGCCGCTCTGGGCGAAATTGATGCGGACGGCGCCGGTTTCCGGGGGGCCCAAAACGGTGGCGTAGGGATTCGCGACGGTTTCAAGGCAGGTCAACCCGGTGGCGAGAATGAACAAGCCCAGCAAGAAGGACCAGTAGGTGCCGATATGCGTGGCGGGGATGAACCAGAACGCGCCGAGGGCGACGAGGAACAAGCCAATCAAAATGGCGCCCTTATAACCATAACGTTTGGCGAGCATGCCGGACGGGATGGCCATGAAAAAATAGCCCATGTAATTGGCAAACTGCACGAAGGCAGATTGCATTTTATTAATGTGCAGCGAGTCCTGAAAATGTTTGTTGAGAATATCGATCATGCCATTGCACACGCCCCAGAGGGTGAACAGCAGGGTGACCATGACGAAGATAAACGCGTAGTTCTGGCCATCGGCAGTGACGAAGAGACTTTTGCCTTTGGTTCCAGCAGCGGCGGGAGTTTTCTGAGTAGGTGCAATCATGATTGGCTTGGTGGCGTTTCGAGTAGTCGCGATTTGTGTGTTGTTGCTGTATGCTGATATTTAAAACGCGCGGATTCGTCAAGTTTTTCGTTTCGAGAATTGCCCGTGAGGGCGGTAAACTGCTAGTTATACTGTCAATTTATGAGCAACACTAAACGTTCGCTGCGGGTGGGGCTGTTTGGCATTGGTCTGGACACCTACTGGCCGCAGTTTGCTGGGCTGAAGACGCGCCTTGAAGGTTATCTGGGCGTGGTGGCCGAGCGGTTGCAGCGTCCGGGGGTGGAGGTGGTGAATTTGGGGTTGATTGATTCGGCTCCCAAGGCGCTGGAGGCGGGGCATCAGTTTCGGGTGGCGGACGTGGATCTGATTTTTCTGCATGTGACCACGTACGCGCTCTCCTCCACGGTGCTGCCGGTGGTGCAGCGGGCCAAGGTGCCGGTGATCGTGCTGAACCTCCAGCCGGCAGCGGCGATTGATTATGCGACCTTCAACCGAATGGGGGATCGCACGGCGATGACGGGCGAATGGCTGGCTTATTGCGCGGCCTGTCCGGTGCCGGAGATGGCCAACGTCTTCAACCGGGCGGGGGTGGATTTTCATCAAATCACGGGAATGTTGCACGAGGATCCGGGGTTTTGGAATGAGGTGGATGCGTGGATCGAGGCGGCCCGGGTGGCGCATGTGATGTTCCACAACCGGCTGGGGCTGATGGGGCATTATTACGGGGGGATGCTGGATATTTATTCTGACACGACGCTGCAATGCGCGACTTTTGGCGGGCACTTGGAGATTGTGGAGGTGGACGAGCTGGCGGCCTTGCGCCGGGAGATGACGGCGACGGCGATTGCGGAACGGGTGGGCGAATTTAAAACGCTGTTTGACGTGCAGCCGGATTGTTCGCCGGCGGAGCTGGACCGCGCGGCCCGCACTTCGCTGGCGCTGGACCAGTTGGTGGCGCAGCATGATTTGGGGTCGCTGGCCTACTATTACATGGGCACGGGCAATGCGGAAAACGAGGACGCGATTAGTTCGATTATTCTGGGCAATTCGCTGTTAACCGCCCGGGGCGTGCCGGTGGCGGGGGAGTATGAGATTAAGAATGCCCAGGCCATGAAGATCATGGACAGCTTTGGCGTGGGCGGTTCTTTCACGGAGTATTACGCCCTGGATTTTGCGGCGGATGTGGTGCTGATGGGGCACGACGGCCCGGGGCATATCGCCATTGCCGAGGGCAAAACGAAAGTACGGCCGCTGAAGGTGTATCACGGCAAGGTGGGGCGGGGGCTTTCGGTGGAAATGTCGGTGAAGCATGGGCCGGTGACCCTGTTATCGGTGGTGGAGACGGGCGCGGGGAAACTGAAACTGCTGGTGGCGGAGGGCGAATCGGTGCCCGGTCCGATTCTGGAAATCGGCAACACCAACAGCCGTTATCAATTTAGCATCGGGGCGCGCCGATTCGTCAATGACTGGAACGCGCACGGTCCGGCGCATCATTGCGCGGTGGGGGTTGGCCACATCGCCGACAAGGTGCAAAAGCTGGGCCTGCTGCTGGGCGTGGAAACGGTGAAGGTTTGCTGATGGCGGGTGGTTTATTTGTCTTTCACAAACACAATTTCCTCACCCAATAGTTCCGGGTTCTTGAGGTTGGCGCGCAACAGCTTTTGGACTTTGGCCGGGCTGCTGGTGGTGTCGGGGATGACTTTGTCGTTCACCCCGCGACCGTGCAGGGTGCCGTCGGCCGCGAGGGTCCAACTGGTGTAAGTATATTTATTAAGGCCTTCGGGCTGGGTGGAATCGAGGCTCTGGACGCTGAAAAAAGGCGTGCCGGCCACATCCGACTGCCAGGCGCGATATAGTTCCCCGTCGTACACCAGCACGTAATGGCCGGTGTCATATTTGGCCACCTTCATTTTGGTTTTGCCATCCTGCGAGGTCCAGTTGCCCAGCAACTGCTCGTTCACGGCGCGGGTGGGCTTGTCGGTGATGGGGACATCATAGACACAGCCGCACAGCGCGAGCCAGGCGGTGAGGACGAGGATCAAGGGGGTGCATTGACGGAGCGTTAAGTTGGCTAGCTTCATGAGGGAACCTTAGCAGGCCAGGCGGGTTGGGCAGCATCGAAAAAATTGGGGGGAACATTGGTTTAATCAATGGGGCCGCGTCCCTGACCGGCGGGCGGGGGCAACAAAATGCCGGATGAGCAGCCTTCAAGGCGGTTCACCCGGCATGCGCTGGGGAAAGGATGACGGTGGGTTTATTTCGCGTCCTGCGCGGCGGGTTGCAGATGGGTGCCGGTGATGCGCAAGGCACAACTTAGGTCGCTGACATCGCCAGGGGGTTTGGCGGGCAGGGTCACCACGAGACCGGCAGCGGTTTGGCTGAACTTCAACTTGCCGCGGTGGCCCAGCAGTTCCACCCGCTGGATGTGGTTGGCGGTGGCATCCGCGGTGCTGGCCAGGGATTTGATGGTGAACTGGCCGTCTTCCGGCCAGCCCAGGGCGATGGCGTAGAGGTGTTTGCCCTTGGTGGTGAAGCGGATGTCCTTCGCAGTGTAATGAAAGTTTTCCTTGAAAGCGCCGCCCTTGGCCTTGACCTCGCCCTCGCCATACAGCAACCAGGGACGGGTGCCGTAAATCGCCTCGCCATTCACGGCGGTCCAGTCGGCCAGCTGGTGGAGCATGGTCTCGACTTCGGGGTCCAGCGAGCCATCCGGGCGCAGGACGACGTTTAGGAGGAGGTTGCCGTTTTTACTGGTGATATCCACGAGCATGTGGACGGTCCAGCTAATGGGCTGGTATTTCCAATGGCGGTTATAAAACCAGTCCCCGATGGAAGTGTCGGTCTGCCAGGGATCGGGGTTGATGCCGCCATTGACGCCGCGCTCATAATCCTGCACCCAGCGGCCGCCGGAGGGTTGCTTGCAATTATAGATGGCCGTCAGCTTGCCGTGATTATGCAGAAGGTTGTCATTGTAGAGGTTGGCAATCTGGCTCAAGCCCACGACATTGTCCGTGCCGAACGCGACGCCACCGTCGCTGTAAAGCAGTTCGGGATGGTAATCGTCCACCAGTTGTTTGATTTCGTTGTACCATTGCTGCTGCCAGCGGGGGTTGTTGCTATACCATTTGGTGTCACCTTTTTCGGCCGGGAAATGGTAGAGGTCCCAGTTGGCAGGATCGGCCCCGTCATAGGGAACACCGGCGAGGGGGCCGGTCTGGTCGGCCTTGTGCGCATCCTGGAACCAGGTGAAGCTGGCACCGAGATGTTCGGACACGCCGAAGGGCAGGCCCTGGCGTTTGGCGGCTTTTTGCCAGGCGGCGACCACATCGCGATGGGGACCATAATTCACGGAGTTCCATTTGTGCTCGGGGGAATTCCAAAGGAAAAAGTCATCATGGTGGGAGCCCATGCTGACGAAATATTTGGCCCCGGCTTTCTTATACAGTTTCATGAGCCGGTCGGGATCCCAATTTTCGGCTTTCCACAAAGGAATGATGTCCTTCCAGCCGTTGGTGGAGGGGTGGCCGTAGCGGGCGAGGTGATCTTTGTAATCGGGCGAGCCTTGCTGGTACATTTTGCGCGCATACCAGTCGCCCTCCATGGGGACGGCCTGGGGACCCCAATGGGCCCAGATGCCGAATTTGGCATCCCGAAACCAGGCGGGGCAGGTGTAATTGGTGAGGGAGTCCATGGTCCCTTGAAAGGGACCCGGTGCCAGCGGCAGCGACAGTGCGGGGGCTGTAGTTTCATCCGCCGCCAGCAGGCGACTGCACAAAGACAGGGCCAGGCCGGCCATGGATACAAGGCGATACAAGGGAGTATGATTCATAGGCTAAAAATATGATTGAGTCAGAAGGGCGCAACGGCGCTCCGGTTAAAACTCCGCACAGCGATTACAGCCACTATGAGTCGCAGCGCCAAACTACCCTGCGGCCCGAAAAATTAAAACCCACGCAAATCCGTGCTGCTGCGGCGGGGCAGGCCGGGGGCGGGCGTGCGCTTGAGCACGAGATATTCGATGCCGAGTTGCTGGCAATATTCGCGCTTGCCGCCTTTGTCGCCGTCCTCATTCACGGCATAAATATCTGGTTTGATCTGTTTGATCTCAGGGTCGGCATCCAGCCAGCCGTTGCCCGTGGAAACCAGGGCCTGTTTGACATATTTAATGGACCCCACGACATAGCGTCGCTGGGCCTCAGGCAGCAGTGGATGGCCCTCGCCTTTGAGGAGGCGGATGTTGGCATCGTGGCCCACGATCACGTAGAGATCGCCATAGCTGCTGACTTCCTCGGTGAACCGCACATGGCCGGAATGAAACCAGTCATAGCAGCCGGTGACCACGACCCGCTTGTTGCCGGGTTGGGAAGGCATGGGCGCGGGCTCGGGATAGGTGAGCAACGTGGATTCGGGCACCACGACATAATCGATTCCCAAGGACTGAGCGTGGGTGCTTTGACCCGAAGTGGCTGCGCTTTCGCGTTGAACCCAGATGGACGCTGAAAAATCGGGAACCGACGGCAAGGCCGCAGGATTGACCGGGCCGGTCACCGGGATGACCCGGGAGACATAGCGCACGGCGTTGAGAAAATACTGGCGTTCGGCCAGGGGAAATTTATAGGGCTTTCCGCCGAGTTGCGGCCCTGTTTCATCCGGCCACAACAGCACGGTGAGGTCGCCCAGGCTGGCCGCTTCTTCCAGTAATCGCAAATCCGTAGCGGCGATGTTGTCAAAAGCACCGCTGACGACGACTGATTTTGGGGAGCCGCTCATTATTCGGTAATTCTAACCGTCACTTTCAAAGCCCCGGGCACCGGCTCGGGGGAAACGACCAGCAAATAACCCCCGCCGCAGCCGGAGAACATCGCCCCGGGATATTGTTTTTGGTATACTTTTAAGAGGCCGGGCAGGTCAAACTTGATCAAGGGATGACGGACCACCTGAGGCAGTAATTTTGCCCAGCACAGCATCGTGTCATTCAAGGAAGCTCCGAGCAACGCCAGGTCGCGGTTCTTGATGGCGGTGAAGCAATCCTTGCCGGTCTGGCCCAACCGGCGGACCCATTTAGGGTCCAGATTTTTTTCCCCCAAGGGGTGGTAACCCTCGGGCCGGGGCTCGACGGGGAGGAGGTGGAGGACTTTTTCCAGCCAGCGGCCCGCGCGGGGGTCGTTCAAGGTTTCAATTTGGGCGGGGAAAACCCCGCCATGCACACGGTAATCATAATCCAAACGGTTAATGCCGGGATAGACCAAGCCGATCATGTCTTGCGAACCGCTCGGCTCGGTCTTCCCGGCATTTTCTGCTGCGTATAATTCGCGGACGAGGTCCGCGGGCGGACGGCTGGGCAGTTTGCCCCGCCACAGTTTGGTGGCGATGGCGCGCGTGCCACTGGCGCAACCGGACCGGTCCATCACCCGGAACGTGGGTTCCAAGGCCACCACCACCATCGAGCCGGGGGGCTCGGGGAGGAGTTGGGAGACAAACGGCTGGTCAATCCAACCGCCGGCGAGTTGCAGGCGGTTGGGGATGCGGCCGATGGCCTGGGTGACGAACGGTGCGGTTTTCACTCCACCACGTGCCGGCCCTGCTTGCGGTTGTGATATTGCTCGCTGATCCACTTGTAAGTGGCGGCGAGGCCATGATCCAGGGAGGTGTTCGGCTCCCAGTTCAAGACTTCCTTGATGAAGGTGTTATCGCTGTTACGCCCGGCCACGCCGCGCGGGGCATTCAGGTCATATTTGCGATTGAGCTTGGTGCCGGCGATCGCCTCCACTTTGGAAAGCAGTTCGTTGATGGACACCAATTCGCTGGAACCCAGGTTGATGGGCGTGGCGATCAGGCGGTCCTCGTGCATGATTTTGTCGATGCCCAGCACGCAGTCGTCAATATACATAAAACTGCGGGTTTGATGGCCGTCGCCCCAGATGGTGATGTCTTTGTTGCCGCTGTCGATGGCGGCGACGACTTTGCGGCACATGGCGGCCGGGGCCTTTTCACGACCGCCGTCCCAGGTGCCGTTGGGGCCATAAACGTTGTGGAACCGGGCGATGGCGGTTTTCATGCCGCGTTCGTGCCAGTATTCCTCGCAGAACATTTCGGAAACCAGTTTTTCCCAGCCATAGCCGCGTTCGGCCATCGCGGGATAGGCGTCGGATTCCTTGAGGGCGAGCACTTCGGGCTTCTGCTGGAGCAGGGTGTTGTAGGCACAGGCGGAGGAGGAGAAGAAATAACGGCGGGCGCCGGCCTTGTAAGCGGCCTCGATCATGTGGGTGTTGACGAGGATGGAGCGCAGGCACTCGACGCGGAAGCGTTCGATGAAACCCATGCCGCCCATGTCGGCGGCGAGGTTATAAACTTCGACGGCACCTTCGCACACGCGGTGGCAATTGGTTTCGTCGCTGACGTCCAGGCAAATGTTTTCCACACCGGGCACTTTGAGGTACCACTCATAGAGGGGCTTTTTGTCCACGGCGCGAATGCGGGTGAAGCCCTTTTTTTGAAAATAAAGCGCGAGATTACCGGCGATGAAACCACCGGCGCCGGTGATAACGATCAAATCATCCTTTTTAAGTTCCGGATCCTTTTCTACGAGTCTTTTTTTGTGCATATTTTATGAGTGCTTGGTTATTAAATGCCCGTAAAGCACGGTCAAGCGCCTCAGAAATTTAAGCTTTTAGAATACGCTCGACGGCCCGACAGGGCAATGCCGATACTAAACCAAAGCATGACGATAATAAACTTAATTTTATGAAAATCGGCAAAGCCCAGCGCTTGGGAAGCACCCCGGCGGACCCGGCGCAACCGGCGTTTTTCTCCAAGCAAGTGTCCTCCGCCCGCCGATTTTACCTGGATTTGAATCCAGCGCCCCGAATTCCCCTGGCCGTGGTCAGTGGCGGCTGTGAGCATTGCGTTCCCGATTATGCCATCCACCGGACCACTTTTGCGTTTTATTCGCTCGAGTTTGTCCTGCGCGGCAAGGGACGGGTCAGTTTAAAAGGGCGATCCTATGATTTGGAACCGGGCACCCTGTTTTCCTATGGCCCGGGCATCCACCATGATATCGCTTCGGTGGGGCCGCTGCCCCTGGTCAAGTATTTCGTGGATTTTTCGGGTCCGGAGGCAACGGCGCTGTTGCGATCGTGCCGTCTCGCGCCGGGGAATGTATCCCGGGTATTGCTGGTCGCGGAATTGCAAATCTTTTTCGATGAATTGATTCGCAGCGGCGTCAGGGGGTCCCGGTACGCGCCCGATTTATGCGCCGCGTTGCTCAAATGCCTGGCCATCAAAATTGCCGAATCGCGCACTACTTTGAAGGAGGCGGGCAACCTTTCTTTTGCCACTTTTGCGGCCTGCCAGAGCTATATTCAGGAGCACTTTTTGGAATTGAAAAGCCTGGCGGAAATCGCCCGGCAGTGTCATGTTCACGCGGTTTACCTGTGCCGCCTGTTTCAGCGCTATAATCAGCAGACGCCTTATCAATACTTGATGCGCCTGAAAATGAACCGCGCCGCGGAGCTTTTGCAGGAACCGGGGGCAATGGTCAAACAGGTGGCGGAGCAGGTTGGATTTGCGGATTCCGGGCATTTTTCCCGCGTTTTCAAGGCTTCACTCGGCCTTTCGCCCACCGCCTTTTGCCGGCGGCGTTGAGGCGGCGGCACGCCTTCGGAGCGCGTACATTGGCCGGGCCCGGCCAAGCGCCCATGAAACGACGGCCAGCCGATTTTGCCCTGTGACGTTGGGTCATGGGTTGGCCCGGGAAATTCTTTTCACTCTGGCGCCGGGCCATGATAATTTGAGCAGAATGTACACCAACATCGTTCCAGGTAGACGGATGAAAAGTGCGTTGCGTTTGGACTTCATCCGCGCTGCGCAAGAATCCTTTCAGCGGGGAAAATCCGGATTTATTTTGCTGGCTCTGCTGGGCGGTTTAGCGGTTGGCTCGGCGGCTGAATTATCCACCAACATCGAATACGGCAGGGTGGGCACCAATCACCTTCTGTTGGATGTGAGTGTGCCGGCAGGGGCCGGGCCGTTTCCGGTTGGCATTGTGGTGCACGGCGGGGGTTGGTCGGCGGGGGACAAGGAGCATGATGTCGCCCCGATGGAGATGCCGCTGAACGCGGCGCGGTTCACTTGGTTTTCAATCGATTACCGGCTGGCCCCGACGCATCGCTGGCCGGCGGGATTGGAGGATGTGCAAACCGCGATTCGGTGGGTGAAGGCGCACGCGGCGGAATACAAGGGTGATCCGCAGCGGATTGCGCTCTGCGGGTATTCGGCGGGCGGGCATCTGGCGTGTCTGGCGGCCACGCTGGCGCAACCGGACACCCGGGTACAGGCGGTGCTGGGGTTTGCCCCACCGACGGACATGGTGGCCGACAATGAGCGGCGGAACGGCTTGAGCAAATCGTTGCAAATGCTGTTTAACCTGCCACCGGAGCTCACGCCGGCGACGCGCCAAACATTGGCGGGCATCTCGCCGATTGAATTGGTTAAACCGGGGCTGCCGCCATTTCTGCTCATCGCCGGCACCGCGGACAAAACCGTGCTTTATTCCCAATCGGTCAATTTTCAAGCCCGGTTGCGGGCCAGCGGGGTGCCGTGTGATTTGCTGACCATCACGAATGCGCAGCACCGGATCATGGATTGGAGTCAGTTTGATCCCCACTTTGAGGAAACCATCCAGGACTGGCTCGTGAAGACATTGCCGGCGGGAAAACTTTAAACGGCCAACGGCACCGTGCTTTCCCAGGGATGGGTCTTTGATTCACCGGGAAATCCTCCTCGCTCCGGTGATTTTGAATCAGTATGCTGGGTTCGTTAATACTTTATCGATTTTATGAAGGCCATTCGGGTTAGTGAATTTGGCGATCCGGGCGTTTTGAAGGTGGTGGAGTTGCCCACCCCGGTGCCGGCGGCGGGGCAGGTGCTCTTGCGGCTCCATGCCATCGGGGTAAACCCGGTGGAAACGTATATTCGGTCGGGTAATTACGCCCGGAAACCCGAACTGCCCTACACGCCGGGCAGTGATGGTGCCGGCATTATCGCGGCGGTGGGGGAAGGGGTCACGAGTTTCAAGACGGGCGAACGGGTTTATACGGCGGGAACCGTGACGGGCAGCTACGCAGAATTCACCGTGTGCCAGGTCAGCCAGGTTTACCGGCTGCCGGGGGCGGTAAGCTTTGCCCAGGGGGCGGCGGTGGGGATTCCTTATGCGACGGCTTATCGGGCGTTATGCCAGCGGGGGCAGGCCTTGCCCGGGGAAACGGTGCTGATTCACGGAGCCAGCGGGGGCGTGGGCATCGCGGCCGTGCAACTGGCCCGGGCGCATGGCTTGCAAGTGTTTGGCACGGCCGGCACGGAAAAGGGCCGGTTGCTCGTCCTCAACGAGGGGGCGCACCAGGTGTTTGATCATGGCCAGCCCAAATATTTTGAAAAAATTCTGGCGGCCAATCACGGGCGGGGAGTGGACCTGGTGCTGGAAATGGCGGCACACAAGAACCTGGCCATGGACCTGGCCTTGCTGGCCCCGCGCGGCCGGGTGGTGGTGATTGGCAGCCGGGGTAAAATCGAGATTGACCCGCGCGATACGATGAGTCGCGATGCGGACATTCGCGGCCTGGTGCTGTTTAACACCCCGCCGGCGGAGATGGCGCAGATTCATGCCGCGCTGTTTGCCGGGCTGGCCAGCGGCACACTGCGCCCGGTGATTGCCGGGGAATTTCCGCTTGCCCGCGCCCCCTATGCCCATGGTTCGTTGATGGATCCCGGGGCGGCAGGGAAGATTGTCATTATACCTTGATTCAAGCGGTCATCATTGGTTGCCAGACGCCGGACAAAGGAAGTTGTGGAATTTTTCCAACACTGCTTTGACACGCCCGGGTAATTGCAGTTTGTTGGTAATGGCCGCGTTGCCACCGTTTCGTCTCGCCTCATTCCGAGCCACCGAGTGCACGGGTTGACTTGCGGCCATTGCCACAAACCCATGAGTAAAACCGTATTATTGACCAGTGTCTGCCGGCCTTTTGGTCCCGAGCAGGGGGATGCGCCTTCCGTTGGCTATGAATTGCTGTTTCGCCAGGTGACGCGCGCGCAGGGGATTTTCAGCCCGCGCACGGTCAACGTGCAATTTGGCCTGGAATACATCGCGGAAAATTTGGACGTGCCCACCGTGGTGCTGCAATACCCTTCCGAGCGGGAATTGATCCAGGAACTCAAGAAAGGGTATGACTACGTGGGGATCAGCTTCATCATGGCCCTGATCCATAAGATGAAGGAGACGGTGGCGCTGATCCGCAAATACTCGCCGCAAAGCCAGATCGTGCTGGGCGGCTATGGCACCATTTTGAAGGATGATGTGCTCAAGCCGTATGCGGATCATATTTGCCGTGGCGAGGGCGTGGCCTTTTTCCGCGCCTTGCTGGGCGAACCGGAAATTCCGATGCCCTACAAACATCCGCTGATCGTGAGCTGGTTGAAAATTTTTGGGATGCGGGTGTCCGGCACCGGGAAAATATTCGGCGGGCTGGGCTGTCCGAATGGCTGTGATTTCTGCTGCACCTCGCATTTTTTTAAACGCCAGCACGTCCGGCTGCTGCCCACGGGGCGGGACATCTACAACGTGGTGGAGCGCTATTTTGATTTGGATCCGAGCCTGGTGTTCCTGATCATCGACGAGGACTTTCTGCTGAATAAAAAGCGGGCCATGGAATTCCGGGACTGTGTGCTGGCGGGGGGCAAGCAACCTTCCATTTTTGCGTTCTCCAGCATCAAAGCCATCAGCCAGTACACGGTGGAGGAAATTTTGGAGATGGGGATTGATGGCTTTTGGGTGGGCTACGAGGGCACGCGCTCGGGTTATGCCAAGCAACAGGGGCGGCCAGTGCCGGAAATTCTCACTGAGTTTCGCGAACACGGAATCACGGTGCTGACCTCGATGATTGTGGGCTTTGATTACCAAACGCACGAGGTGGTGGCGCAGGAGCTGGATGGCCTGATGAAACTCAAACCCTCGCTGGGGCAATACCTTATTTATGGACCGGTGCCGGGAACGCCCTTTTTCGAGCGGGTTATCAAGGACAATCTGTTGCAGGACGTTTACACGACCGAGAAAGATTTGTTTTACCGGCGAGCGGATGGCTTTAGCACGATGATCAAGCATCCGACGCTGTCGCCCAAGGAGATTGAGGACATGCAGCGCTGGTGTTTTGACCAGGACTACCAGCGGTTGGGGCCGAGCATTTACCGCGTTTTGGAAACACGGTTTCTCGGGTACCTAAAATTGAAGGACTCCCCGAATCCGGTGTTGCGGCAGAAGGCGGCTTATTTTGCGAAGGAATTGCGGTTTGCCTACCCGGTCTTTTTGCCGGGGCGCCTGTTTGGTCCGAATGCGACCATCCGGAAATGGATTGGCCAACTGGAGCGGGATTTGCATCGGGAACTAGGCCAGCCCACCCTGGCGCAACGGGTAAAATCCGTGATGGCCGTGGGCGCGGCGATGGTTACCTGGTTCACCCTCAAGTTTGATTATTTTCAACATCCCAAACTCCAACGGACCGCGTATCGGCTCCCCGAGAAAAGCTGGAGTGCCTTCGGGTTGTGGGAAGAATTTCACGCGAAGGTGGCCAGCCCGAATTTTTCGGTGCAAGTGGAGTTGCAGCATGCGAAGCAGCAGGTTTGGATGCGCCTCGAAGGGGTGCTTTCCTCGGCGGATGCCGAAAAGCTGGCGCACAACTTGCGTGAATCACTGGCGCGCAATAAGAACCGGCTGGTGCTGGATTTGCACAAACTGCACTGGGACAAGGTGGGGGATTTGAGCCCTTTGCGCGAGAAGCTGGCCGCCTATGGGGACCGGGTGCGGGTAGTGCTGCCCAAGCTCTCCTCCGCACATCCGGAACTGCTACTCATCGCCGGCATGTTCCATCACTATTAACCCCGGACGGGGTCAAACCATCGCATAAGTTAGCGTCACGTTATCCGGCTTTAATTTGCCGATGGCCAGGAAAGCAGGGCATTTGCCAATGAAATATTCAAAGGCCGGCAGATCATCGGGGCTGCCGCACCATTTGGCACCTGGCTTGAGGGCCTCCAGAGCGGGTGTCGGCGACACCGAGCATGTCAGGGACAACTGGGACTTGTGCTGGACAGGTGCCAGAGCAGGGACAAATTGTCGCGTGAGATTGAACACAAAAAACTGCCCCTGAATGGACCACTGGCAGAGCAGCATGTCGCCTTCAGATTCTAACAGGCAGTCCTCGGCACGTTCCTGCTGGTAAAAATCCAAAAACAGGCGAACGGCATCAATGGGTTTGAATTCTGCCACGACCGCGCCAGCTTCCGTCACAAATTTTTCGAATTCCTCTCGGGATTCCGTTGATTTCATTATGATGGCTCAAGTTTCCACTTGAGGCAGGTGGAAATTCAAGGACGAGAACGTTACAAAATGGTGACGGGGCGTTCATGCGGCGGCAACGTAATTGGCCCTGCCAACAATCAAACTAACGCGAACCGCCAGACCTATCCGGCTGTCAGGGCCGAACGCTCGTCATCGAGGGCGTTCGTCTTATCCAGGAAATAATCGTAGCTGCCCGCATAGGGCGTGATTTTCCCGGCGTTGACGTGCAGGACCTTGGTAGCCAGGTGGCGGATGAAGTGGACGTCGTGGGAAATAAACACGAGCGTGCCCTCATAGCGCTCCAGCGCCAGGGTGAGGGA
>CAIZWI010000426.1 GCA_903936645.1 uncultured Verrucomicrobia subdivision 3 bacterium
GCCATTGAGCTTGGGGAACCAGGATTTCAACTTTGGCATCCAGCGATTTGCCAATGGTTTTCGCCTGCCGCGCTTTTTCCAATTCCGGCAGAATCTTTTCGCGCCACTCCTTCAGCCACACCCATTTGTTAACGTCCTCCACGACCAAGGGCGCGCCCAACGGTTTAAATTCGCTGCCATGCACCGACCCCGTCAATTTCCCCGGCACAAATTCCCACGCCTCATCCGTGGTAAACGCCAGAATCGGTGATAGCAACTGGCATAACCCCGTTACCAAACGAAGCAGCGCGGTCTGCGTCGAGCGGCGGCGCTGTGAATTCGCCGGGTCCGTGTACATCCGGTCCTTGATGACGTCGTGATAGATGGACGACAGCTCCACCGCGATGAATTGGCTGACCTTTTGATATACCACGTGAAACTCGTAATTGTCGTAAGCGGCGATGACCTCCGTTTCGAGTTTGGAAAATTCCCCCAGCACCCAGCGGTCCAGACCAGTCAGTTGCTCGTCGGACACGGTTTGCGTGGCCGGATCAAAATCATACAAGTTCGAGAGCTGGTAGCGCAGGGCGTTGCGGATGCCACGGTAGGTTTCACCCACTTTGTTGATGCGCTCCTCGCTCACCACAATGTCGTTGCGATAATCCTGCGAGGCCACCCACAGGCGCACCACGTCCGCGCCATATTTTTTCACATAAGCCTCGGAGGTCTGCGGTTTTTCGTAAGAGCCTTGTTTGCTCTTGGAAATTTTCTCACGGTCGGCGTCCACCATGAAGCCGTGGGTCAGCACGGTTTTGAAGGGCGCGGCCCCGTTGCCCGCCAGCGAGAGCAGGAGGGACGATTGGAACCAGCCGCGATGCTGGTCACTGCCTTCCAGATACACATCCGCCTGCCAGGCCCCGGCCCCGGTTCGGGTGGGATGGTTTAATTCGGACCGTTGCTGCAACACGGCACGGGAGGAGGAGCCGGAATCAATCCACACATCCAGCGTGTCGTTGGATTTGGCAGTGGCATCCGGGCCCGACCAATTCGCGGGTTTCACCAGCGCCCACAATTCCGCGGCGGATTTATCAAACCAGACGTTCGATCCATGTTGCTGGATCAAATCAGCGGCATTGCGCACGATGCCGGCATCGAGCATGGGTTCGCCTTGGGCATCGTAAAATGCCGGGATCGGCACACCCCAGGTCCGCTGGCGCGAAATGCACCAGTCCGGGCGCGATTGCACGGCCCCCTTGATGCGGTTGACCCCCCATTCGGGAACCCAATTGACCTTGTCAATTTCCGCGAGGGCGGTGGCGCGGAAGGTGTCCGCGCCCACCGCCAGATCAATCTTGATGAACCATTGGTCCATCGCGCGGAAGATCACCGGCGTTTTGCTGCGCCAGCAGTGCGGGTAGCTGTGGTGATAATTTTCCTGGTGGAGCAGGGCGTGGCGCGTGCGCAATTCATGGAGCACCGCTTCGTTGGCATCGCTCTTGCCGTGTTTTTCCAAAATCGATTTGCCCAGCAGTTCGGCCGGCATCTGCTGGTCCACCGGCAATTCGTTGCTATGGGCGAGCGCGCCGTCATCATTGACCGGGGAATAAATCGGCAGGCCGTTCTGGCGGCCGAGATTATAATCGTCCAGACCGTGGCCCGGCGCGATGTGCACAAAGCCCGTGCCGGTGTCGCTGGTCACGAAATCCGCCGCCAGCAGTCGCCCGGTGCGCTGGCAGAAGGGATGCTGGTATTGCAGGGTGGCCAGTTCTGCGGTGGGGAAGGGGACCTGGGTGTATTCCGTCCACCCGCATTTCTGCGCCACGATCGGGAGCAGGCCTTGAAACAAGAGGTAATGCTCGCTGCCCACGGTGACTTTCAGATAACCAAACTTGTCGTTGTAAGCCACCGCGAGGTTGGCGGGCAGGGTCCAGGGGGTGGTGGTCCAGATGACCACAAAGGTGCCCGGCTGGCCAACTACCGGAAACTTCACGAACACACTTTGGCTGACGTGATCGGCATACTCCACCTCGGCCTCCGCCAGGGCGGTGCGGCAGGGAATGCTCCAGTACACCGGTTTCTTGCCCCGGTAAACAAAGCCTTTTTCCACGATATCCGCAAACAGGCGCAGTTCGTCCGCCTCGTATTCCTTGTTCAGTGTCAGATACGGGTTTTCCCAGTCGCCCAGAATGCCCAGGCGCTTGAATTGGGTGCGCTGCAAATCAATGTATTTGCGGGCGTGGGCCGCGCAGGCGCTCCGGATGGTGGCAGCGTCGGCACTGGTATCGCCGGCTTTGCGCATGTCCTGGCTGACCTTGAATTCAATGGGCAGCCCATGGCAGTCCCAGCCCGGGATATAGGGGGCGCTCTTGCCCCGCAGGGTCTGGTACTTGACGACGATGTCCTTGAGAATTTTGTTCAGGGCCGTGCCGATGTGCACATCGCCATTGGCAAAGGGCGGACCGTCGTGCAGGACAAACTTGTCCGCGCCGGCCCGGGCGGCCTGAATGGCCTCATAGAGGCCGGCCTGCTGCCATTTTTCCAAACGTTGCGGCTCGCGCGTGACGAGATCGGCCTTCATCGCGAAGTCCGTGCGCGGCAAATTGAGTGTGTCTTTGTATTCCATCGCAGAAAAACACGGTAACAACCGGCAAATGCAGTGTCAATCTGCCGCATGCCCCGGTTTTTACGAGGAGCGCCTTCCCCGCCCCCCAGCCCTTGAGTCGCTTGACC
>CAIZWI010000427.1 GCA_903936645.1 uncultured Verrucomicrobia subdivision 3 bacterium
ATGGCGAATCCATGCAATCCCTAGACTTCTAGATGCTTATTATCCCAAAACCCGTGAAAATGAACCTGCCGGAAGAATTTTGTCTCACACCCACCATTGAACCACTGGTACGCAAACACCCTCGGCGTGGGTATGGCCTAGCAAAAACCCGGAGAACGGGGTTCTCCGGGTTAACGTTGTTAATGAGCGGACGGTGTTCCTCTTTCAGGAGCACCCAAGGCTTTCGCCGCAGTTCAGGCACTTGTAGCAGGCCCCGTTCCGCACCGCCACATGGCCACAGTTCGGACACGTCGGCGCGTCACCCTGATTTTGGAACGTGGACGTCAGGCTCAACTTGCTGTGACCAAGCTTGGGCAGGGCCGCCTTCGGCTTGTTCCCGTTGCCCGCAGGCAGTGCCAGCAGGCTGGTGTCCTCGCTCAACGGCAAATCAGGCACCGGCCGGTTTATTTTTTTTTTTATTTCCTCAACCAAACCCGGAATGGCCAGCTCCGTCTGGGTGCGCACCTCATTCGCGTTCTCGCGGTAACCGGGGATGAACTGGAAGGCCATCCAGCGGAACACGTAATCGGTGATGGACGACGCATTGCGAATCTCCGGATTCTTGGTGAAGCCGCTCGGCTCGAAGCGCTGGTGGGCAAACTTCTTCACCAGGGCTTCCAAGGGCACACCGTATTGCAGCGCCAGGCTCGTCAGGGTGCCGATGCTGTCCATCAAACCCCCGATGGTGGAACCTTCCTTGGCCATCGTGATGAACAGTTCGCCCGGGCGGCCGTCATCATAAGTGCCAACCGTCAGGTAGCCCTCATGGCCGGCGATGTCGAATTTATGGGTCACCGCCGTGCGGGTGTCGGAGAGCCGGCGGCGCAGGGGTTTGCCGGATTCATCCGTCAACCGGGCCACTTCGGCTTCCAGTTCCTGCAAGCGGGTGGTCAGCGCGCTGGCGTCCGCCGTTTTGTCGCCCCCTTCATTCGTCTTCTTCGTGTTCAGCGGCTGCGAGCGCTTGGAACCATCGCGGTAGATGGCCACGCATTTCAAACCCATTTTCCAGGCCTCCACATACGTGTGGCGAATGTCCTCCACCGTGCTCTCGGCGGGCATGTTGACGGTTTTGGAAATGGCCCCGCTGATGAACGGCTGGGCCGCCCCCATCATTTTCAAATGGGCGAGGTAGCCAATGCTGCGTTTGCCGCGATACGGCTTGAACGCGCAATCAAACACCGGCAGGTCCTGGGCCTTCAGGCCGCTGGGCACGAGCTGGGACGTGGCCTCATCCGTCACGTCCTCAATGGTGTCGTATTTCTCGATGTGGGCGATGATCGCCTTGATTTCGGCCTCGGCATAACCGAGGCGGCGCAGCGCGTCCGGCACCCCGCGGTTCACGATTTTCAACATCCCGCCGCCCGCGAGCAGTTTATATTTAACCAAGGCAATGTCAGGTTCCACGCCCGTCGTGTCGCAATCCATGAGGAAGGCAATCGTGCCGGTCGGCGCGAGCACCGTCACCTGCGCGTTGCGATAACCGTACTGGCGGCCTTTGGCCAGGGCGCTGTCCCACGTTTTGCGGGCCTCGTCCTTGAGGTAATTAAATTCCGCGCTGGGCTGGATCGCTTCCACCGCGTGGCGATGTTGCTGGATCACGCCGAGCATGGAATCGACATTGTCCTTGGTAATCGGCTTCGGCACATGCGAGCAACGGGCATCATGGTACCCCGCGAACGGTCCGACACTGGCGGCGATTTCCGCGCTTTGTTCGTAGGCATGACCGGTCATGATCGCCGTGATCGCCCCGGCCAGGGCGCGGCCTTCATCGGAATCGTAAGGCAGGCCGTAGCTCATGCAGAGCGAGCCGAGGTTGGCGAACCCGAGGCCCAACGTGCGGAAAATATGGGAGTTTTCCGCAATTTCCTTGGTGGGATAGCTCGCATTGTCCACCAGGATTTCCTGCGCGGTGATAAAGATGCGCGCCGCCGCCTTGAAGCGTTCCACGTCAAACACGCCGTCCTCGCGTTTGAACTTCATGAGGTTCAAGGACGCCAGATTGCAGGCCGTGTTGTTGATGAACACATATTCGCTGCACGGATTGGTCGAGTGAATCGGCTCGGTGCCCTTGCAGGTGTGCCACTTTTGAATGGCCCCGTCATATTGCAAGCCCGGGTCGCCGCAGATGTGCGTGCCTTCGGCAATCTTGTACAGCAGCTTGGCCGCATCCTTCTTCTCGATCGGCTTGCCGGAGGTCGAGGCGCGGGTCCACCATTCCTTGCCGTCCAAAGCGGCCTGCATGAATTCATCACTCACGCGCACCGAGAGGTTTTCGTTCTGATACATGACGCTGCCGTAGGCATCGCCATTATAAGAGCCGTCATAACCCTGCTCGATCAGCGCCCAAGCCTTCTTTTCTTCCTTTTGCTTGGCATCAATGAATTCCTCGATGTCCGCGTGCCAGTCCCGCAGGGTGTTCATCTTGGCCGCCCGGCGGGTTTTGCCGCCGGATTTTACCACGCTGGCCACCTGGTCATAAACCTTCAGGAAACTCATCGGACCGCTGGGGCGGCCGCCGCCGCTCAGTTTTTCCCGGCTGGAACGAATGGGCGAGAGGTCGGTGCCGGTGCCGGAACCGTACTTGAACAGCATCGCCTCGCTGTACGCCAGGCGCATGATGTCTTCCATGTTGTCGGCCACGGACTGGATGAAGCAGGCGCTCCCCTGCGGATATTCATACTGGGTCGGCGCGCGCTCGGCCTGCTTGTTATCGCGGTTATAGTACCAGTTGCCCTGGCCGGAATTCTTGCCCACGCCATACTGATGGTACAAACCCACGTTGAACCACACGGGGGAATTGAAGGCCCCGAACTGGTTCACGCACAGCCAGGTCAATTCATCATAAAACACTTCGCCATCGGCCTTGCTGAAATAGCCATCGGCAATACCCCAGTCGGCAATCGTGCGGGAAATGCGGTGAATCAGTTGTTTGACGGACGTTTCACGCTCGGAGGTCTTCTGTTCGCCGTAAAAATACTTCGAGACCACCACCTTCGTGGCGAGTTGCGACCAGGAAGCGGGCACTTCCACGTTTTCCTGCTTGAAAATGACTTTGTTGGCGTCATCCGTGATTTCCGCCGTGCGGCGGTCCCATGCAATCTGGTCGAAGGGTTTGACCTTGGCATCACTGAACACGCGCTCGAGGCGCAGGGATTTGCCAGTGGCAGACTTGCTGGTTTTTACCGCGCGCCCGGACGAGACCTTGCCGGACCGGCGGTTGGCGGGTTTGGTGGTCGACGACAAAACTTCCTCACGTGCATCAATCATGGTAGTACTCCGATTCGAATTGTAATATTGTTCCGGGGCCGGAAGAGAGGAACCATCCTTACGCTATCCTCGAGATGCCGGCGATCCTGTAAAAGCTTTTGCCTACCCCATTAGTGGGGGAGCGGCGATGATTCTCACACCATAGGTGGTATGTTTCAAGAAATTTTTGCAGAAATGTTACGCAAACGATATTCCTTGGCTTTTTTGCCTGTTTTCCGGCCCGGGTCCCGGCCCGCCGCAAATCGCCAGCACCCCCAACCAACCCTCAATCGACCAGCTTAACCGGCCTCGCTGCAATTTGTAACCAGTTAGTAATGAAGTGCTTGTGATTCCAGTCTGGGTTCCTCGCTGTTTTCGGTGGCATGCAAATCGAGCTGACCACGAGCTGACCATTTAAGCGGTTGGTGAATGGCTGCTTCAATCCCAACGGGATTGCGTCCGCCAGCCCAAGGTTGCGCGGCACGAGCTACCTTGGGTATTCCCCCCAACGACCGCCAACCCCAACGGGGTTGTGCCTTGGTG
>CAIZWI010000428.1 GCA_903936645.1 uncultured Verrucomicrobia subdivision 3 bacterium
GCGGTCTGCACGCTGATCGGAGACATGGGGAAAGGCCGGTCGGCGCGCACTTTGGCCTCAATCGCTTTAATTTGATCAGCGTTTTCAATCAAGCCCTTGGCGATGTCGCCGCTGGCATCGGGATCAGGGGCCAGGTTGAATTGCACCCCGCCATCCCAGTTGTCGGCGGTCACGCGGGGGTTGCCATCGACGATGTTGCCCGCCACATAAGCGCGGCCCCAGTGGCTGACGGGATTGCTTTTGCTCCAACTTTGCGATGGCTCGAGGATGCGGTAGCGCACAGGATTATCGAGCGTGGCGGGGCCGGGTTTGTAGAAATTATTAATGATGTTGAAGAGGCTGTGCTGGTCGCCACCATCCAGCGAGCGGTGCCGCCAGTTGAACAGGACGTTGTTCACAAAATTAAAGTCGTAGGACATGGCGATACTGGGATTGCGCCCGGTGTTGCAGGCCAGCAGATTGTGATGGAAACCGGAGTTGCGTCCGCCCCAATCACCGCCGAAGGCGTGGTTGTTGACATTCAAGCCCTCGCTGACGATGCACCATTGGATGGTGTCATTCACGGTGGGAAGTTTGAGGGTTGGCCCGCCATTGGTGGCCTGATACATGTGGCGGTAGGTATCCAAGGTTTGGTCATTGCCCCAGCTCGCGGAGCAATGATCGATGATAATATTGCCCACGGGACTGCCGGCCAGGCAACTTTGGCGATTGAAGATATCTGGATTCCCGCGGCGAAACCGCACGTAGCGAACGACCACATCGTGCGCAAAGTTCATGACACTCTGGCCGGCGATGCAAATGCCATCGCCGGGAGCGGTCTGGCCGGCAATGGTGAGGTAAGGGGCCTCAATATAGATGGGCATTTGCAAGTGAATGATGCCGGCGACATTGAAAATGATGATGCGCGGACCGGCGGCCTCGCAACCTTCCCGCAAGGTGCCCGGGCCGGCATCCGCCAGACTGGTCACGACATAGACTTTGCCGCCGCGCCCACCAAAGCTGAACTTGCCGCCGCCCTCAGCACCGGGAAAAGCCGGAACGGGCGCCTGAGGCAGATCGCTGGGTTGAGCCGCCCAGGGAATGAACGGCTTGCCTTGCTTGGCCCACTCGACCAGGGCGGGCTGAATATTGCTGATGACTTCTTGCTCGTGAAGCTTCCACACGGCCTGTTGCTGCCTTTCCGCCTCGGGCATGGCCGGCCATTTTTCCCGGCCCCGGGTGGTGAGGCTCAGCGCACCGCACATCACAAACACGGAGAGCGCCAGGGCGGCGCGTTTAAAATGCAATTTCATAAACATTAATTTTTGGCGGTCAAAGAATATTCGCCGACAAGCGAATTGAGATATTTTTCGAGATTGGAATAACCGTCCCCATTGAGATCACCATGGGCATCCTGGGGATCTTGGGGATTCAAGCCATGGGCGGTCTCCCAGGCGTCGGGAATGCCATCGTGGTCCGTGTCCACAGGAACGTTGCGGGTTTGGTAATCGGGCCAGGGGAAGTTGGGGGAGCCGAGGGCGCTTTTATCATCAGTCTGGGTGTCAATAAAACCAGGGTAATTGGGGCCGGGGCGATCGCCGTACGTTGGACCGCGGGTGCCGATAAATTCCGCCGTGCCGGTGCGGGCATCGGCGATAATATGCCGGTCAATGCCATCCGAAGCGGGGAAATTTGCCCCCACATCAGCGAGCACATTAGTAAAAGCTTCGCGAGCGCTCTGAGTGCGCACATAGGAGGGGAAAATTTCGGTGTCCACCCGCACCTGGCGGGCAAGTTCGGGTCCATTGGCAAAGCTGGACCAATTATTAGTTTCGTCCACATAACCTTCGAGGACGTTACCGCTCATGTAATAACTCTCCGTGCCCCACACCGGGTTGAGGGGATCCAATTTTAAAAGCCATTTCACAAAGGGATTTCCCGGATGCGGTTTGTAGTAATTGTTAACGTAATTGAGGGCTTTCACTCCGCCATCCGTGGTGCGCGCGGTCCAATTGTAGACCACATTATTACGAATATCCAGGTAGCCGGCATACCGACCGCCCTGGGTCAGACCGCCGGCGAGGCTCCAGTTGCGGTCCGTGCAATCCGCCAGCAAATTGTGATGGTAGCTGCCAACATTGCCACTAATGGAACCGGCGAAGGCATGGGTCTCGAGTTTGGAACGGTCGCTGGCACGGTAATGCGGTCCATGGTGCAGGGCCTCGGCGACTATATTGCGCTGAAAGGTGATGTTTTTCGCCCCGCGCGAGCTGTGCCCTTCATCGGAACTCCAACTGATACTGCAATGGTCGATGATGCAATTATCACAACTGCCCAAACCACAACCATCCATGGCCTTATGGGCGGCATCCCCCACCCGGAACCGCAGGTAGCGAATGATCACGTCGTGCGTGCCAAAGGCGCCAGCCGAGAAGTTGGCCAGGCAAATGCCATCGCCGGGGGCGGTCTGGCCCGCGATGGTGCAGTAGGGATTATGCACCGCGCAGGGCTTTTTTAAGCGAATTAGGCCCGAGAGGCGAAAGATGATGGTGCGGGGTCCGGTGGCTTCCACGGCCGCCCGGAAGCTGCCGGGAATCACGGCCTCACCGTGATCAGGGTCATAATCCTCGAGATTGGTAACTTCCAGGACCCGTCCGCCGCGACCGCCACGAGCGAAGCGACCATAACCTTCCGCCGTGGGAAAGGCCAGGTGCCGGGTGCGGAAGCGCCACAGTTCACCACGGGTCGCCTGCCCGGCCGCATCCAGCTCATCCACTCGCCAATAATAGGTGCTGGCGGAATCTAGATTGGTGGCCAAAAAGTTGGGGGTGGAAAAGTTTCCCTGGCATAGAGGAGAGGTGGAGTCCGCCTGGGCGACAGCTTCGGCATTGGTTCCGAAATAAAGCCGGTGCGAAAGGACGGACGCCGGAGCAAGCCAGTTTAGACGGGCGGTGCCATCGTCGGCATTGAGGTGCTCATCGTCATTGGCAGGATCGGGCTGGATGGCCTTGGTATTGGGATTGGGCGCATCGATTTCAAAGCCGTTCAAAATAATGTTGGGGACCGCGGCCGGCCCAGCGGGCATGAATTTTAACACCACGTCACGGCCGGATTGGGCGTTGACGGTCAAATAAGTTGCCGTGGTGGCATAATCATTCGTGGCTTGGATCGTGGGCTGCACGTTGGTCAAGGCCAGGGTGCCATTAACGTAAATATTGAACGGCCCCGGGGACTTGTCCGCCGGCCACAGGGAATTGTGATAGGTGGCAATGGTATGAGATCCCGCGGGGAGCCCGGAAACGATCATTTCCAGCCCACCGGCAGAAGCTCCGGGTTTCAGGAAAACTCCGTCGCAGGCAAGGCGGGCGTCGTAATCCAAGCCGAACTTGTAGATGGCGGTGTCGAGCTGGCTGGACTGACCGTCCGGGGTTTGCAAACGGATGGTGAGATTGCCCCAGACCAGGGTCGGACTGGCGGGCTTGAACGGCCATTCGACAAAGTGGGGAGCCCCTTGATTGGGCCGGCCGGCGGGACCAATGTCCACTTTCAATTCCACCGCGCCGGCCAGGTGCGCCCCGAGGAGGCAAACGGGGAGCAAGAACATCACGGAACGAAAGTTTTTCATATTTTTTAATTAAAACGCCGGGGCGGACTGGTCCGGCCCCGGCGTTGACGGCGCAAGTTAATCACGCCCAGCAGCCCATTACATAGTTAAGGATAAACGAAACGATAGAAGATGGCGCTGCCCGGGGCATTGGGATCGGCCACAATAGTATTGGTGATGATAATGTCAGTCGTGGCCGCCGAGCCCGCCACCGTGGTCCAGTTCGTGGCGGTCAAGCCATTGGTCAGGGTGGTGTTCAACTGCTGCAACCAGCCACCCGCATAGTTTGCGGGCCAGGTGAATTCAGTAACGACATTGGAACTGGTCACACTGGTATTGTTGCTGAGAGTAATCTGCCTGGTGGAGGGATCCACCACGCTGATGGTACCTTGCGGGATCAACTGGCTGAGATCCCATACCAGGCCGGGACCCGGAACGCTGGGGCTGATGGTGGGATAGGAGTTGGTGGTGTTGAGACCGGCATTGCCCAGCACCCCGGCGTTGTAATAGTTACCAAACAATTGGAAGCTCTGGCCGGCAGCAAATGGGGTGGGTCCAACATTTTGAATGACCAGGGTGCCACCGTTGATGGCCTTGTTGGCCTGGCTGGGACCGAAGCCTTGATTTTGGGAGAGCAACAGGGTGTTGACCTGGGAGTTGGTCAAATTCACCTCAAAATAAGTCGTGGAGCCGGGGTTTAATTGCACCCGACCGGCCGGATTGCCGGCCTGGGAATTATTGATGAGGAAATCCGTGACCTTGGTGGTGCCAGTGGTGCCGCCGCCAGGAATGAAGGTACCGCTGACCACCAGCGATCCCACATTAATGCTGCCGGGGCTGCCGGCATCGGCGTTGCCCGGGACATTATCGGCCAGAGTGCCCCCGTAATTGACGGTCAGGCTGGCGCCGTAAATCGTACCGGCATTGATTAAGGTGGAATTCGTAACCACCACCGCGGTTCCGATGGCTCCAAGGGTGCCCGCGTTATAGAGCAGAGTGCCCGGGGCCAGGGTCAAAGCGCCACTGGCCGTGCCATAATTGGTCACCACGCCGCCATTGATGACCAGGGGGCCGGCCACGGTGCCGCTCGCACCGATGGTTGAATTACCCGCGGAGGTCAGGGAACCACCATCAATACCATTAAAATTGAAGGCGGCGCCCGCACTGATCACAGCGGAATTGAGAGAACCGATGCCCACCAGCGAACCGGCATTCACTTGCGCGGCAATGGCGCTGCTGCAATCAATCTGCAATACGCTGGTGCCAGACTTGACCAAAGCGCAACTGCCAATGGCCCCGGCGCCAAGGTAGTTGAAGGTAAACTGGTTGGTGGAACTGGTGACATACATGCCGGTGCCGCTCTGACCGGGATTGACGTTCTCGGCGATGGTAATGTTCGCGGGGACGCCGACGGTATCGTCGAAGCTAACGATGTCGCCATCGGTGAATTTGGTGACGGCGAGGGTGTTGGTATCCAGCCAGTTCAGGCTGGCATGATCCCATTGGGCATTTTCACCACCACGCCAGGCGAGATGTTTGGGCTGGTTGGTATTGATAATCAAACGGATGGTCTGCGAAACGGTGTCATCCACGATTTGCAGGTTATTGAAGCCCGGGGGCAGGGTGCCAATGCCCAGCGTATGGGCGCCAGGGGTCTGGTAAGCGATCAAGACGTTGGTGGCCGGATAGGAAGTGAAGCCGGACAAGGAGGCGATATTGATGGTGCACGTGGCCGAAGTCACGAGATTGGTGACAAAGGCATTGGTCACTCCCGCATTCACGAAAAAGGTCAGCTTGCCCGCCCCCAAGGTGAGGGTGGTAAGACTGGCAGCGGGACTGGCGATGGTGTTGGAAACCACCAGCGTGCCGGAGGTGTTCACGGTGATAGTGTTATTGGTGCTGCCAGTGCCAACCAGCACGCTGTTGAGGCGGGCGGTGCCGCCGCCGCCGACCGTCAACTGGCCAGAGGCCAGGGATTCATAAACTGCAAACGCACCGGCGGGGTCCGCCGGGGTATGGCCCAGTTCCAGAAAATTGGCCACGTTCAAAACGCCATTCGTCCCCACCAGGAGGGTGCCTTTTACGTTGGCGGCATTGGTATATTGCATGTAGCCAGCCCGGATGGTATTGGCGCTGACGGTGCCGTTGTCAAAATTCAGACCGCCGGTGTCAACCGGGTTGGCAGTATTGGTCCGGTTACGGCCCAGCCAGATTTGGTCAACCAACAGGTCCACTTTGCCGCCGAGGAGATTGACCAGTCCGATGGTATTTTTGGAGGAATTAGCTGAACCGGAGTCCACGCCCACGGCGAGGAGCGACATGCGCCCGCCATTGGCACCGCGCAGATACGCGGAGGCCACCGGCGTGCCGGAGTTGGTGAGGGTGGTCAAAAACCGCAGGGTTTCGCCGACCCCGGAGGAGCCTTGCAAATGCGAACGGCCGACGCCGATACTGTCAGTGTAAATTCCGTTGGTAAGGCCAAGGTTCAGGAAACTCACCACACTGCCACCCGCCTGCTCGCCATTGTTACCGGCGTTGAAGGCGTTTTGAAAGTTCAGGGCGGTATAATCGTCCGTCCATGTGGTGGTAATGGTATTAGTCCGGGCCAGGCTGACGGTCGCCAGACCACCACCCACCAAGCCTTGCGCATTCAAGGTCGCATCGCCCGCACCGAAGCGGCTGACCTTGGCGACAAAATTGCTCAGGCCGGACAGGTTCACCGTAGTCAGGCGCGTGCTGGAACTGCTGCTGCCGTCATTGATCGAGAAGTTGGCACTACTGTTACTGACGACCAGGGCACCACCGCCGTAAAACACATATTGCGGACGGGAATTGTTATTGGCCTTGTTGGCAATCGCAAAGCCGTTGGTGCCCACCACGGAGAGGGTAACCCCGGCGGGAATCTGGGTAAAGGCACCGCTGACCAGGTTATCATCGGCATCGCCGATGAAAATGAGGGATTGAATGGTGCGGGAAGCATCCACCGTATTGGTGAAGGAGGCAATGGCCTGATGTTCAATATAAACACTGTCATTCACGCCGGGAGCCACGCCGGTGCTCCAGCTAGAGCCGGCGGACCAGTTACCGATGGAACCGGAGTTGGTGGTGATCCATTGGGGCACTACAAACAGATTCACGTTGGTACTGTAAACCGCGCCGCCGCTGCCGTTGAGGCTGATGGTGGAGGCACCGGGAGCTTGATTCGTAACGCTCAGCACCACGCCCAGATTGGTGGTTCCAGTGGTCATTACCGAAGGAGTTAAAGCCGCCGCCACGCCGGCCGGTCCGGCCGCGGACAGATTGACCAGATTAGTGGTGGCACCGCTGATCGCCACGGAATTGCTACCCACCCCCAGAATGTTCGTGGTATTGGCACCAACCCAATAATTCAAAGTGACGGGATTGATCACGACGGATTGCTGGGCGTGCCCCGCGCCAGGCCAGAGGGCAACGCAGCCCGCCGCGAAGGCCAAAACTAGGGGCCGGGAGAAGAAAGCAGGACGAGCAACCTGATCTGGACCGGGCGGAAAGGCTGCAGGGATTTTGGAGGTTGGGGAGGTTTTCATAGCGTCGGGTTAGGATACGGGAACTGAATGGCTTTACCGTTGTGAGGTTTGACTTTATGGGGTTGGAATTTTACTGGGAAAAGGAAAACGGCTTACTGATTCTGGTAAGGTTCGCGCTCATTGAACCATTCATAGTCGGCACTGACACCCACCACGATATGACTGGACGTGGTCACGCCATACTGAACTTTGACGAGGGTGCGGGGATCCATCCACTTATGAATTTCTGAATGACCGTCCGCGAAGGAAATATTACCGGCCGAGCCATGATAATGAGAGGGTAAATTGCGCCAGTATTCCGAACCCTGGGGAATCCCGGGATCAAAGGAGAAGGTGGAGTTGCCGGTATAAAGGAGCGTGTAGGCGCTCTCATCCACAAAGGCGAACACACTGGCCGGCCCCGGGGTGTTTAACTGGGTGGTGCGAATCGCCCGAATGTAAGTGCGGCCCGGGGTGGTATTGGCCGGGGCAGCGGTGGCCACGGAGTTATTCAAGGAGGAGTTCAAGGAATAGGAACGGACGCGCGGACCATTGATGGAAGGAATTTCATCCCCGGGACATTTATAAGTACCCGGTGATTTGATATAAGGTAAAAACAGGGAGCTAGAACTGACAAGGGTGCTCAAATTGGTATTGGCATCGTGGCTGGCCCAGCTCAGGGAGTCCCCGTTATCAACCCAACCGCCATTGCTAACCAATTTTTCGGCATTATCGCCTGAATACATGATCCAGGCGAGGTTCAATTGTTTGGTGTTGTTCAGGCAATAGACACCCTGGGCCCGGCGCTTGGCCGATGCCAAGGCAGGCAGGAGCATGGCGGCCAGAATGGCAATGATGGCAATAACCACCAAGAGTTCAATGAGGGTAAACCCGGCCGGCCGGACCAAAACCCGGTTTGAACGACCGGAATGATCCCAACCAAGGGAGCGATAAACGTTAGATTTCGGTTTCAAGTGCGTAAAATTTGGTGATATAAAAACTTAGCACAACCCCCTGGCACTTGTAATACGAAAAAGACCAAAACATTTGCTATTTATGCCAAACGCACCTGATTTTGACACCCGGGATTTACAAATGGCGGGCGGTTGGCAAACTGGCTGGCAGCACCAATTTTCATGAAACCGAACACCCCCGCAAGCTGGCTCATGGCCTTTTTTCTGGCCGGGACGGGGCTTGGCCTCGCCAGGGGCGCAACCGTGGAACGGTGGGTGGATCCCGCCGTGCCGGACGGCCTTGATGCCGCGCTAAACACCGGGGGCAACGCCAAGACGGCAAACAGCGAAACGGCAACCAATTGCTTGCGGCTCGTGTTGCGAGGCGGCCACTACTGGCTCACCAAACCGATCCGCCTGATGACCAAAACCGGCATTGGGGAATTTTATCTGCAGGCGGCCCCGGGTGAACGGCCGGTGGTTTGTGGTGGACGGGAACTTGGGCCCTGGCACCCCCTGCAAAGCATGCCGCCAGCCTTGCCCAAAATCGCCCGGGGGAAAGTGTGGGCGACCCCAGCGCCCCGATTAGGGAGCAATGTGATCAGCTTCCGGGAACTCTGGGTGAATGGCATCCGGGCGGTCCGCGCCCAGGAACCCAATGCGGGCCGCTTCGCCCGCCTGGTGGCCTGGGATAAGACCAACCAAGTCGCGACGATTCCAGCCGATTTATGGCCAGCCCACGGCGTGCCGCCGGGATTGGAGATGGTGGTGGATCAAGTCTGGGAGATTGCTCATTTACGGATTGCCACCTGGCACAGGCAAGCACGGTATGCGGAGGTGACTTTCCGGCAACCGGAGAGCGGGTTGGAATTCAACCATCCGTGGCCGCCTGTCACCGTGAACGCCACTTACCAGGCACCCTTTTATCTGGTGAATGCTCTGGAGTTGCTGGATTCACCCGGGGAGTGGTATGAGGACTTGGCCAACGGCATGATTTACTACTGGCCGCGCCCGGATGAGGAGTTGACCCATGCCCGGGTGGTGGCACCCCTCCTGGAAACACTGGTCGAGGTGGTGGGCTCGCCCAGCCACCCGGTGGCCAATGTGCATTTTTCGGGCATCACATTTGCCAACACCACCTGGTTGCGGCCCAGCGAACAAGGTCATGTGCCTTTGCAAGCGGGCATGTTCCTGCTGGACGCACACAAACTTAAGCCCAAAGGCACCGCTTACGCACCGAAACTCGATAATGTGGCCTGGATTGGCCGTCCGCCCGCTGCGGTGCAGTTGGAATACGCCACTAACGTTACCTTTGACCAATGCGCATTTGAGCAACTGGCTGCCGCCGGGCTCGATGTGGGCACGGGTTGTCAAGCAGTGACCATTCAGGGTTGCCGATTTCGCGAGATTGGCGGCAATGGCCTGCAACTGGGCCGATTTTCGGATCCCGGGGTGGAAACCCACCAGCCATACCGGCCGGCAAACGAGGCGGAGGTTTGTTCGGACATCCGCGTGAACAATAATTTGATCACGCGTTGCGGACTGGCGGACTGGGGTTGCGTGGGCATCGCCGCAGGTTATGTTCGGAACACCCGGATTGAACACAACGATATCAGCGTCCTGCCCTATACGGGCATCAGCCTGGGTTGGGGCTGGACCAAAATGACCAATGCCATGCGGGACAATTTGATTGCGGCCAATTACGTGCACCAGGTCGGGCAGCGGCTCGGTGATCTGGGCGGCATCTACACCTTGTCCGCCCAGCCGGGCACCCTGGTGCAAGGCAACGTGATTGAGGGCATCCAGCCAAGCGCGGAGGTTCCCGATCCGGAGCACTGGTTTTACCTTTATACGGACGAAGGTTCGGCGGGCATCACCCTGCGGGACAATTGGTGTCCCTCCGCCAAGTTCCTGGCCAATGCGAATGGACCGGGAAATGTCTGGACCAACAATGGGCCAGACGTGTCCGCGGCCATCAAAAATCGAGCGGGTCTCGAACCGGAGTATCAATATTTGCTCAAATCAACCATTCCTTAAGACACCATGAAATTTTCCCGGCCGGCCCTTTGGCTGGCGCTTTTATTGCCGGTTTATACTCTGCACGCGGGTTTGACTCCCGTGGCTTTGCGCTGTGATTACGGGGTGGATCCGTGGGGGGTGGAATCGCCCAACCCGCAGCTGGGCTGGCAACTCAGCAGTGGCGAACGGGGTGAAAAACAAACGGCCTGCGAGATTCTGGTGGCGACGTCGGCGGAACAATTGCGATTGAATCAGGGAGACCTGTGGGACAGCCAGCGGATGGCGACGGAAGCGACCATGCAAATACCTTATGCGGGAGCGCATTTGGCCTCGGCACAACAGGTGTTTTGGAAAGTCCGGGTGTGGGACGCGGAGGGGAATGCCTCCGCCTGGAGCGAGCCGGCCACCTGGACGATGGGGGTGCTGACCAAGGCCGACTGGCAGGGTCACTGGATCGGCGCGGCGGACACCAACCTGCCCTCCCTGCTGTTACGCCGTGAATGGGTGGTGAAGCCGGGATTGCAGCGGGCTGTGCTGAATGTCTGCGGGCTGGGGCAGTATGAGTTGACGCTCAATGGAAACAAGGTGGGGCAGGATTTTCTGGCTCCCGGCTGGAGCAAATATGACAAAACCTGCCTCTACGAGACGCGGGACGTAACGACGGCGCTGCGTCCGGGCCCCAATACCATCGGCCTGGAACTGGGCAATGGCATGTATAATGTGCTGAGCGTGACGGGGCGCTTTACGAAATTCAAAGGCTCCTTTGGCGCGCAAAAAGCCATCGCGCAAATCCGCCTGGAATACCGGGATGGGGTGGTGGAGTATCTGGGCACGGACGACCATTGGCACGTGACCGGTGGTCCCATCACCTTTTCTTCGATTTACGGAGGCGAGGATGACGACGAACGCCGGCGGCCGGCGGGGTGGAATGACAATGGATTTGATGACGCCCAATGGGCCCGGGCAATTTTGGTCGAGGGGCCGGGCGGCACCCTGCGGGGATGGGAATGTTCCGCCCCGCCGATTCGGGAATTTGAAAACCACCGGCCGGTGGCCATCCAGCAACTAACTAATGGCGACACCCTGTATGACCTTGGGCAAAACGCCGCCCACCGGCCGCAGCTCGTCGTGAACGGACCGGCGGGCAGCACCATTCGCCTGCTCCCGGCCGAACTGCTCGGTCCGGACGGGGCCATTTCCCAGGCATCGATGGGGTCTGGTCATCGGGGATATGTGTGGTGTGACTTCACCAAGGCCACCGATGGGGAGGAAAGCTGGACGCCCAAGTTTTTTTATGTGGGCTGTCGTTACTGGCAAATTCATGCCACGCCCGCCCGGCCCGGCGGACCGCTGCCCGTGGTCAAATCCCTAACGGGACGGGTGGTGCATTCCACGGCGGAACCTGTCGGGGAGTTTACGTGTTCCAATCCGCTGTTCAACCGCATCCGCAACCTCGTGCGCTGGGCGCAACGGAGTAACATGATGAGCCTGCTGACGGATTGTCCGCACCGCGAGCGCCTGGGCTGGCTGGAGGAGGATCATTTGAATGGACCCGCGTTGCGTTACGAATTTGACCTGGCCCAACTCTTTACCAAAACGATGAATGACATCGCGGACTCGCAGCTCACCAATGGCCTGGTGCCGACGATTGCGCCGGAATATACGGTGTTCCGGGACAAAACCAACACGCACCGGCTGCGCAGCGCTTTTGGTGACTCGCCCGAATGGAGCAGCAGTTTCATCCTGGTGCCGTGGCAGCAATATGAATTCGACGGCGACCTGAATCTCTTCCGGCGGCACTATGACGCCATGAAAGCCTATCTGGCTTATGCGGGCAGCCAGGCGACAAACGACATCGTGAGCTTTGGGCTGGGCGACTGGTTTGATGTGGGTCCCAAAAAACCCGGGGTTTCGCAATTAACCCCGGTGGCCCTCACGGCCACGGCGTTTTATTATGAGGATGCGGCCGTGCTGGCCCAAGTGGCGGCCTTGCTGGGAAAAACCAATGATGCCGAGGCGTTTTCCGCATTAGCCGGGCAGATTCGCAACGCCTTCAACCGGGAATTTTACAATCCGACCACGCACAGTTACGCCACGGGATCGCAATGTGCCAATGCGATCGCGCTGGCGATGGGGCTTTGCGAGCCCGGCAACCGGGCGGAAGTATTTTCCGCCCTGGTTGGGGATGTGGCCGCGCATGGCAATGCCCTGACGGTGGGCGATGTGGGTTACCGCTATCTGCTGCGCGCGCTGGCCGATGGCGGGCGGAGTGACGTGATTTATGCCATGAACAATCAATCTGACAAGCCGGGTTACGGCATGCAGCTCCAAAAAGGGGCCACGAGTCTGACCGAGTCGTGGAATGCCGGGAGCGGCACCTCGCAAAATCACTTCATGCTGGGACAGATCGAGGAATGGTTTTATCACGACCTGGCGGGCATCCGCTCGGATGGCAATGGTTTCAAAACCATCACGATTGCCCCGCAGCCGGTGCCCGGGCTGGCCTGGGTGAAAGGATCCTATCATTCCATCCGCGGCAAAATTGGCAGCGAATGGAAACAGGCGGGCGATACCTTCACCCTGGCGATCACCATCCCGCCGGGGACCACCGCCACGGTGCAGGTGCCGGCCCGGGCGGCGGATGCAGTCACGGAAAGCGGACGACCGGCGGCGGCCAGCGAGGGCGTCAACTTCCTGCGCTTCGCCGATGGCCGGGCCGTATTCGCGGTGGCCGCGGGCACGTACCGATTTGAGGCGCACCAAGCCGCCAGCCTGAATCAGGGCAACGTTCCAAAGTAAAAACTCACGCCACCGGAGTATTCCCCGTGGACCACATTGGGCTGGCCTTGGGGACCACCGAACCGGGCGGCCTTGAATTTGCTGCCAATCGGCGGGATGGTGTCCAACAATGCCAAACCGCACACCGGCAGGGGCGCCACGGCCTGCCCGCAAATTTTGGCGGGGGCAAATTCGGGTGTGAGTACTTGCAAATAAGGCACGCGGCTGCGGTTGAGAATGGTCAACTGACCCTCGGCGGTGTCCCATTGCATCCAGCGAACCCCGGCAAAAACCCCTTTAAACTCGGGGTAAACCCAATCGTGAAAGCCGGTGAGGGTATTGTTATAATCATTCTCGTAGAGGCCGAAGCTCACGCCGCGCAAACGGTTTTTGTAGACGCGATAAGGACCGTCCCCCAACCAGCGCTTGTGCCGGACCAAATTCTCGGGATAATCAAAGGTTACTCCCAAATAATCATTCGTGCCGGCGGCAGTGTAAGTATAATCACAATCCACCCAGCCGTTCCCATTGATCCGCCAGAGGATGGATTTAAGATCCCCCGCAAAATGGGCGGACACCAGGGCATCCGGTCCGTCCTCAGTAAAATGCAGCTCGCTGAGGCGGCCATTGGCGGGGGTCAGCACCGGCCCGTTGGTCAGGGAGAAGGTCTGGTGACCGCGCTGGGCGCGGGTGAGCAAACCGGTGGCCTGGCTGAAGGCCACGGTCAAATCGCCGGCCACCACTTGAATTTCGCCATTGGTGGCAACGGGCACGGCATGATGCCAGGCGGTGGTGTCTTCCGGCAGGCGGGCTGAATCGTCATGGTTCAGCGGCCAGACCCAGGTCCATAATTCGCGGCCGGTGGGATCTTCCACGCGCAAGGCGAGGGCATCGGCATGGGGTGAATCGGCGGCGGGATCGGCTTCGAGCAGGCCGGTGCCGCCGGGCGGAATGGCCGGGGAAGCGAGGGTGCCGGAGCGCAGGATGGTGAGGTGATTCGTGGCGGACGGCAGGCCGTACTGGCGCAATTGCCAGGTGAATTTGCAATCCTTGGCATCGGTGAAGCTGTAATGATTGGCAATTAAAAAGTGACCGCCGGGCTGCCGGGTGACTTGAATGGGCGACCAAATTTCGCGGATGGCGTAAAAACTGCCCTCGCGCTGGCGGTAAGGGCCCACGAGGCCATCGGGAGCCCGGTTGCCAGCGGTGTCGATTTCGCCGGTGTCCGGAAGTTTCAAACCGTCATCCAGCAACGCCCAGATGAAACCACCGGCGGCGAGCGGATGACTCATCATCATGTGCCAGTAATCATCGAGGCCGGCACCGGCGCCGCCATCAAACAGGCCGTGGAGAAATTCGGTGGGCAAATAGATATATTGGGCGGGATCATTGGTGGCGACAATTTCCTGGTTGTTGGAGTAATAGACCTTGCGGCCGGCGCTGGCGATTTCGGCGCGGTCAAAAGCGAGGTAATGGGCGGTGTTCAGGCCACTGAAGGTGGCCCAGGGATGCAACACGGGGCGCTGCTGGGGATCTAATTCGGGAAACAGATGGTCGAGGTTGGTATTGAAGCCCCCCTCATTGCCGTTGTCCCAAAACAGGATGGCGGGGTGATTCACGTCGCGCTCCACCATTTCCCGGACGAGCCGGGGGCCGACGGTGTTGTCGTAGGCATGGTGCCAGCCGGTGAGCTCATCGAGCACATACAGGCCGGATTCATCGCAGAGATCCAGGAACCGGCTGTCCGGGGGATAATGGGACATGCGCACGGCGTTCATGTTGGCCTCCTTGAGGGTGGCAATGTCCAGGCGCTGGACGGCCTCGCTGAGACAGCGACCGGAGTCCGGCCAGAAGGAATGCCGGTTGGCCCCTTTCAGAATGATGCGCTGGCCATTGAGATACAGGCCATCCCCGGCGCGCACTTCAAAGGTGCGAAAACCGAAGCGCTGGGTCAGTTGATGGATGGTCCGCCCGGATTGCTGCAACCGGACGGCCAGGCAATAGAGGTTGGGGGTTTCGGCGTTCCAGAGTTTCGGCCCGGCGATCCGGGTTTGGAGGGTGGCTTTTTGGTCCTTGATGGGGGCGGTAAACACCGGGCCCACGGGCACCCCCGCGACCGTTTGCACCTGGGCCGCCACCAACTCGCCATCGTCGGCGTGGTCCAGGAAAACATCGGCGGCCAGGGTGCCGTCGGCCCGGGCATTGATGGCCAGGCGGTCGATAAACTGGGCGGGCACGGCGTCCAGGTGCACGGGGCGGTAAATCCCGCCAAACACCCAAAAATCGGCATGCCGCTCGGCCTGGTTGATGGATTCGTTGGCTGAATGTTTGGCCACAGTGACTTCCAGCCGGTTGGACCCGGTGAACTGCAACGACGAGGTGACCTCATACTTAAACCGATAGAAACTGCCTTGATGCACCGGGCCGGCGGACTGGCCATTGAGTTTCACCTCGGTATCGGTCATGACCCCTTCAAAGACCAGGAACACGCGTTTGCCGGACCAGGCGGCGGGCACGGAAAATTCATGTTCATAGAGCCCCTTCTCGTCATAGGCATTGGTGAGGTCTTTTTCATAATGCAAGGTGCCAAAGCCATGGACATCCCAGTGGGAGGGCACGGGGAGATTGGTCCAAAAGCCGGAATAAGCGCCGGAGGTGCAGAAAAACTTCCACGGGACGGCATCATCCTTGCCCTGGCCGGAGAGGAATTGGGTTTCGGTTTCCTGAGCCGACACCCAACCCGCCGCCAGGAGCAGGCACCAACCAATGGATTGCCGGCAGAAATTTAGCCAGCCACCGGGCCGCTTATTTTGATCGAAGCATTTCATGGATAAAGCACATGGTTGTCGAAAGGCGCGGGAGTGACAAGCCTGAGCCGGTCCAATTTGGCCGACCGCAGGGGGGTCGCAGCGACAGCGCACACCGGGAAATGGGAAGCACGTAACCCCCCTGGGGGGGGTTGACGGGACACGACGGGATTTTTGGCAAATTAGTTGCAACTGATTGTTTTTGTATGGGTTGCGATACTTTTCGTGTTTGGGAGGGGGTTGACGAGGGCATATCCAAGGTCTCAAGCCCACGGTTAAAAACGGGCAAAGGTACGATTTGGCACGATTCGGGGCGATTTGCCCGGGAGTAACAACCAGCGCCGGGTCAGGGGACGCGGCCGACACAGTTCAGGGGGCAGACGGTTTGGGGATGTCAAAGAACCGGGAGCGGCGCAAAGGGGTCACCGGGCACGGGCACGGTCAGCGGGTGGATTTACCCGCCGGATAAAACCACTCTCATGATGAGTATAGAGCCGCCGGGGGATTTTGTCAAATGGGGCCGAAGAAGCAAGGCCATGCCAGATTCCCAAAGTCGACTTGAAACGCTGCTTCCCAGTGCTGGGAAATGTTCGGCTTATTTTGGTGGAGCGGACGTTTTCAACTGGTCGTACACACGCTTGAGCAGGTGCTCGACGGCGAGCTTGCGGAATTCGGCGTCGCCCATCAGCTTGCCAAAGATTTCCTCGTTGCCGTCCATGCGGTCGATGACCAGACCCTCGAAGGTTTTCTCAAAGACATAACGGAAGTCCTCCTTGGTGTTCGCCGTGGCGGCGGCTTTCAGCAAATCGTTTTGGATGGCCTCCGCTTGAATCTGATCAAAGAATAGCTGGTCAGCCTGGGTAAAGTCCGTGCCGAAACGCTCGTTGAGAATATCAATCAGCTCCGACAGCTTGATCTTTTCATCCGCCTGCCCCGTCCCGACATCGCTGGGACCCTTTAATGGCTTGCCGTCGCCGGTGTTTAAATCAATTTTGCCCTCACTGATTTTCTGTAAACGATAATATTGCAGTTCAACTTCATCTTCCAAATGGTAGCCGGGGCCGGTGTTTCGCTTCGGCAGCTTGGTAAGCAAGAAGCGCAAATACGTGTAAAGCTGCTCAAGGTCGGAATCTTGGTATGGGATCACTTGCGACAGGAAACCATACAGATTGCGGTAATTGACCAGCAATGTCTTGGCCAGGCCGGGCGCGCCGGTGATCAGGCAATGACCGCCCGCAAACAGCGCGA
>CAIZWI010000429.1 GCA_903936645.1 uncultured Verrucomicrobia subdivision 3 bacterium
AGGCTCGCAAAAACGGGTGCCTGGGCAAAATTCTGGTCTGCGGGAACCGGGGGGCCGGCATGGGTGGACCAGGAAAACCATTCGCCCCGGGCTTCCGCCGCGCGCTGGTAGGCTTCCCACTCGTGTTTGCCCCGCCAGTTTTCCTCGGTAATGGCCGCGGCGGCGAGGGCAAGGAGCACGACGGCACAGGTGAACGCCCAGCGCAAGAAACGCCAGTACCATGGGGATGGGGGGTTTTCCGGTAGCATGGAGAAACAGCATGCCCGCGCCGGGCAAAATGTCAAAGTTTGGAAATTATTTCGCGCCAACCAACCAGCGAGGCATTTGATTGCCCAGCGGCCCACCTTGAACTAATCTGGGTGCGTGCCGGTTTTTCTGGAATGTCAACGCTGCACGGCCTGCTGCCGCTGGCCGGGGCAGGTGCGTTTGACGGAGGCGGAAATCACCCGGCTGGCTGGCTTCCAGGGGCTGACGGAATCGGAGTTTATCCAACAATTTACCCGCCTGACCCAGGACCGCCGGGGCCTGGCCCTGCTGGACAAGCCCAATGGCGAATGTATTTTTTTGGCGGGCGAAAATTGCGCGGTCCAGGCCGTGAAGCCGCAGCAATGCCGGGATTTCCCCAATCTCTGGAACTTTCCGGGGGCGGAGGCGTATTGCCACGCCATCCCCAAACAAGTGAGCGATGAGGAGTATAAACGCCTCATCGCCCAGGTCACGGGACGGAAACTTTAATTATTTAGCCGGCCAGACGCGGATGAGGACCACGCCATGGCGGGGTACTTCGGCGGAGTAGGAGTCACCCAATTCCCCAAGGTCTTGCTGGCGCCAGAGGTCGCGCACTTTTTGTTTGCCGGTGAGTCCCAGATCCGCCCAATTGGCCGTAACGGTGGCGGAACCATAGCCGCGATTGAACAGGCCCACGGCCTTGGAACCGTCTTGCATGTCCTTGGCCCACACTTCGAGGCTGCCTTTGACGGCGATGCGGGCGGCCTGATGGCCGAGCGGGTCCTGGTTGACTTCGAGCACTTCGTCGTTGCTCAACAAACTAAAGGTGAAGGGATCCAACTGGGTCATGTCGCAACCGATCAACAAGGGGGAGGCGAGCAGGCACCAGAGGCTGATGTGGGTATATTGTTCGTTGGGGGTGAGGTGGGTCGGATGCAGGCTGGGGCCCCAGCCGACTTTCCCGACGACCAGCATGTCGGGATCATTGAAATGTCCGGGACCGGCGTATTTTTCGTGGCCATTTTGGCGGAAGCCAATGCCGGCCATGCTGCCCCAGGAATCGTTGATGTCACCGGTGGTGCGCCAGGAATTGCCGCCCACGGCCGCACCCCATTCCCAGACATTGCCCATACCGTACTGGCAGAAGCTGAAGAGGATGTCGCGGTTTACCTTGTCCAAGGCGGCCCGCATGACTTGGTAGGGTTTTTGCAAGCCGGCGAGCGTGTCGCCTTTATCAATGCCACCGTAGCTGCACCAGTCGTATTTGAGATAATCGAAACCCCACTGGGCGTAGGATTGGGCGTCCTGCTCTTCGTGCTGCCAGCTGGCCACGCAACCACCGCAGGTCCAGGGACCAGGCGAGGAATAGAGGCCGATGCGCAGGCCCTTGGCATGAACGTAGTCGGCGAGGCCCTTCATATCGGGGAAACGGGGGTTGGGGACGATGTGACCGCTGGCATCGCGCTGCGGTCCCTGCAAGGTCGGATCCTTGGAGTCGTGATGGACTTCCCAGAAATCATCAATGTTGATGTAAGTCCAGCCGTGGTTGATCAGGCCGCTGGAGACCATGGCGTCGGCGGCCGCCTTGACTTTTTCGGCCGTGACGGCGGAGGCGAAGCAATTCCAACTGTTCCAGCCCAGGGCCGGGGTGAGGCCGATTTGGGACCCCACGACAATTTTCAACGGGCGCACGGCTTCGCCTAAAGCGTTCTTGGCGTGCAAGGTCACGGCGTATTCGCCTTTATCGGTGAGGGTGCCGGTGATGCGACCGGTTTGGGGATCCAACTGCAAGCCGGCGGGCAGGTTCTCGGCCGCAAAGGTCATGGGGCGATCGCCGGTGGCGGCGATGGTATAAAGCAATTCGTGACCGGGCCGCTCGCCCACGACCGAGGCGCTGTTGATGCGGGGGGTGGGGGCGGATTTCGGGGTGAGAATGACGGCCTCTTCATGGATGGAGGAGATCGCCTTGGGCCGGCCTTTTTTGCCGTACACGACATAGGCATCGGCCCAGTCGGCATGGGCGAAATCAATGGCTTCGGGGACTTCCACCGCGAGAATCAGGCGCTTGACGTCGGTGAGGGGCAGGTTCACGGGCACCGGGGCATCGCCACTATGCAGTTCCTTGCTTTGCCACAGAATTTTGCCGTTATCGCCGAGCACCTTGAAGATGGCTGCGCCCCGGCCCGGGCCGACTTCGTCATCCACTCCGACCTGGGCGGAAAAACTGTCGGCATGCCCGCCGAGATCCAGAATGAACTCGCTGACGGCGTGGGTGCCGAGGCCTTTGGCAAATTTCTGGCCGCCGATGGAAAGCGGATGGCCATCCACCGAAAGATTGGCGCGCGGTTCGCCCCAGCCTTGCGAGACCTGGCTGATATCCAAATCGGCAAGGTAATTCGTGGTGGCGGCCCGGAGGGTGCCGGCTCCGGTGAGGCAGCCCAAGGCGAGCAGCGTGGGGACCATGACCGAACGCAAGTCAGGGAAATTTGGTTTCATTTTTAAAAGCGGCTAATTGTTAACCAACAAGATGATTTAATCCATTGGCTGGCGTCGAGAAAATAATCGGGCCAGCGAGCCAGTGCGGAGTTATAACCAGGCAGCAGGCATGGAAAAAGGCGAACGGTGGGGGCCGTTCGCCTTTTGTGGGAATTATTGTCGCTTAGTAGCGGTAGTGCTCGGGCTTGTAGGGGCCGTCGACGGACACGCCGAGGTAGGCGGCCTGTTTCTTGCTCAGCTTGGTGAGGACGACGCCGATTTTTTCCAGGTGCAAGCGGGCGACTTCTTCGTCCAGTTTCTTGGGCAGGCGGTAGACGCCGACCTTGTAGGTTTCCTTGTTCTTCCACAGGTCCAGTTGCGCGAGGACCTGGTTGGAGAAGGAGTTGGACATGACGAAGCTGGGATGGCCGGTGGCGCAGCCGAGATTTACGAGGCGGCCTTCGGCGAGGATGTAAATGCTCTGGCCGTTGCCAAAGGTGTATTTGTCGTACTGGGGCTTGATATTGATCTTGGTCACGCCCTTGAGGGTGTTCAGGCGGTCCATCTGGATTTCGTTGTCGAAATGGCCGATGTTACAGACGATGGCCTGGTCTTTCATCTTCTGCATGTGCTCCAGGGTGATGACTTCACAATTACCGGTGGTGGTGACGTAGATGTCGGCGGTGCCGAGGGTGCTCTCGAGGGTGTTCACTTCGAAGCCTTCCATGGCGGCCTGGAGGGCGTTGATGGGGTCGATTTCGGTGACGATGACGCGGGCGCCGAAGCCGCGCAGGGAGTGGGCGGAGCCTTTGCCGACATCGCCGTAACCGCAGACGCAGGCGACTTTGCCGGCGATCATGACGTCGGTGGCGCGCTTGATGCCGTCGGCCAGGGATTCGCGGCAGCCGTAGAGGTTGTCGAACTTGGACTTGGTGACGGAGTCATTGACGTTGATGGCGGGAACGAGCAGTTTGCCGGCCTCGAGCATCTGGTACAGGCGGTGCACGCCGGTGGTGGTTTCTTCGGAGACGCCCTTCCAGTCTTTCACGATCTTGTGCCAGATGCCGGGTTTTTCCTTGGCCACTTTCTTGAGCAGGTTTTTGATGACCTGTTCTTCGTGGGAACCGCTGGGGGTGTTGACCCAATTGTCGCCTTCTTCCAATTGAAAGCCTTTGTGGATGAGCAGGGTCACGTCGCCGCCGTCATCGACGACGAGTTCGGGGCCGAGTTCGCCGGGGTGAATGACGGCTTTGAGGGTGCAGTCCCAGTATTCTTCCAAGGTCTCACCCTTCCAGGCAAAGACGGGGATGCCGGCCTTGGCGATGGCCGCCGCGGCCTGGTCCTGGGTGGAGAAAATGTTGCAACTGGCCCAACGCACGGAGGCACCAAGGTCCACCAAGGTCTCGATGAGGATGGCGGTTTCGGTGGTCATGTGCAAGGAACCGGTGACCCGGACGCCCTTGAGAGGTTTGGCGGGCGCGTATTTCTTGCGGATGGACATCAAGCCGGGCATTTCGTGCTCGGAGACTTGAATGGTCTTGCGACCCCAATCGGCCAGGGTGATGTCCTTGACGAGATAATCGGGCTGGGCGGCACCGTTGCCGGTGACGGCGGCTTTGACCTTGGCTTTGCGGGGCGGGGTAAGTTTGATGGAGGCCATAATTTTATGTTTAAACAGTTGACTGTTAATTGGTTAGACTGATTTCTTGAGAGCGTCCACCTGGTCGGTTTTTTCCCAGGTGAGATCGGGATCGTTTTTGCCGAAGTGACCGTAGTTGGTGGTCTTGGAGTAGATCGGGCGGCGCAGGTCGAGCTGCTCAATGATGTCCGCGGGTTGGAAGCTGAACACTTTGTTGATGGCCTTGATGATGCTTTCATCGGGCACGGTGCCGGTGCCGAAGGTGTCGACGCTGACACTGACGGGATCGGGATAACCGATGGCATAGGCGAACTGGATTTCGCACTTGGCGGCGAGGCCGGCGGCGACGATATTCTTGGCCACCCAGCGGCCCATGTAAGCGGCGCTGCGGTCGACTTTTGTCGGATCCTTGCCGGAGAACGCACCGCCACCATGACGACCCATGCCGCCGTAGCTGTCGACGATGATCTTGCGGCCGGTGAGACCGGTGTCGCCCTGAGGTCCACCGACGACGAAACGGCCGGTGGGATTGATCAAGAATTCGGTCTTGGCGGTCAGCAATTTGGCCGGAAGCACTTTCTTGATGATCTTCTCAATGCAAAACTTTTCAATTTCCGCGTGCTCGGCATCCGCCGCGTGCTGGGTGGAAATGACGACGTTGGAGATGGCGACGGGCTTGCCGTTTTCATACACCACGGAAACCTGGGATTTTGCATCGGGACGCAGCCAAGGCACTTTGCCGGTTTTGCGAATGCGGGTGAGTTCGCTGCCCAAACGGTGGGCGAACATCACGGGGGCGGGCATCAGTTCGGGGGTTTCATTGCTGGCATAGCCGAACATCAAGCCCTGGTCGCCGGCCCCCTGCTTGGCGGTCTTTTTGCCCTTGGCCTTTTTGGCATCCACGCCCTGCGCGATGTCGGGGGACTGCTGGGTGACGATCACATTGACGAACACTTTGTCGGCGTGAAACACATCGTCGTCATTCACGTAACCGATTTCGCGGATGGCGGAGCGGGCGATTTTCACAAAGTCCAGGCTGGCTTTGGTGGTGATTTCGCCACCGATGATGACGATGTTGGATTTGACGTACGTTTCGCAGGCGACGCGGGAGAATTTATCCTGGGCGAGACAGGCGTCCAAGACGGCATCCGAGATGGTGTCGGCTACTTTGTCCGGATGGCCCTCGCCAACGGATTCGGATGAGAAGATGTAGTTGTTGCTCATGTAATTTCGGTCAATGTTGTGAATCTCCGCCAATGACATATTGACGTATCAAGATAAGATGATATAACACTTTAGGCGCACGTCAAATGGTTTTTGGAAAATGATGACATCCCGCCGGACAAATAAGCTCCATGTTTCCTAAAATTTTTAGCGCACTGTTGCTGCTCGGCATTCTTTTGAGTGTCGCCCGGGCAGTGCCATCGGTGGAAACCGGGAAGCCACCGGTGCCCCCTGACCTCTATTTCGCATTCGAGGAAGTTCCGCCCGGGGACAATGGCATCATCAACTGGCGGCGTGCTGGTGAAGTCATGGTTCCTGCAAATTATAATGTGCGGGCGGCTGGTCAATATTTTTGGACGCCCGGCGTCAGGATACCAGCAGAAGTTTCACTGCCTGATTTGCAACATTGGTTGAACCAAAACCAAAAAGCACTGCACTTATTTGACGCCAGCCTGCAAAAACCCCGGATGCAATGGCCGATCCATGATCCCAATAAAACAGCGCCTGAACTCCGGCCTTTGGGTTATTTAATTTCGGCCCGTTTACTGGAAGCCGATCAACTGGCTGAAGCTGGTCATTTCGCAGAAGCAACCTGTTCACTTTCCAACAGCCTGAGATTGACTGAATTCGGGGTCGAGGGCGATGCCTCGCTCATGGAATACTTTATTGCCAGCCTGGCTCGGGAACGCGTGCAGGACGGTATCCTGCGGCTTGCGGGGCACCGCCAAGTTCCCGTGGCCTGCCTGCAACAATTGCTCGGCGATTTGCCGGAATTGGATGCGGAAACCAATACGTACGCACATGTCCTGCGCGTTGATTTTACGATTTACGACTATGCCGCGTATGATCCAAAGCACATTTCGGAAAACTGGTCCAAAATTGCCGAGACCAACAATGCCATGCAAATATTCGAGCAGGAATTGCACCGCCCGTTAAGAATCGTGTTGGACCCTTCCCTCGTATCCCAACATCCCCTGCCCCTCGACATGGTTGCAAACCTTGCCAATGACGCGCGGAATTATCGGATTTTCCTGGCGAATGCCCTCGGTGCCTGGACAAATCGAAGTTTTATCGTTGAGGATGAACGAGTGGCGTCGAAGACGAAATTTCTGGAAGACATCCAACCATTGATGGCGCTGGTCAAGGATGAACGACTGCCTTTGAGCAGACATGCCGCCCAACGAGCGCGGGCGGCCTATTTGAAAATAGAAAACCCGGTGGGCCGAATTCTGGGTTTAAGTGACCTTTACGATAATGGCTCCAGGATTTTTCGCTATCGAACCGGCCGCGCCGCTACGCGTACGGTGCTTGCCTTGCTGATCTTTGAGCGCCAAAAACGCCGCCTCCCGGCTGCGCTTCTCGATTTGGTCGAGGCGGGTATTCTGAACAAGGTTCCCACGGATCCATTTTCAGGTGCCCCACTGCTCTATTCTCGCCCACGTCAAATCGTTTGGAGCGTTGGTGAAAATGGCATGGACGACCAAGGATCGGGCACGGCCTGGCACTTTATTGGCAATGATGCCGTCTGGAAAATTCCTGAATTAAATTAATATGTCCTCCACTCTCAAATCCCTGCGCGCCCTCTCCGACCAGACGCGGCTGCGCATTGTCGCCCTGCTCGAAACCAACGAACTGTCGGTGAACGAACTGCAGGAGGTCACGCGGCTGGGACAATCCCGCATCTCGACGCATCTGGGCCTGTTGACGGATTGCGCGCTGTTGTGCTCGCGAAGGGACGGCAAACGGTCGTTTTATCGCATCAACCCGGAGGCGGATTCGGTGACCGCTGAATTTATTCAACTGGCGATTCGCGGGGCGAAAGAACTGCCCGAGCACGACAGCGATCAAATCAATCTCAAGCGGGTGCTCCAGCGCCGGGGGGAACAGGCGCAGGTTTACTTCAACCAGGTGGCCGGCCGGTTTGACCGGGTGTATGGGCCGGGCCGTTCCTGGCAGGCATTTGGGCAACTGCTACTGCGCATTCTTCCGCCCATTGTAGTGGCGGATCTCGGGGCGGGTGAAGGTTTGCTCAGCGAATTGCTGGCGCGGCGCTGCAAGAAGGTAATTGCAGTGGACAATTCGGAAAAAATCGTGGAATTCGGGGCGGCCAAGGCCAAAAAGAACGGTCTCAAAAACCTGGAGTTCCGCCAGGGCGATTTGCAACATCCGCCGGTGGAGCCGGACAGTGTGGACCTGGTGGTGCTCAGCCAGGCCCTGCACCATGCGGCGGAACCGGCCGAGGCCATCCGGAGCGCTTACCACATACTTAAAAGTGGCGGCCAAATCATGATTCTGGACCTGCTCAAACACAATTTTGAGAAGTCAGGGGAACTTTATGGCGATCGCTGGCCGGGATTTGCGGAAAGCGATTTGCATCGCTGGCTGGAGGCGGCGGGGTTTAAACACATTGAAATCAGCATTGTGGCGGCGGAGGAACAGCCACCGCATTTTCAAACGCTGCTGGCGAGTGGGGAAAAGGGGTGAAAAAGCGGCAAACTCCAAGCTCCAACATCCAGAGAAACTTCCAATTTCAAAAGCCAAGCATCCGAGAAGGTTCAATATTCGATTGGCACATAAATGGTGCCGTGGACGAGCGAGCACTCTGAGAGTTTTCAGGGGGCACCACGACCAAATTGCCTTAGTTGGGCGGGGAGGCAATTGGCAGACAGGCTGCCCCGCTGCGGGATTTTTGGAACACTCCGCCGATCTTACCGGGCCGGTTTGACCTTCAGTATCCAGGCAGCCACATCGTCGATGACACTTTCGGCCACGTGGCCCGGATGCTCGTATTCGGAAGGCCGGCTTTTGCCTTGGCCGGTCATGAAGAGATGGTTCAAGTCCGGATACAGCTTGCAGGTGACGCCGGGCTGCGCGCCGAGTGCCTGCTGCCAGCCGGCGAAGTCCACCTCGGTAACTTGATAGTCCCGCCCGCCTTGAAGAATGAAGATGGGCAAATGCAGGGATTGAGCGATGACAAGCGGGTCGTGTGCGCGCAAATCCAGCCAGTATGGCGGTGGGGCATGCAGGATGAGCTCCGCAGAATCCGCATCGGCCGCCGTCAGTTTTTTCACTCTGGCCACCTCCCCAGCCAATTCTTCGAGTTTGGCCTGGACTTCGGCGGCGGATGAGCCGCCCAGAGACAGCAGATAGCGGGTCTGCTCGAGCATGAGGTCTTCCAAAGGCCGGGTGGCACCCGCCAGGATGACCAACCCGGCCAACTTGGGATCAGCCTGCGCAATCCGGGGGGCGACCGTGCCGCCCAAACTGTGGCCGATAATAAAAATGCGCTGGGGATCGATGCCCGCCGTGTGGCGCAATTGAGCCACGGCACTGACGGCATCATCGATCGATTCTTCCTTTACGGTGAACTGGCGGATCCCCGTGACGACCAGCTTGGTAGCGTATTGGCGCGTGCGCTTTTCGTAGCGCAGGACCGCGATGCCCTTGGTGGCCAGACCCCAGGCGAGATCCTGGAACGGCTTGTTGGCGAGGATGGTTTCATCGCGATCATTGGGACCGGATCCGTGGACCAGGACCGCCGCCGGTAATAGCCGGGTGGCCGCCGCCGGCAGGGTGAGGGTGCCGGGCAAGCTCCATTCGCCAGAGCCAACGGTAAAATCTTTTTCGATAAGACGTTCGGGCTTCACATGCCGGGCAACTTGCGGCGCGGGCTGGCTGGGAACAAAATAGAGGCCGGCAATCCGCTGCTGCGAGTCGAATACCACTTTTGCGTCCAAATCCAACTGGGCAAAGTGGCAGGTCACGAACACCAGGTAATATCCGCCGGAAGATTCTTTGCGCGTTCGCAGCCGCGCCTGGAAGGGGCCCGCCTGCTGCTGGATGGTTTGCCAGATTTGCTTTAGTTTTTGCTCAGGCAGGGCGCTCTGCATCGTCGGATCAAACAAGCTGACGGCCTTGGTGAAATCAGATTTAACCAGCCAGTCCACGAATTGTTCGCCAGAAGCAACGAGGTCAGCGGCGGGAGCCATTTGTGCGCGCCCCGCCGGGATCACCGCCAGCAGCAATGCGGCGATGGCGGCAAGGAAGCGGGGCCAAGTGACATAAGGGCACCACGTTGAGCGTGTCGAGAGCATTTTCATAGGCATAACCGGGCGCGCCGCGGGCAAAGCATTGGCAACTGGTGTGCCTTGGTGCCGGGCTGAATGCCACCCTACTGGGGTCCGCTGCCGGCGTCAATCGGCCATTCTTTAGCGCAAGCAGGCAACTCGGCCAACCGGCGGCCAGGCAAGCGCCCGGGTTCAGCGAAGCGAACCGTTCACCGACCGCCGGAAGAGGCAAGCAACGATAAAAAGAACCACTGAACTTTTAGTCCTTATGCTTGACAGTCATTTTATTTTACTATATTGTGTGAATACCATGAACGAGTTAAAACCTTGGTATGAGGAAATCCCCCTGCCGGCCTTGCTCCGGCACGCACGAAATACCTATGGACTGGGCATGCGGGAGGCCTTGGACGAGGCGGGTTACGACGACCTCCCCAAAAACGCCCTGTACATTATCGGCGGCCTGGCCTTGGGTGCCGGGGAGGTCCCCTTGGGCCAGCTGGTAAAAGAGTTACGGGTTTCCAAGCAGGCGGCCGGGGAGTTGGTGGACACCCTCGTTCTGCGCGGATATCTCAACCGCACGGTGGACTCCGAAGACCGCAGAAAGCTCAGGGTGACGCTCACTGACCGGGGCCGGGCGGCCGCCGCAGTCCAGGCTGCGGCACGGGAGAAAATTGATGCCGAACTGCTGGGGCGGGTCGGTCCGGAAGCTATCCGCCACGCCCGCCGGACGCTGGCGGTGTTGATGGCAATAAGGCGGGAGGCGGAGGGGGATGCGAAGGCGGAAACCAAATAATCCTGGTTCCGAATTTGGGAACGATTTACCTTGCCCAAGACCCGGGATAGCCAGGCCATTCGGCGTGCCGGCATCAAGGCACGATGACTTGATAAATTGGCCCATTCTGCGTGAGCACATAAAGCTCGCCGTCGCCGTCCTCGGCGAAGCTGGTGATGTTCTCGTGCTGCTCCAAGAGCGTGGCTGCGGCCGTAACGTGGTGCGCCGCACGATCGTAGCGAAAACCCCAGAGGGTGCCCAGGTTGTAATCGCCATACACGTAGACGCCGTTCAAGGCGGGGTATTTGGTGCCGCGATACACATAACCACCAATGACACAGAGACCAATGCTGTGATCCGGAAACCGGCCCTGGGCCAGCAAGTCGGTACGGTGGGTGTATTCCATCACCGGCTCCGCATAATGCGCGCCGACGGGTCCGGGTTTATAAAAGTGAGTGCCTTCGCGCACACTCCAGCCGTAGTTGCCGCCGGGGGTGATTAAGTCCACTTCCTCCCACAAATCCTGACCAACGTCCCCCACCCAGAGGTCGCCAGTGGCGCGATCGAAACTGTAGCGCCAGGGATTACGCAGGCCATAAGCGTAGATCTCGGGCCGGGCGCCAGACGGGCCGGGAGTGTGAGTGTTGACAAAGGGATTATCCCGGGGAATGCCGTAATTCAATTCGGTTGGGCGCCAGCCATTGCCGCCGGTCGAGCGGGAATTCACGTCAATCCGCAGCATTTTGGCCAGCAGGGTGGAGGTGTTCTGGCCATTGCCGAAGGGATCCCCGCCGAAGCCGCCATCACCGAGCCCGAGATACAGATAACCGTCGGGGCCAAAGGCGACTTCCCCGCCTTTGTGATTGCCAAACGGTTGCTCCACCTCGAGCAACTTGCGTTCGGTGGCGAGATCGGCCTGATCGGGATCGGTGGCGGAGACTTTAAATTCGCTGACGAGGCTGCGAAACGGATAGCTCTGGGGCGGCTCGTGCTGGTCGCCGGTGTATTTCTGGTTATAATAAACGTAGAACAAGCCGTTGGTTTTGAATCCGGGGTGGAAGGCGAGGCTCATCAGGCCGTCCTCATTGTCGAAAAAAGGCTGGCGGCTCTCGAGGTTGAAAAACACTTTGGCGGCGGCCCCGTCCGATCCCTTTTTAAAGACGTAAATGGTGCCGGCCTGGGCAACGGCAAACAAACGGCCGGAACCATCCGGGGCCTCACCCAGCCAGACGGGACGGTCGATTTTGAGCTGGGGAAACACCCGTTGGAGGGCGACCTTGGGAAGGGCCGGGGCGGTCAGCGCCTGGGCCTCCAGGCGCCAGGCGCAGCCGTCGAGTTGGGCAACCATTGCAAGGGTCAAAAGGCCGACTGACGGGGTGAAATTGCTAAAGCATTTGCGCATGGTGGGGTAAGAAAGCCAAACCGGGCGCAAATGTAAAGCGGTTCCCGGCGAGTTGCCCGCGGGACGGATAAATGCCAGGGGAATCGAGCGGAAGCTGGCCATGACCAAAAGACGGTGCGGCCAGTCGCCTTGGCTGCGACCGGAATTGCCGAATGACCCAGAAAAATGGGTTGCCAGTTGGCACTAATATCCCAAAATAGCCGCATGAAATCATTTTTAGTTACCCTGGGATTGTGCGGCGCGGCGCTCTCGTGGCAAACGGCGGTGCAGGCCGAGGTCAAATTGCCGGTCATTTTTGGCGACAACATGGTGCTGCAAGCCGGGCAAGGGGTGCCGGTCTGGGGCTGGGCAGCGCCGGGGGCGAAAGTGACAGTTTCCTTTGCCGACCAGACGAAAACCACGACCGCCGGAGCCGAAGGCAAATGGCGGGTGACGCTGGGCAAATTGCCGGTGTCCTTCAGCCCGCAAACACTGGTGGTCGCCGGGGACACCACCGTTACCTTCACCAATATTCTGGTGGGCGAGGTCTGGCTGGCCTCGGGGCAATCCAACATGGAAAAGCCGGTGGGCAAACAGCCGGGGCAGAAACCAACCATCAACGCGGAGCAGGAACTGGCGGCGGCCGAGTATCCCAACGTGCGCATTTTTAAAGTGGAGAAAACGCTCTCACCCACGCCCCGGGAGGATTTGGAAAAATATCGCAGCTGGCAGGCGTGCAGCTCCAACGCGCTGAACACCGTTAGTTTTTCCGCGGCGGCGTATTTTTTTGGCCGCGAAATTCACACCAATCTCAACGTGCCGGTGGGCTTGATCGAGTCTTCCTGGGGTGGCACCAGAATTGAACCATGGACTCCGCCGGTGGGATTTACCGCCATCCCCTCCCTGGCCAATCTGGCCCAGCCGGTGATGGCCACGAACAAAATTCCCAATACCACGCCCACGGTGCTTTACAATGCCATGATTGCCCCCATCGCCGGCTTCGCCATGCGCGGCGCGCTGTGGTACCAGGGCGAATCCAACCTGGGCAACACGAATTATGATGTGAAGATGGCGGCCCTGATTGGCGGCTGGCGGCAGATTTGGCAGGAAGGGCCCTTCCCCTTTTATTTCGTGCAGATCGCGCCGTATAAATACAACAAAAACCCGGCGACCTATTCGGTGGAAACCGATCCCCTGCCCGGCTTTTGGGTGCAACAAGCGCGGGCGTCCCGGCAGATCAAAAATACCGGCATGGTGGTGACGACCGATTTGGTGGATGATTTGAACGACATTCATCCCCGGGACAAAGCCGATGTGGGCCACCGTCTGGCACTGCTGGCCCTGGACAAAACCTATGACAAGGATGTCATCAGCGCGGGCCCGGCCTTTGCGAAAATGCAGGTTGCCGGTAATAAGGCGATCTTGAAATTCAAACATGCCAAGGGCGGCCTAAAGAGCCGGGACGGGCAGCCGCTGACCTGGTTCACGATCGCGGGGAGCGATGGCAAATTCGTGCCGGCGGAGGCAACGATTGCGGGCGAAACGGTGGAGGTTTCCGCCGCCGGGGTGGATCAGCCCGTGGCGGTCCGTTACGCCTGGAGCCAGCTGGCCCAGCCCAATCTGGCCAATGCGGCGGGCCTGCCGGCGGAACCGTTCAGCACCCAAATGCCGGTGAAGTGAGGGGCCAGGACAGCGTTCGGTAAAATATAAATATATATGCAGATTAGAACCTTGGGAACGCAAGGATTGAAGGTACCCGCCCTGGGCTTGGGCGGCATGGGGATGTCCGAGTTCTATGGGGTGCGGGACGACGGGGAATCCGTGGCCACGATTCACCGGGCCCTGGATCTGGGGGTCACCTTGCTCGACACCGCCGACATGTATGGTTGCGGGCACAATGAAGAACTGCTGGGCCGGGCCATTGCGGGCCGCCGGGAGCAGGTGGTTTTGGCCACCAAATTTGGCAATGTGCGGGATGCCGCAGGCAAGTTCCTGGGCGTCAATGGCCGGCCCGAATATGTGCGCGCGTGCTGCGAGGCGAGCCTGCGCCGGCTGGGGGTGACGGAAATTGACCTGTATTACCAGCATCGCGTTGACCCGGCGGTGCCCATTGAGGAAACGGTGGGCGCGATGAGCGAGCTGGTGCAGGCGGGCAAGGTGCGTTACCTGGGACTTTCGGAGGCAGCGGCGGGAACGATCCGGCGCGCAGCGCGGGTGCATCCGATCACGGCCTTGCAAACCGAATATTCCTTGTGGACACGCGACGTGGAGGCGGAAATTCTGCCCACCTGCCGGGAACTGGGAATTGGTTTTGTGGCCTACAGTCCGCTGGGACGGGGTTTCCTCACCGGATCCTTCCAAAAAACCGATGATCTGGCAGCCGGAGACTGGCGGCGCCAGGGTCCGCGGTTTCAGGGGGAGAATTTTGAGCGCAACCTGGCAATCGTTCGCGGCCTTGAAGCCCTGGCGCAGCGCAAAGGCTGCCAGCCAGCGCAATTGGCGCTGGCTTGGGTGCTGGCGCAAGGCGACGACATTGTCCCCATTCCCGGCACAAAACGGCGGCGGTATCTGGAGGAAAACGTGGCGGCGGCGGCCATTACGCTGACTCCGGCGGAGCTGGCGGAATTAAACCACATCGCCCCGGCCGGCGGCACGGCGGGCATGCGTTATCCCGAATGGAGCATGGCGGCGGTCAACCGGTGACGGCCGGATCAAGTGACACGGACGTTGATAAAGAGTCAGGCGGATGCGGCGGCCGCCAGGACACCGTCAATTTCCGGCTGGGGCACCCGGCAGCCGAAATCGACCTGGCCGATGCGTTTCGCCAGCACAAATTTCACCTCACCGGCGCTGACTTTTTTATCCAGCAACATGGCGGCGAAGAGTTTGGGGCGCTGAGCGGAGCTTAATTTGATGGCCACCGGCAAACCCGCGCCGGCCAGGAGTTTTTCAATGCGCAGCGCGTCACCGGCGGGCAATCCATGGAGCGACACCGAAAGCCGCGCGGCCAGCACCTGGCCAATGGCAATGGCCTCGCCGTGGAGATATTTACCGTAGCCCGAGCTGTTTTCGATGGCATGGCCGAGGGTGTGCCCAAAATTCAAAATCGCCCGCAGTCCGCTCTCGGTTTCGTCCTGCCCGACCACCTCGGCCTTGATTTCGCAACACCGGGCAATGACGGTGGTGAGTGTTTTGGGGTCCCGGGCCAGCAACTTGGGCAGGACCCGTTCGAGTTGTTGAAAAAAGCGGGCATCATAAATGATGCCGTATTTGATGACCTCGGCGAGGCCGCTGGCAAATTCCCGGGCGGGGAGCGTGTGGAGAGCATCCAGGTCACACAACACCAGTTTGGGCTGGTAAAAGGCCCCGACCAGATTCTTCCCCGCGGCCAGGTTTACCCCCACCTTGCCGCCGACCGAACTATCCACTTGGGAAAGCAGCGTGGTGGGCACTTGCACGAACGAAATGCCGCGGAGGTAGGTCGCGGCCACAAACCCGGCGAGGTCGCCCACCACCCCGCCGCCCAGCGCCACCACGAATGATTTGCGCTCCAAGCGATGGGCGGCGAGTTCGTCATAGCAGGCGTGGACCCGTTTTAGATTTTTGGAAGTTTCACCAGCGGGCACGGTGATCACCACCGGGTCAAAACCGGCGGCCACAAGCGATTCGCGGGCGGTGGCCGCCAGCCGGGGTCCCACATTGGCATCCGTAATCATGGCGGCGCGCTGACCGAGTTTCAGGCGCGCGCACTCGGTCCCCAACCGGGCGAGCAAGCCGCCGCCAATTTTAATGGAATAACTGCGTTCACCCAAGCTGACAGGAACAATGCGCATGCCTTTAGCATAAGCGTTGAGGGGGAGGTGGCGAGGCAAAAAGGAGCCGCGGGGGTCACCCTGCCCCAGCCAGACAGCAAGCCCCTTGGCAGGATAAATCTTTGGAGAAAAGCCCTTGACCAAATGCGAACAACCAGCTACCTTTTTATATAAAGGTAGCTTGCTTGATGTAACAAGATGAGTGTGAACGAAAAATTTGGGGCGATGCGGAATGGACTGCTCGAGTTCATCGTGTTGCAAATTATTGCGGTGGAAAAAGTCTATGCAGCGGACATTCTCAAACAATTGGGCAGCACCGAATTTGCGACCCAGGAGGGCACGCTCTATCCCCTGCTGAGCAAAATGCGGCGGGAGGGGTTGCTGGATTATGAATGGAAAGAATCCGAGGCCGGACCACCCCGCAAGTATTACGAGTTGACGGCGAAGGGCCGGGAGCAATTGCAAGCAACCCTGGAGTATTGGAACAAGATCAACGCGACCGTGAAACAACTGGCACAAAAACAAAACGCAGAGGCATTGTGACATGAATAAAGTAATTACGATCAATTTGGGCGGCAATGCGTATCAATTGGAAGAAGGCGGCTACGACGCCCTGCGCGTCTATTTAGAAACGGCGGCGACCCGGCTGGCGGGCAATCCTGACCAGGAGGAAATCTTGCTGGATATCGAATGGGCCATCGCGGAGAAATTCCGCGGGTTGCTGGGGAATCACAAGAACGTGGTGGCCAACCGGGAGGTGTCCGCGGTATTGGCGGCGATGGGGCCGATTGAAGCGGAACCGGGCAAGGCAGAAAATCCGGCGACCAGCGCCAATCCGTCCGGGAGCCGACCGAGCGGCTCGGGCAGCGGACCGAGTGGCACGGCGGGAACGGCGGGTCAGGGACCCAGCGGCAGCGGTGGGGCCACGCCCAAACGGTTGTACCGGATTCCGGAGAACGCCATGATTGCCGGGGTATGCAATGGGATGGCGGCTTATCTGCAGATTGATCCCACCCTGGTCCGACTGGCCTTTGTGTTGCTTACCTGCCTATGGGGGAGCGGGCTGGCAATCTATGTAGTGCTCGCGATGGTGGTGCCCGAAGCGCGGTCTCCGGAAGAAAAAGCCGCCGCCACCGGCGCCCCATCGACAGCCCAGGAATTCATCCGGCGTGCCCGGGAAGGCTATTACGAGGCCATCAAAGGTTTTCCCGACCGCCGGGCACGCCGGGCCTGGCAGCGGCGGTTCAAACGGGAAATGCGGGTGAATGCATATCAGTGGCGGAGTCAATGGCAACACTATTGGGCGGAGCATGCGACCCGGCACCCCGGAGTGTGGGTGGCCCTGCCATTGATTTCGCTTTTGCAAGGCGCTTTCACCCTGATATGGATCTGCGCCCTGGTGTCCCTGCTGGCCACGGGCGACGTGCTGGGAGTGGCCTTGCCCGTGAATGTGCCGGTGTGGGTGGGTACCCTGCTCCTCTTAATCCTTTATGCGGTCGTGGCGGGACCGATAAAAATGGCGCGCCGCGCCTGTTATTGGAGCCTGGGCCACATGAAACCAGGCTGGTCACTGTGGTTTTTGGTGGATGGGGTTGCAGGGCTGGTGGTGATGGTGGCCTTGATGGGACTGGCGATTCATTATTGTCCCGTGCTACGCGAGGCCCTGCACAACCTGCCGGAAATCTGCCATCAAGCCACGGCCGACGTGCAGTCATGGTGGCAGACGCAAGGGAAAGAAGCGCTCACTCCACACAAATAAAAACCGGCCAGTTGCCCCAACCCACGCCAGAACGTGGACGAGAAACAACTGGCCGGGCCCCTTAACTACCTGCCTGGCCCGGAACGCCAAAGCGCAAACTCAGAAAATCGGAATCACGTTATCGTCACCAATAGCGGACCACCATTTGACACCCGCCAATTCGCGGGAGGTACGAGAATTGCGCCACGCGCCATCGGAGTCACAATATCCGAGACAGCGAAAACTCTGGCACTGGACGATCACATGCTCACCGGGACGTGGCAGGGCAACCTTATGGAGCGCCAGCCCCCGATGGTCCGATCCGCCAATTTCCATTTCCGGTTGCTCTGCTAGTAATTGAACCATGGTATATGAGTCCGTTTTTTTAAAATTGTTCCAATAAATCTAATGGGCGACGGCCACCCGACCGCCCCGCAATCACGCTTGCAAGCGTACGAGTGAGGGCATGCCAGCCACATTGCACTACGCATCAAGCAATACGCGGGAAAAATGGGGTTCTTTCAAAAATGATCAAATTTCTTTAATTCGCGAAGCCGGAGGATAGGAAATCATCCCCCATAATTGGGGAAGTGGGGGGAAGTCTGGAGTGAGGAGCCAAATTGCGTATTTGTCCCGGAGAGAGGAGGCGAATGGAACTACCGATTCGCCAAAGGGTTCAAGATCCGCGAGGGTACCGTCTGCGGCCCGAAATGGGCAGCACGGGGCATAAAAACGTCAGATCAGTTCATTTTTCAACCGTTCTACTTCATGAATGATGAGCTCAGTCACCCGGTGTTTGGCAAGATATACTTGGTTTACCGAAACCCCAAAAGTTTTGGCCACGCGGTCCGGCTCCCAAGCTTTATTGACGTAAAAATCGAAGAGTTGATATTGTTGGGGATCCAACCGACGCCGGGCTTTGCCGATGGCCACTTCGAGCAGGTTGCGCTCCCATTCGGTGTCCCAAATGAGTTCCAAATCGGGGGGAATGCCCGTCGCGGCCCCACCGTTGTCGAAATCTTCGGGCGGAGTGCCCTCACGGGAATCCGGCGCGGGTTCCAAAGGCATGCGTTTGCGCAATTGATCTGCGATGCGCCAGCGGGTCATGTTGAGCAGCCAGGTCTTGAAGGAGCCCCGGGAGGCATCGTACTTGAAGGCGGGCATGTGTTTGGCCACGGAGATCATGGTTTCCTGCACCACATCCTGCGCCTCAGTTTTGGACAGGCCACGTTTTACCGCCACACCATAAATAAGATGCCAGTAAGTTTCAAAAAATTCCTGCCAGCTTGCCTGATCCTCCCAGTTCTTAAGCCGTTGAATCAGTGAGGCTCGCGTAGGAATTAATTCATCCCGCAGGTCACCCATGACAAGAGTAATGCGTTTTTGCGCTTCCTTTGGCAATGACATTTTCAAGTATTTCAGCAACTAATTCGGGCGAGTTCAATAAACCCGGCCAGGCCATGGTAAAATGGCGTGACGCGCGGCAGATTTTATTTAATCATGCATGAGACAAACTAAGGGGCGAACCCGCCCGGCGGTTGGGTAACAACACTTGAACACAAGCTGGATTAAATTTGCGTTGGCAGTGGCGATCTGGGCCAAAGTCGCGGAGAGCGGTGCGATTTTGCGGGCGCAGCCAGCCGCTGTCCCCGCCCCTGCCATTCAAATTGTGGTAGTGCAGGGGTCGGTGGCGGTGCTGCCGGCGAATGGCACGACCTGGGTGCCCGCGCAGGTCCGGCAGGCCATCCACCCGCGGGATCGCATTCATACCGAGACTAACAGCCGGGTGGTGGTGCGCTGGTCGGATCAAACCATTCTCACCTTTGGCGCCTCGACCGAACTGGAAATTTTGCCGCCCCGCACGGCCGATGAGGACTCGGGTTTGCAATTGCTCCGGGGCATAACGTCGTTTTTTCATCGGGACCAGCCGGGGCGCATCCGGATCATTACGCGGGGCGCGATGGCTGGCGTGGTGGGAACTGAATTTGTGATGGCGGTGGATGAGCACGACCGGACCACGGTGTCGGTGGTTGAGGGCCAGGTGCGCCTGGGCAACGATCAGGCCACCCTGCTGCTGACCAACGCCCAACAGGCGGGGGTGGATTTGGGCCAGGCACCGGTGCGCACGGCCGGGTTTGTGGCCAATAATTTGTTGCAATGGTGTTTTTATTATCCGGCGGTGATTGACCCGGATGAATTGCCCCTGGCGCCGGACGAAACGCATCGGCTGGCGGAGTCCCTGACGGCCTATCGTGCCGGGGATTTGCAAACGGCCCTGGCGAAATTTCCGGCTAATCCGCCCAGCACGGATGGGGTGCGGGTTTACCGGGCAGCATTGTTATTGTCGGTCGGGGAGGTGGCCGGTGCAGAGGTGGCATTGGCATCACTCCCGCGCGATTCCGAACGTATCAACCGCCTGGCGGGGGCCCTGCGCCAATTGATCGCGGCGGTCAAGGGCCAGCCCTTTGCCCGACTGGACGGACCGGTGCTCAATTCCGAATACCTGGCGGGTTCGTATTGGGAACAAGCCCAGGCAAACCGCAAAATTTCCCTGGCCCGCGCCCTGCAACTGGCGCGCACCGCGGTGCAAAATGCGCCCCAATTTGGTTTTGGCTGGGAACGGGTGGCGGAGTTGGAATTCAGTTTTGGGCAAAATGCGGCCGCGCTGGATGCCTTGAATCGGAGTCTGGCCCTGGCACCCGCTAATGCGCAAGCCCTCGCTTTGAAAGGTTTTGTTCTGTCCGAGCAAAACCAACCGGAGGCGGCACGGAGCTGGTTTGACCGGGCGATTGTCACAGATGCCGCGCTGGGCAATGCCTGGCTGGGACGCGGTCTGGCCCGGATTCGCCTGGGCGACCCCAAGGGTGGCAAGGAGGATCTGTTGGTGGCGGCGGCGCTGGAACCCCAGCGCTCGGAGTTGCGCAGCTATTTAGGCAAAGCTTACACGGCCACCGGTGACGATGCCCGCGCGGCCAAAGAACTGGCCCAGGCCCGGCGCCTGGACCCGAACGACCCCACGCCCTGGTTGTATTCCGCGTTGCTCAACCAGCAGAACAACCAGATTAACCAGGGCATCCGGGACTTGGAAAAATCCCAGGCGCTGAACAACAACCGCAGTGTTTATCGCTCCCAATTGTTGCTGGATCAGGACAGTGCCGTGCGCAGCGCCAATCTCGCCAGCATTTACCAGGATGCCGGGATGTATGATACCAGCCTTAATGAGGCCGGGCGGGCGGTGAGTTCCGATTACGGCAATTACTCGGCCCATTTGTTCCTGGCGGGCAGCTATGAGCAATTGCGTTCGCCCGACTGGAGCAATTTGCGCTATGACGCGCCGGCGGGCGACGAATTTTGGATTGCCAACCTCCTGGCCCCCACCGGGGCGGGCTGGCTCTCGGCCACCCTGGCGGAACAACCGCATGCCCAATTATTTGACCACAGCCGTTTTGGGGGGGTGTCGGACACCACCTACCGAAGCCGGGGCGCATGGACCGAAAATGCCGATGAGTTTTATACGTCGGACAAATTCACATTTGATTTCGGCACTTCCTACCAGTTTGACCCGGGGCAGCGGGCGAATCAGGATTTTGAGCAGCGCGAGTTTGACATTAATCTGAAGGGGCAGCTGACCCCGCATGACAGTCTGTTTGGAAGTATTCAACTAGCCAAAGTAGATTCCGGGGATGTAAACCAGTATTACCATCCACCGGATGCTTCAACCGCCAATCGAACCAGTGAAACCCAGGAACCCAACTTGTTTCTGGGTTTCCATCATGACTGGAGCTCGGGCGTGCAGACGCTGTTCTTTGCCAGCCGCCAGGTATCCGACAATCGCGCTGAGGTTAGCAATGCCGGACAATATATTGGTCAGATTCGGGATGATGCCTACACCACAAACAACGTGTTTTTTCCGGGCAACAACTTAAATGCCAGAATTCAGACCGAGAAATATTCCGTTGAATTTCAACAGCTATGGGAGCAGGAAAGCCATACGACCATTTTCGGCTCTCGTTACGATTGGGGGAGTGTGCATTATCAGAATTTGGAATCCAATGACAGCGGTTTGGCAACCTTCTACTTCCCCGCCGCGCCCTTGGTGACGAATCAAGATTTTACCCTGGACTATCATCATGTCTCACTCTACGGATATCACACCTGGCAAATCGTGGATCCCCTGGCCTTTACTGCGGGAGTAAGTTACGACCTGCTGCATCTGCCGGCAGATCCAAATACCACGCCATTTGTAGAAGCGGACCGGACGAAGGCCCAGATTTCCCCCAAAGCGGGACTCGTCTGGACCCCAACTGCGAGCACCACGCTGCGGGTGGGCTATACCCGTTCGCTATCCGGGTTTGCGGGAGCCCAGAACGCACAACTGGAGCCAACGGAAGTGGCG
>CAIZWI010000430.1 GCA_903936645.1 uncultured Verrucomicrobia subdivision 3 bacterium
ACGGGCGGACTGGCGGGCACGCCGGGCGGCCTGCCCTTGTACCAAAACGGGCATTTGGTGGGGGGCATTGGGGTGTCGGGCGACGGCTCCACGGCGCTGGATGTGACGGCGGCGGTGATCGCCGGTGCGGCGGGGGATGAGGATGTGGCCTTGGCGGGGCAAACGGGGTATGGTCCGCCGGGGGGAATTTGGGGGTCGGATATTTTTGTGGGTGGCATCCGGCTGGCCTATGTGGCCAGCACGACCCGCCTGGGGACGGTGCAGGCGCTGGCGGCATTGCCGGGGAAGGTGCTGGCTCCCTACAGCCTGACCAACTCGCCCCTGCCCTTTCCGTATCCGGTGGTGACTTTGGGGGGAGCAACGGGGCAGTTGCGCCAGCCGATTATGGCGGATCCCGCGACGGTGCCGCTGCCGGGGGGCACAGCCCGGCTGACGGCGGCCGAGGTGACGAATATTCTGGTGGCCGCGGCCAACCGGGCCCGGACCACGCGCGCGGGCATCCGGCAGCCCCTGGGTTCGGTGGCGCAGGTGTTTATCACGGTGGTCAATAATCCGAATAGCAATGGCCGGCCGCCGGTGGTGCTGGGGACGTTTTGCACGTCGCCGAATACGACGCGCTTTAGCTGGGATGTGGCGGTGCAAAAGGCGCGGACGGCGGTCTTTTTCTCGGCGAGCAACCGGGCTTACTCGGCGCGGACGGTGGGCTTTCTGGCCCAGGGTTTGTATCCGCCGGGCATCAGTGGCACGCAACCGGGCATTTTCCTGGGTTTGCAGGAGCGGTTTTCCATCATCACGCCGACGCCGATTCCGTTTACGAATCCTTTGAATGGGGCGGCGATTACGACGTCCACGAATGTGGATCCGAACCTGCCGAACGGGATTACCATTTTTCCGGGGGGCTTCCCACTGTACCGGAATGGGGTCTTGATTGGGGCGATTGGGGTGAGCGGGGACGGGATTGACCAGGATGATTTGATTGCGGCCAGCGGGGCCTCGCTCTTCCCGGCGCCGGTACCGATCCGGGCGGACCAGACGCAGTATCGGGGGGCGCGCCTGCCGTACGCCAAGTTCCCGCGCAACCCGGCTTTGTAGTCTGCGGGATGGCCAGAAAACGCCCGGCGACTTTCGCAAAATCATTAAATAGCATTAAATATTGTTAAATGGGCCGTTTTTGCGTGGTTTTGTTAATAAGAGGGCAGCGGCTTGGAAAAGCTCCAAATTCCAAACTCCAAGCGCCAGAGAATATCCAAGCTCCAAAATTCAATGGGTGCGGGCGGTGACAGGTGGGCTAACGGCGAATGGGAGGGGGTTTTTATTTGGGATGTTCCGCGGAAGGAAAATGGTCAACAGTGGCAACGGGGAGGACTGATACCGGGTCGGAAAAGCTCCAAATTCCAAACTCCAAGCACCAGAGAATAGCCAAGCTCCAAGCTTCAATGGGTTGGGGCGGTGGCAGGTGACACTGAATGGGTTCGGCCGCCCGGCGGGGCTGGGTGGATTTTATTGACCGGGAACCCACCTTTGAAAAGGCGGGCTATTTTCGGGCGTCCCGCTGGGACTGGGGAAGGGTTAGCGCCACCGGATTACCCAGGGCACCGGTGGCGATTGTGGCCTTTGCCCTGGCGTGCAGGGGTGCGAGCGCAGCGCCCGGTGGGGGCACGGGTCAAAAGTGTTCACCTTATTTCGGTTATCGCCCAAGGAGCACCGAGGCCACAGGCGAAAGTCAGCCGTCAGACAAGGTTGCAACGGCCCGAATGCGGGGATCCGGCTACTTCAAAAATTCATCGACTTGGGTGGCGAAGGCGGCGGGTTGGTCGAGCATGATGAAGTGGTAGGATTTATCGATGCGCACCAGATGTTTGTTGGGCAGGGTGGCAAAGTTGGACTGGTAGAGGTCGTCGACCCGGGCGGGGGGCAGACCGATGGCGTCTGACCAGGGATACAGCATGGTGACGGGGATCTTAATCTCCTTCAGGCGGGGGCGCAGGTCGGTGGTGAGGTCCTCGTAGAGGGCGCGGGCGACGACGGATTTATCGGAGGCAAGGGCCCATTCGGTGGCGGCTTTGAGGCCGGCGGGGGAACTGACCATGGTGGGGAGAAACTGGCGTTCGCCCTGGGCGTAGGCTGCGGGGGTTTCGTGGAGAATCTGGTCGCGCATTTGCGCGGCTTGCGGGGCGGCGGCGGCGGCATCGGCCGCGCCGAACAGAACGCTGTAAAAGGGCAGCGAGTCAACAATCAGCAATTTGCCGGTGTCTTCGGGATGTTCCAACGCGAGCAGCATGCCCATTAATCCGCCGATGGAATGGCCAATGACGAGGGGCGATTGCAAATGGTTGGTTTTGATGTAGGCGTCGAGCGCGGCGATGGTGGGCTCCAGGACGGGCCCGGTGGCGTTGGCTTGGGCGGGGAGACCGGCAAACCCGGCCACTTGCACGAGGTGCAGGCGGTAGTGTCCGGCCAAATGGGCGACAGTGCCATCCCACACGGCGCGGGAGCAGGCCAGGCCGGGGATCAAGATGACATCGGGTCCGGAACCCTGGACGGTGACGGTGAGGCGGCCGGCCACGGCATCGGCGCGGGCCAGGGCGAACGGACTGGCGAGGCAGGCGGTGAGGAGCAGGGCAATGAGGGTTTTGCGCATAAATAGTCGGAAATTAAACGACATGAGTTTGATACACGGTTCACGAGTGGTTGGAAATGGAAAACTGTGGCCGGCCATCAGGTGGCGGTCAGGCCCTCCCCCGCCCCGTCTGGCCGGCCGGCGCAAGGTTGGAGCTGGACGGAACCTTCAAAACCGTTAAACCTTGCGGCGGGTTAAAAATAGTCTGAAACACCCGCATTGATGCCCTGCAATGCGGGTGTTTCAATTTTAAATAGGAGGAGAATTTGGGTCAAGCTCAAACGTTATCTGATTTGCAGCTTCGCGACGGCAGGGCAGGCGAACCATCCGGGTTACCAAACCTAATAGCGGCGCGGAATGCGGGAAGAGTCCGGTCCCGAATTCTCCCCGCTCAACCGGAAACAGCGAGTTTTTTTAAAAATATACTGAAATACCCGCATTGGTAGATCGCAATGCGGGTATTTCAATTATAAATAGGAGAAGAATTTGGGTCAAGCTCAAAGGTTATCCGATTTGCAGGTTCGCGACGGCAGGGCATGCGAACCATACGGTTTACCAAACATAACAGCCGCGCGGAATGCAGGAAGGGTCAGAGCCCGCATTCCCCCGCTTAATCGAGGCAGCGGGTGAATTTTAAAAATATACTGAAATACCCGCATTGGTAGATCGCAATGTGGGTGTTTCAGAATTAATTAGGAGAAGAATTTGGGTCAAGCTCAAAGGTTATCCGTTTTGCAAGTTCGCAACGGCAGGGCATGCGAACCATCCGGTTTACCAAACCTAATAGCGGCGCGGAATGCAGGAAGAGTCCGCTCCCGAATTCCCCCCGCTCAACCGGAAACAGCGAGTGTTTTTAAAATTAGACTGAAACATCCGCAGGGGTTTATCGCCAAGCGGGTATATCGAGTTTAAAGAGGATTTTGGGCAAACTCAAATGTTATTCGCTTTGCAGGTTTCCCGCAGCATGGAGGGCCACTAATCTGGTTAGTCAAGCATCCGGCTTGCTGGCAGCCACAGGGGCACTAACGGTTCCAGGCGAGTTGTTTGGCCAGGCGGAGGGCGGCGATCATGCTGGAGGGGTTGGCGAGGTTGCGGCCGGCGATGTCGTAGGCGGTGCCGTGATCGGGCGAGGTGCGGATGAAGGGGAGGCCGAGGGTCCAGTTCACGCCGGTATCAAAGGCGACGGCTTTCAAGGGGGCCAGGCCCTGGTCGTGGTACATGGCGACGACGGCATCGAAGTCGCCTTGGAGGGCGTAGTGAAACACGGTGTCGCCGCTCAGGGGGCCCACGACATCCAGGCCGCGCGCGCGGGCGGCCTGCACAGCGGGGGCGATGGTGACGATTTCCTCATCGCCAAATTCCCCGCCCTCCCCGGCGTGGGGGTTCAAGCCGCACACGGCAATGCGGGCGCGGGGCAGGCCGAGATCCCGGCAGGATTGGGCGGCCAGGTCCATGGCGAGGTGCAACTTCGCAGGGGTGAGGCGGTCGGAAACGGTTTTGAGGGGGATATGGATGGTGGCGAGGGCCACGCGCAGCCAGCGGCCGCGGTCGTCATGGCCCAGGAGCATCATGGCGGTCTGGTCGGTGCCGGCGAGCGCGGAGAGAAATTCGGTCTGGCCGACGAAGGGATGGCCGGCGTGGATGATGGATTCCTTGTTGACCGGGGCGGTGACCAGGGCATCCAGTTCCCCGCGGAGGCAGCGGTGGCCGGCCTCGGCGAGCCAGGCCACGGAGGCATGGGCGGCGGCGGGGGCACCGGCCGGGAGCGAGGCGGGCAAGGGTTCGGCCAGGGGATTGGCGACGAAGAACCGGCCGGGGGCGGCGGGGGTGGAATAGGGTTGGAGGGGGAGCTGGAGCCCGGTCTGCTGGTTGAGGCGCTGGAGGACGCCGGCATCGCCGATCAGGAGGTAGCGGGTGGCGTCGGCGGGGGCCTCGGCGGCCAGGGCTTTGAGGGTGACCTCGGGGCCGACGCCGGTGACATCACCGAGGGAAATACCGAGCCAGCCAGTCATTGGGGGGGCGGTCAGAAAAACCGGTAGAAGGTCTTGCGTTTCAAGCTATCGATCCATTGCTTTTGCAAGCGATTCTGCTCATCGGTGCGGAGGGCTTTTTCGATGCCGGCGCGGACTTCCTCCAAGGGTTTGACATGGGCACTGCGGACTTCCTCGACATGCAACAGGTAGCAGGCCTCGGGCAAATCAATGACGGCGCTGGTCTCGCCGGCCTTAAGGGCAAAGGCGGCATCGGCGAGTTCCTTGCGCAAGGTGGTGTGATCCACCCAGCCGCGATCCCCGCCCTGCCGTTGCTGGGCATCCTGGGAATACTGGCGGGCGAGCTCGGCGAAGGGGGTGCCTTTTTGCAGTTGGGCGAGGATGTCATTGGCCCGGGCGAGGGTGCTGGCGGAGTCCACCCCGTTTTTATTGAGGGTGATCATGCGCAGCTTGACTTGATCCTCGACTTTGTAATCGGACTGGTGCGCTTGATAGTAGGTTTGGACCTTGAAGGGGGAGATGATGATTTCGCGGGAGACATTCTGGTTGCGCATGGCGGCCTCGATGTACTGGTCGCGCACATCCTTGCGGAACTGCTCAACGGTCATGCCCTGGGCTTGCAAGGTTTTGACCATGGTGACACGATCACCGAATCGTTCGCGGATGCGCTCCTGAATCACGTCATCAATGACAGTGTCGGGGAGTTTGTAGCCTTCCTTGTCAAAACTGTGGAGGATCAACTGGCGTTCCACCAACTGCTCGAGGCTGTCGCCCAAGGCGTCGTTGACGGCTTTGGCGTAGGCCTCGGGCTGGCCGGCGTACTGGCGGCGCAGGGTTTCGATGACGGGCTGGGTGAAATCATCCACTTGGGCGACGGTGATGACGGTGTCATTGACGATTGCCTTGACGCCGTCGGCCAACTCGGCAGACACGGGGAGGACCAGGCCGCCCAGCACCGCCAAAACGCTTATAAATCGGGCAATTTTCATCGAACGTGGGGTCATGGTAGCACCAAGTTCCGGCGGGTCAAGCGTGACGGGGCGGATCCGGCCTAGGGCGGACGGGTCAACGGTGGTCTTTATTCATGTAAAGCATGAGGGCAACGAGGCAGGCGGAAAGGAGGAGGCCGACAATGACGGACCAGGTGAGCAGGACGCGTTGCTTGCGGCGAAAGCTGGTGCCACCCTGGCCGGGCAGCAGGTAAAAGCGCTCGGGCTCTTTGGGTGGCGAGGATCGGAACCAGCTCATTTACGGCAGATGATACGCGATGGGGAGGGAAAAGCCACGGGAAAGTAACACGGAAGGCCAGTTCGCTGAGAGTGCCGCTTGAAGTCCGGCGCGGCGGACGGTATTGTGCCGGGCATGAATCTCGAAGATCAAATCGGCGACATCGTCGGCAAAGCCCGGCTGATGACGGGGGTGACCCCCAGCCAGGCGGCCCAGGCGGCAGGTATTTCGGAAACTGAACTGGCCAGTTTGGAAACGGCCCAGACGGTGCCGGCGAAAATCAATTGGGCGGCGCTGGCCGGCAAACTGGACCTGAACCCGCAGAAATTGGCGGGGATTGCCCAAGGCTGGCAGCCGGCGGCAGCGGATCTGAGTCGCTGGCATGAAATCCGGGTGTTTACCACCACGGAAGACGGGGGCAGTGTGAATGCTTATTTAGTGTGGGACGAAGTGAATCAGGAGGCGGCGCTGTTTGACACGGGGTTTGACGCCCAGCCGGTGCTGGACTGCCTGGCGGCGAACCAGTTGCAATTGCGGCATATCTTTATCACACATTCGCATTATGACCATGTGCAGGCGCTGCCGCAAATCCGCGCGGCCTGGCCCAAGGCCCGGGTGCATACAAGCTCGAAGAGCGCGCCGGTGGATCAGCGGAACAAGCCAAGCGAGATCATTCATCTGGGCGGCCTGCGGATCACCTACCGGGAAACGCCGGGCCATGCGGAGGATGGTGTGACCTATGTGGTGGGCAACTGGCAGGAGGATGCGCCGCACATTGCGATGGTGGGGGACGCGATTTTTGCGGGTTCGATGGGCCGGGGCAATGATTCCTGGCCGCTGGCCCGGCAGAAAGTGCGGGAACAGATATTGAGCCTGCCGGCGGACACGCTGCTGTGTCCCGGGCATGGTCCGCTGACCACGGTGGCAGAAGAAAAGGCGCACAACCCGTTTTTCTGAGCCCGCGGGACGGAAGGAAACAGCGATTCAAGGAGGCGCCCCAACCGGGCCCGCTGATGCGTGGAACGCCAGCAAAGGCGACGGCGGCACTGCGGAACATTACGAGCCAGCCAAGGGTGTGAGACAAAATTCTTCCGGCAGGTTCATTTTCACGGGTTTTGGGATAATAAGCATCTAGAAGTCTAGGGATGGCATGGATTCGCCATTTTCCAGCGCCCCTGCCGGGGCGCGATTGTTCCGGGCTGGGTACCGGGG
>CAIZWI010000431.1 GCA_903936645.1 uncultured Verrucomicrobia subdivision 3 bacterium
CCACCAGGCCATCCGGATTAATCCGCCAGAACCATTCGCCATGCACCCGGTCCACGAGATTTTTTTGGATATAATTCCAGACAGCGGTGGGGGCTTGGGCAAAGCCCGGGACCTCCGGAGCTAATTCACTGGCATTCAAAAAGCCAACCAGAGCCTCCGCCTGCGGCCAGCACTCGCGGCCGGCGTCGATGACCGCGCCTTGCCGGCCCTCATAAACCAGTCCGCCATCGGGGCCCAAGCCCTCGCGGAGCGCCACTTCGGCCATGTTTAGGGCAACCAGTTGAACGCCTTGGAGCAGGGCGGAATCGCCAAGGACCGCAGCGGCCTCGCACAGCAGCCAGCTGGCTTCAATATCGTGGCCGAAAGTGTAGGTATCCGAACGCACGTTCCATGCGCTGTCAAAAAAGTGGTGCAGGTGCCCGGTGCGCTGGTCGAGGATGCGCGTTAAGAAAATTACGAGCAATTCCCGCAAGCGGGCCGCCACGCGTGGCTCGGGCCAGACGCGATACAGATTGGTATAGGCCTCGAGCACGTGCAGGTGATTGTTCATGGACTTTTTCTCGTTCATGTCCTTGTCACTCAGGCGGGCCTCAATGCCCGCTTCGGACCAGTCCCGCCGGCAGACTTCGTTATAGCCGCCAAATGGCCCGTCATGCGCGTGCGACTCGATCAGCTCAAACAATTCCATGGCCCGCAGCAGGGCCGCCTGGTCGCCGAACGACCGGTGATATTCCGTTAACGCGTAGATGTAGAAGGCCTGGCCGTAGGTTTTTTTGGAATCGTCCAGCACCACCTGGCCGGTGTCATCCAACCGCCAGTAGGCACCACCATATTTGGTGTCCCAGAACTTCGTCATCACATAATTAAACGCCCGGGCGGCGAGCTCGCGAAATACGGGCTCCGGCCGGTGAGGATGAACCGCCGAAAACGCCCACAGTATGCGGCTATTTACGATCAGGCCCTTGGGCTGCGTACGATCGGGTTGTAAATCGTTGGACAACCACCCCATCCAGCCGCCATTGACGGTATCCAAAGCCGGTCCGCACCAGAAGGGCATGAGGTGGTTAAACAGGTGTTCCTCGACTTGCTCCGCCAGCAGGTTCATTGCGTTCGTGGGCTTCATCAAGGCAGGGCCGGGTGGGTGATTTCCACGCGGCCAATTTGGGTTTCACCGGTAAGTTCGAGGCGAAAATAAGACCGGCCTTTCAGGTTTTGCACCTGAAATTCCGCGGCGCGCCAATAGCCGTATTCGCCGGCACCTTGATAGTTGCTGTCTTTTTGCAAAACCACGGTTTCAAAATGCCGGCCGTCGGTGGAGAGCGAGAACCGAGGATCGCTTTCTTCCTTGGGGAAGAAGGCGAATACCCGGACGCTTTGCACGGCGGCGGGCACCTGGTAGGTCAGTGAATCGCCCGCCTGGCCAGCGGCGCGGTGCGCGTCCTCACGAGCGGAGCGGCAGTCGTGCGTGGCAATTTTCCAGTCACCGGTTTGGGCCTGCACGCGTGAAAAATCGGCCAGTTCATCCACCAGTGTGGCACTTTTAACCCGCACCGGACCAGATACATTCGAAGGTTCGGAAAGCCCGGAGGCATTGCGGGCGCGGACCCGGTAATACCATTTGCCGGCGGGCACGGTTTCATCCGAGAATTCCGGACGATACTGGGTGAGTGCCTCATCCACATTCGTGGCGATCACCGACCACTCGCCGGTGCGGCGCGAGGAGCGCTCCACCTGATAATCCGTGGCCCCCACTGAACCTTGCCAGGCAAGGGCCGACGCATTCGTCACGGTCAGCAACGTCGGCGGTTGCGGCACGGGTACTGGCGGCACCGGCAGCCCGCGAATGGCGTAGGCATTGGTCCGCACCAGATTTAGCAATTGGCTTTCGTCGTAATCATTGCCAAGGCGGGAGCCCGGCCAGTGAAAGGCCTTATAGAGGTTGCCGCCCAGCCCAGGCTCACTGTGCCAGTAAAAGCCGCCGTCCCGATCCCGAAAGCGCAAGCTCCACAACATCCCGCCGGACGCGCTGCTATTTTTTATCGCGACCATCGCCGCGGCCATCTGGGCGGTGTTAACAAACCCAAATTCGCCAATAATGTAAGGTTTTTTGCCCCGGGCCAGGGCTGCATTACCCCGGATCAAATCGGCAAAACTTTGCTGGCTGCCCGGATAATGATGGGTGGTCACGATGTCGATATCAGAGATCGAGAGGGATTCCGGCCGCAGGCTGGAGGCGTTAAATCCATCCATGACCAAATGATTCGTATCCAGAGTCTTGATGTAGTGCGCAATTTCCCGGGTCCAGGCGGGAGGCGAGGCAATTTCGTTGCCGGTCTCCCAACAGAGCACGGCTTGGTCATCGGCGTAGCGCTGCCCGGTGATGGTGTTGGTGCGGGTCAGGATGAATTTGATGGTCTGCTTAAAATCGGCGATGAGTTGCGGATCGGTCCAGAAATCGTCCTTGGTTTTGCCCCGAAACCCAGCGTATTCGGCGCGTCCACCCATCCATGGCCAGTTATCCACGAAGGGAATGATCAACCGCACGCCGGAGCGATTGGCGGCGGCCAGCACTTCGTCCAGAGTTTGAAACGCGGCTTCATTAAACTGGCCCGGAGCCAGCACATGCCGCGGGGTGCCGGGGGGATCATTCGGGCGCAGCACGCTGATGACATAAGTGCGTGTTACGGTTCCGCCGATGGCGGCAATGGTGGCTAGCGCGTCATTGATTTCAAACCGGTCGGGCAGGCGCCAGGGATTCACTTCGTTAAATGCCACATTATCCTCCACCAGCAGCAAGTTGGGGATGTCCAGCGAGATAAACCGGAAGGGCTGGTTGCCCTCCAGCAATTGGTCCCCGCGCACCGTGATAAAATCATGCAGGCGGGAATTGACCCCATCGGTCCGCGCGTGGAATAGGGTTGCTAACAGCGCGATGAGGACAAAGAATGGTTGTTTCATGGCGGGTTAGGCGGTGGCCTTGGAGGATTTTACCTGGCTGGCGCGGCGGGAGCCCAGTTCGGTTTCAATCTGGTCCAGCAACGGTTGCTTGAGCGGATACACCAGCATGAACAAACCCGAGATGAGCGCGCCAATCGCCGGATAAACACTGACCATCATGCGAATGCCCTGCTGGGTGTCGCTATTCTGCACCACGTTGGCCTGAAAGCCATAAAATCCCAGCAACCACCCGGCAAAGGCCCCACCCAGAGTCCAGCCGAATTTTTGGGACATGGACGAAGCGGAGAAGACCAGTCCGGTCGCGCGACGGCCGGATTTCCATTCAGAATAATCGGCCGTATCCGCATACATGGACCATAATAGAGGGAACACAAAGCCGGCGCTCAAGCTGATGAAAAATTGCAGCAAAAGCACCCAGGATACGGAGTCGGGTGGCACGCCGTAAACCGCGAGGCTGAAGATGGTGGCGGAGAGCATGGCTGCAAAAAACGTCAGTTTTTTGCCGATCCGGTCGGAAATGGGCTTGGCGAGAATGACCCCAATAATGTTGGCCGCCTGGCCAATTACGAAATAGAGGCTGCTCCAGCCCATGGTCACGTTCAGGGAGGGCAGGGAAAAGGCCGCCTGAGTGTGTAGATAGTATTTAAAGTAGTAAATGGCCGCGCCATCGCGGATGGAATTGAAAAAAATTGTGGCAATGCCCGCTCCCAGCAGGACAAACCAGGGGGTGTTTTTCAGCAAATCCCGCAGATCGCCTTTGAGCGAGGTCTGTTCGTTGATGGGGCGGATGCGCTCACGGGTCCACGCAAACGTGAGCCAGAACAGGATCACCGCGATGGCGGCGAACACGGCGGCGGCCCATTGCCAGCCGCGTTGTAAATTCGGGGCGCCACCGCCGAGCCGGCTGAAAAAGCCGGCCACGGGCTCGGCGGCGGCCAGCACGACCAGGCTGCCGCCAAAGGCGAAGATGAAGCGAAAGGTGGACAGCGTTGTGCGTTCCCTGCCATCGGCGGTCATTACGCCCAAAAGCGAGGCGTAGGGCACATTGATGAGTGAATAAATCATCATCATCAGCGAGTAGGTTACATAGGCGTAGATCAATTTCCCACTGGGGCTCAGGTCGGGGGTGGTAAAGGTCAGCACCCCGATTATCCCAAAGGGGATGGCCATCCAGAGCAGGTAGGGCCGGAATTTTCCCCAGCGCGATTCGGTGCGGTCCCCTAGCACGCCCACAAATGGATCAAACGCCGCGTCCCAGATGCGAGTGACGAGGAACATGGTGCCGACCGCTGCCGCCGTCAGGCCGAAGATGTCCGTATAAAAGAACATCAGATACATCGAAAACAGCTTCCAGAACATGGAAGAGGCGGCGTCGCCGAAGCCATAACCGATTTTTTCCCGCAAACTCAATTTCATCATACAGTGCCACCGGGTTGCTTGCCTTTGAATCGCCATGACGGTGACGCGTGGCGGAAGCCAACGATCAAACTCAGGAAGCGCAACGTCAAGGAATGGCGTCAGGCTGCAGTCTGCCAGGGCAAATTTCGAGCCAAATCTGCGTAGCGAATTTAGGTGACACGGTGAAATGTCTTTGGCTGGCCATGCCCGTCCGGCGGAGTTTTGGACGGAAGTCACCAGGATGCGGCAGGCGCAAATCGCGCCCGCCCAGACTGTTCAATAAGCGTTCGAATCGAGCTGTTTTACCATACCTTTACTTGTTTCTCGGGTCCGCGCCACATTGCCTGGCCCGGCTTCACTCCGAAGGCCGCATGAAACTCGGGAATATTGGCGAGGGGGCCATTCACCCGCCATTTGGCCGGGGAATGCACATCACTGAGCAAGTGGGTGCGCAGGGTCTC
>CAIZWI010000432.1 GCA_903936645.1 uncultured Verrucomicrobia subdivision 3 bacterium
GCCCGCCACAAATTCGGCGTAGTCGGTCATGCCATCGTGATCGGTGTCCGTCAGCTTGGTGCGATTCGTAACCGCCGCGCCAAAGTAGTCCTGCTCCCACGCATCAGAGATGCCGTTGTGGTTCGCATCCACAAAAGTGTAATTGCCATTGAAATTCAACGTGCCCCCCGCCACCAACGTATTAGTCTGGTCCCAGGGGGTTTGATAGTAGGGCACATCACTGAACTGAACCACGTAGTTCCCCGCCGGCAAATTGCTGATCGTCACGGCCGGAGTGCTGTCCGACTGCACCGGAATCAGGCCCAGTGAGGACTGGGAAAAAAGCGACCAGGTCCCCTGCCCCAGGCTCTTGGTGATATTAATCGAGCCGCCCGCCACCGTGCCATTTATGGCAACGTCATCCAGCGTCCACCCATAAACTCGGGAGCCGGCCGACACGCCCAGATAATAGAAAACCACCTGAATCGTTTTGCCCACGAACGGAGTTAAATCCACCGATTCCTGCTGCCAGGTCTCGGCAATGTTTGCGCTGAAATCCGCCGCCACCGGCAGTTTGCCCGGGGCGGTGCTGCTGTTGGTGCTCACCAGCACCTCACTTTCCTCCAGGCCACTGCTGAAATCGCACACGTCCCAGAAGGTCAGGGTGGCCGAGGTCAAGCCCGACAAATCAATCACCGGACTGTAGAGATACGTGCTGATCAGAAAAAAGTTCTGGTTGCCCGCAAGGTCGCTGCCCCAGGCGTTCGTGCCGGAATAAGCGGCACTGACCAGCCCATTGTGCGGCGTGCCCAAGGTCCAATTGGCATCCGATCCGTAAACCGGATCCGCCACCACCGACCAGCCCGCCGCGCCACTTTCGAGATTGTCAAACCACGGCGGCTGCGGTGCCTTGCGGGTTTGCAACGTATAAAGCTTGCCCTGGTTATCATCCACCGTCGTATTGCCCGCCTGGTCGCGGCTCACCACTTGGTAATAGTAAATCCGGTTCGCCGCCAGCCCGCTGATGGTGACCGCATGGTTGGTGGTCAGGGCACTCAGGTAACCAGACCGGTCCGGCAAGGGCGATTCGCTGTATTGCACCGCGGAATCAGCCGCCTTCGAAGTGGTCCAGGTCACCTTGGCATTCGCATAATCAGTGACGGCCGCCACCATCGTGATCACCGGCGGAATCGTATCCACCGTGGCCGTGGCCGCCACGTTGCGATTGTTGGAGGCATCAAAATAAGTGACCGTGAGGGTGTCCCCATTCCGCACCACCAGTTGATTGGTGGTGGCATTGCCCGCCAGCAAGGTGACGGTGCCGCTGAACAAGCCCGGGTGCGTGCTTTCGTAGAGCGTCACGGTCACCCGGTTGGTGCGGGAACTGGCGGCCACCGTCACCGTCGCCTGCCCCAAACCGGCCAGGTCCGCGTCCCCCATCTGGATGGTGACCATGTCATTGGTGGTGTAAAGCGAGTTATCCAGCCATACCACCCCCGCCCCATTCACCCCCGGCGCCAGGAACTGAATGGCCTTTTGCAACAGGCTGATCGCATTGTTCGGCGCGGTGCCATTCGTGGGCATGGTGTCAAAGGGATAGGCCAGGAACACCACCCGGCCGGGGCTGTCCACCCCGGTCATGGGATAGCTCATGCCACAGGGCTTGCCCGACTCAGACTCAAACGTAATCCCCGTGGCCGTGCCCGCCGGCGTGAACGTATCCGAGAAATCCGGGCCGTAAACATCGCCCACCCCATCGTCAAAGCTGGGATAATTCGTGTAATTCAACGCCACGCCCATGCCGCTGGCCACCGTGCCCGGGGCGCCAATAATCGCCGGCACGCCGAAATCCTCATCGCAATCCGTGCACGGAGCCGGTGGATCCGGGTTTTGCAGAAAGCCGCCCACTTGCAGCACATTCTGCCGGAACGGCACGTCGCCCAGTTGCGAAAGAATCCCCATGGAAGCCAGGAAGAACGACCCGCCACCATTCAAATAACTCTGAATCATGAACTGCTGCGCGGCATTCAAAGTATTGTTCGTGGCCGTCGGATCGGGCAGGCCATCGGCATCCACACCGTAATTAACCTGGTCGTCGGTCAGCCGCCACATCACCACGGGGAATGGTTCCAAATCGGCCAGTTGCGGATAACCCCGCGCGTTCACCTTCCAAAAACCATAACTAATTCCCGCCGCCGCCAGCACGTTCGTGTAGGCACTGTCGGGAATGACCGTGGCCCCATTCGCCGTTTCCGCCACCGTATCGTAAGCATCCACCAATAACACCGTGGGCGTGGCCTGGCCGGTAAACGTAAAATCCGCCCCGGCATTATTGTTCGTGGCCGAATTCCCCGCCGCATCCGTGGCCCCCACCAGATAATAATAAACCCGGCCGGGCATCAGCCGGCTCAGCTTGACCAAATGGCTGGTCACCAGCGCATTATTGGTGACCGCCAGATTCAAGTTCGCGCGGTTGGTGCCGTAACGCACCAGGGAATTGGCCGGCTCGCTGGTCTGCCAGGTAATGGTCAGCACCCCCACATCGGTCGCCGGCGCCACCCCGCTGATGACCGGCGGCACCAAATCGGCCAGCGCCGTGGCCACGCGCTTCGTGCCGGAGGCGTCCACATAGCTGGCCGCCAGGCTGTCCCCATTCGCAATCTGGATTTGGCCGGTGGCCGCCACCCCCGTCACCGTGGCCACCGCGCCCGTAAAGGCCCCATAATTCCCGGCGGCCAGCAACCGGTTGGTGGTCCACTTGTGCTCGGTCAGATTGGTCACCAGCACGCTCACCGTGTTGCTGGCGGCCCGGGCCGCATCCAGCACCTCCACTTGCATGGTGCCGGGGGCGGTGTACGCGGGCCGGTCCAGCAATATCAGGCCCACCCCCGGCCGCGCCAGATTCCCGGAGGCAACCAGCGCAAAGTCCTGGTCCAGCGCGGGGGTGTTGCTGACGGCATCCGCCACGATCTTGCTCCCGCGCACGCGGACCACATAATCACCGGGCACGGGCTGGGACAGCCGCACGCCCTCCACATTGTTCAGCTTGTCCGTCGAGGGCGGGTTCGGCACCGATTCGCCCGCGCCAAACTGGTTGCCGCGATACAGCGTGCCATCCGGGCCCACCACCTCCAGATCCAGGTCATTCACGAGCGCCGGCAGCGCGCCCGGAAAACCCGGCACATCCGTATACGCCAGGGTGATTTTGAGCGGCTGGTCCGCCCCCGACACAAACACATGCTGGACATACACCTGGCTGTTAGTGAGCCGGACACTCTGGTCCAGGTATTGGTAAATGCGCGGTGCGGTGATGAAGTTCGTCACGATCAAATTGGTCAGGGTGATCCGCCCCCAGCCCTCGTCGTTGTTCGGCAGCGGACCCGGGCCCCCATTCGCTGCGTCCAGTTCATTCGCCGAGTTGATCAAGGCCGCCTTCACCAGCGCCGGTGACGGCACCGCATTCGTATGCTGGCTCTGGTAATACTGCACAAACACCGCCGCCGCCCCCGCCGCGTAGGGGCCGGCCATGCTGGTCCCCCCCATGAACACGTAATAATTGTCAATCGCCGTCCACGCGATCGCCGCTTCATTCAGCGCGGCCGACGAGGCGGCCGACGCAATCCAACTGCCCGGCGCCACCAGGTCCGGCTTGATCCGCCCATCCGCACACGGACCCCGGCTGGAAAAATCACACATCGTGTCCGGGCCGTCCGCATACAGTCCGTAAGTGGCCGCGAAGGTGCCCGTGATATTCTCCGAGGCCCCGGTGGCAATCACATTTTTGGCGGTCGCCGGACTGCCAATGGTTTGCGTGCCCGGCCCCGCATTGCCGGCCGAGAATTCCAGAATGTACGGCTGGTCCCCGGCCGTGCCCGCATCCGCATCCCGCACCAGCTCATCAAATTGTGCGGCATCAATATCATATTCGCCCTGCACATCGTCGCCCCAACTGTTGGAGCCGATTTTAGCCCCGTGGCGCACCGCATCCTGCGTCAGGGTTTCGTCACTGGGAAACGGCGTGGCCGGATTCGCACTGTCATCAAAAATGCGCTCCACAAACACACTGGCCCCGGAGGCCACCCCCAGCCCATACCAGGCGCCCGAATCCGGATCCGTCTCCCCCGTCGCCGCATTCCCCGCCACAATCCCGGCACAATGGGTGCCATGCCCATAACCATCCGATCCGTCCGTTAAATCCCCATAATACTGAAACCCCGTCACCCGGCCGCGTAAATCCGGGTGCATGGTGTTGGTATTACCCGAATCCAGCCCCGTGTCGGCCACACAGACCGTCACGCCGGCCCCGTTAAAGCCCATTTGCTCAGTAACCGTGCGGGTGGCCACCTGCCCATCATCACCCCCAACGATTTTCGCGGCCAGTTCATCCACCAGCTTCCGCCGGGGTGCCCGCTCCAGCCACAGCACCGCACTGGATTGCGCCAGGGCAGCCAGATGTCCAGGAGCCAATTCCCCCCGCAGAATGACGCCCTGCCGCAGGCGGGTCTCGGGTTGCACGGCCGTCAAATGCGTGCGCGCCGCCGCCAGCTCCGCTTCGGTGGCGGCGGGCGACAGCAAAATGGTAACGCCCAGGGTCTGGTTGGTCTGGCTCGCCGCAAGTGCCGCCGCCGCCAGTCGGGGATGAATCTTGTGCTCCGCCCGGTAAGGCCCCACCCAGCGGACATCCTGCAGCGCCCCCACCGTGGCCAGCGACACATTGTTTAATTTGGCGACAAACGCATCCTCCGGCACATATTGCAGCAATTCCACCCCGGCTTGCCGCAAGGCCACCCGCCGCGCCGGAGTCAGCGGACCGTCAAATTGCACCACCACCAGTCCCGTGGCGGGAGACCGCGAATGCCGGGCGGCCGCCAGCACTGCCCGGTTCGTGGCGGATTGCGGATCAATCAGTTCATTGTGCAGACGAATGTTCGTGGCCCCGGCCAATTGCACCATGATCAGCAACCACCAGCCGGCAACGATAAGCCGTCCGGCGGCACTCGAAATAAAACGGGATTGCACTTTAAACCGATACTCCGAGTCCGGTGTTTAGGCAATGGTAATATGGCGTTTTGCCCACCAGTCCCTTGCCTTTAAGCGCCACCAACCACCCGCCCTGCTCACGCACGGGAATTGGCTGGCCTGCTGCCTTCCCCGGCCTTCCCCCCCGGGTCAAGTGTGCCTAATAAAAAAGGCGTCCCCAAAGGGACGCCTTGCAAAAAC
>CAIZWI010000433.1 GCA_903936645.1 uncultured Verrucomicrobia subdivision 3 bacterium
ATTCCATCGTTGGGTGGATCCCGAAACGATTCAACCCATCCAGCCGAACCAAACCTATTTGCCCGTGGCGGTCACCTCCAGTGGCACCGACTTCGCCTGGATATTGGCCCACATGAGCGTCAAGAAAGACACGATCCCCGTGATTCTGAATTAACCGCTGGCATTTCATTGCGGTGGTTTTATCGGCCAGCCCCTCCCTGTTTGGCAACCAGCACGGCCATTCCCCGTCGAACCTTTTCCCGTTGCGCAGTTACCTCCCACCCCACCGCCCGAGGCTGGCCTGGGTAATAAATCCCTGAAATCCGCTGACGAATTCCCCCCCGGGGGAGGTCAACTGGGTGCCTTCAACTCCCGGAAGTAGGGCCCAGATTGACCTCCGGCGGCTGGTTAAAAAGCCTCCCCATTTCAGAGGAATTTCTGGAGCACTCCCGCATTCGCCGTGGTGCTTAGCACGTAAAGTTTGCCGGCCTGCGACCAGGTGGCCACGCTCAGCCGGTTAATTTTGGCCACCACCGGTCGCCCATTGGCCGGGGCGTCCGCCACGGCCCCCTGATCAATCACAAACAGCCACAAATCGCTCTCCGCCCCGGCGGGCAAAGGCTGGCCCGTGCGGAAACAAACCATGGCCGCCTTCCGCCCCTGCCAGCTTTCAATGGCACATCCGGCCACCACCGCCTGCTGCAAACCGCCCGGCAATACAAAATCGTCCGGGGCTTGATGCTGGCCGAGATATTGCCGGATGGCTCCCGCATCATGAGTGTTCAACTCCATGGCATAACCCCGCAAAGCCACCGCCGCCATCTCCGTTTGATACTTGGCAAAGTCGGTGCTGCTCCGCAAGTTGGTCCGGAGCCAGAAAGGCAGCCCAACGAGGACCGCCACCACTGCGGCCGCCGCCAGCCAATACCGCAGGGACGGCCAGGGAATAATTTTCTCCCGGGCTTGGTGTTCGGCTAAAATGCGTTCCTTCAAACCCGCTGGCACGGTAATCCGCTGCAATTGTTGCCGAATTTGCACCTGCCGCCGCCCGTGGTCCTGCAACCACTGGGCCAGTTCTGGATCCTGCCGGGCCTGCCCCAGCGCTTCCCGCACCTCGGGGTCCAGCTCATCCGGGCTCCCCGGGCGGTAAATCCCGAGCACATTTTTGACGTCTTCGCGATTCACAAAGTTTTGTATTCCGGGTTGGTTTGTTTTTTAAGGTTCCAGGCTTGAGGCCCCTCCAGCATGCCGTGCAACCGGTCCAGTCCCCGGGCCAGCCGCGATTTAACCGTACCTAACGGTACTCCCAGAATTTCCGCAATTTCCTGGTAGGAATAGTCCTGCAAATAAAACAGCGCCACCGGTGCCTGATAAACCTCGTCCAGTGCCGCCAGCGTCGCCAGCAGACGCTCCGTATCCAGCCGGCTGGTGGCCACTGGCTCCACCACCGGTAATTCGGTTTCCGCCCCCTCCAAATCCATATGCGGAAACCGGGTTTGCCGCCTCCGGGATCCCAAAAATTCCCGGTGCAGGGTGGTGAACAGCCAGGTTTTCACTTTCGTCCCGTCCCGTAACTGATGGCCTTTGGCCGCCCACACGCAAAAAGTTTGCTGCACCAAATCGCACGCCCCCGCGGCTTCGCGGGTCAGCGTGTAGGCAAATTGATAGAGCGGCTCGTAATACTCGCCTACCAATTCTTCAAATTGCCGGCCATCGGACATAGTGTTTCATCTTTCATAGGAGACCCGGGCAGCCTAAAGGTTCCCCAAAACTTGCCGCAAACTTAATTAATTTAAAAGCGCCCTCCCTGCCCGCCCTGTTCTGGGTTCATCCGCGGCGGTTCAGCCCCCGGCCTCGGCCGCTTTATTAGCTCTTCCCAAGTTGCCCGGGAAGTCCGGGAAGGCGGGCCGACGAACGGTGAGAGTTGCCATGATCAATTTGCAATTCATTGCGAACCAGCATATTAAATGAATTATGTTCCACCAAAACGACCCTTCTCCTACCCTTAAATCCTATTGACGACGCCCGGCCTTAGTTATAAGGTGGGACGTCCCGCAACCACTATTTACCCGAACCCCTTAATGGGCGGGATGTCAGTTGCGTTGCGCCATTTGCCATCAGGTGCCCGGCGGCACCCACAAGGGTCAGGTCTTTATAGATTAAAGCCAGGTCGGAAATCCGGCCGGCCTCAAAGGCATCTTGGGAAATCATTTATGGAAAATATAGCAGGTCTGAACGGAGCGGATCACCAACCCAAAACCGGCTGGTACAAATTTCCGGAGGCCTTGCCCCCTGCCGGGCCGGCCGCCTCCACCCAAAATCACCGCCAAGTTCCCCCACAGCATCGATTTATGAAATTATTGCCTTTCTCCACTTGGGCGCTCCTCGCGCTCATCTGTTTGACTTCACAGATCACCCAGGCGCAAGGCCTCCTGCCTTCCGGAATTTTCCAGTTCACCTCCGGCAGCCTGACCAACGGCGCCAGCGGGGGCAGTTCCCGTGTGACCGTGGCCCGGGTCGGCGGGGCCAATGGCCGGGTGCTCGTGCCCTATTCCGGGGCGACCAACGGCATTTTGGTATTTGATGATTACCAGATGAGCGCCTCCATCGTGGTGCCGGGCGGCGCGGGCTCCGTCACCTTGGGCACCCCCACGCTGGACCCGCTGGAATCGGCGGATTTGGCCCCGCCCACGCTCGGCACCACCGCCGGCCTGACCACCACCGTGGCCACCGACCCCACCACCACCAACTCCGTTTATGACTTCTCCAGTAGCGCTTACCAGGTGGACGCCAGCGCCCCCAACGCCACTATCACCGTCACCCGCACCCTCAACGGCCCGCCCGATACCGGAGGCTCGGTGGATTTCGCCATCGACACCTCCGCCTCCCTGACCGCCGGTTCAGATTACGCCCAGGCTGGGGTTGACTACACCGGCCCCGCCTCGGGCACCGTCACGTTCGCCGCCGGGGTGACCAACGCCACCATCACGATTGGTCTCCTGAATAGTGGCAGCGGTTTCAACAAGGATTTCACCATGGCCCTCTCAAACCCAGCCGGCCAGGATCTCATCGGCGGGGTCGGTCAAACCACGGTCACTATCCTGTCCATGACCGCCGGTACCCTGGCCACCGTCCTGCCCGCCGGTTCAGTGGACCCCTATTGGAACAAGGATAATACGAATGATTCCACCCCGCCCTTTTTGAAATACCCCGGCACGCAAGGCGGGGTGAGCGGCACTGCCAATGGGAATGGTGGCACCGTCTATGCCGTCGTGGAACAACCCGATGGCAACGCGATCATCGCCGGCAGCTTCAATTCTTACGATTCAAATCCCTACAACCGCATCGTCCGTGTCCTGGCCAATGGTTATCAAGATCCTACTTTCCTCGCGCCCCCCAACAGCGGGGCCAATGATGTGATCAATGCCATGGCCCTCCAGCCGGACGGCAAAATCATCATCGGCGGCAATTTCACCGCGTTTAATGGTGCCAACCGGCATCACATCGCCCGCTTGAACAGCGATGGCTCCGTGGACGCCTCCTTTAATCCCGGCACCGGCGCGAATGGTCAGGTCTTGTGCCTCGCCTTGCAGACAAATGGCCAAATCGTCATCGCCGGGACCTTCTCCACGGTCAACGGCTTCAATCGGGCCTCCGTCGCCCGGTTAAACGCCAACGGCTCCGTGGATTCCACATTCAATCCGGGCAGCGGTCCGGATGGCGCGGTCAACGCCGTGGTGGTGGACCCCGCCGGTCGCGTGCTCATCGGCGGCGATTTTGCCACCGTTTCCGGCAGCAAATACGGCGGCATCGCCCGCTTAAATCTCAATGGCTCCGTGGACACCAACTTTCTCGCCGGCATCGGCACGTATAACCCGGATTCCGGCGCCACCGATCCCGTGTACGCCCTGGCCATCCAGGGCAACGGTGTGCTCGTGGGCGGGGCCTTTTCCTATATGGAACTCGCCCGCTACAACGGCATTGTCCTGCTCGATGCCAATGGCTTGGTCGATACCACCTTTAATCCCGGTTCCACCACCAATAATGGCACGTTTAATCCCCAGACCGGCCTCGCCGATGCCATTTATGCCATCACCATTCAACCCGATGGCAACATCCTTCTGGGGGGCGATTTCACCACCTATAACCAAACCCGCCGGATGGGCATCGCCCGCATCTTTCCCTACGGCAGTCTGGACACCAGCTTCCTCGACACCGCCTACAATCAATTTGCCGGGCTGGTCAACCATTATCACAATCCGGACGCCGTCAATACCAACGATTATCCCTCTGGCAACAATCGCAACTTCGTTTCCGCCATCGCCGTCGAACCCGGCACGGCCAACGTCATCATCGGTGGCGATTTCCTGCGGGTCGGCGGCGGCACCGCCAATCATTCCGGCATGTACGTCATGCCCACCAACTCCGGCATTTTCAATGTCGGCCGGATGGACATTCATCCCCGCAGCAATGTGGCCCGCCTGATTGGCGGCTCCACGCCCGGACCGGGTAACATCTCGCTTTCCTACGGCAGCTATTCCGCCGATAAAAGCGCGGGCACCCTCTACGTATCGCTGGTCCGTACCAACGGCAGTCTCGGGGCCATCTCCAGCGTCTGTTCACCGCAATATTCCGCTCCCGGTCCCGGGATTGCCACCACCAACGATGTGGCCGGCGGATCCACCGCCACCTGGCCCACCATCGCTGCCACCGGCGGCAGCAGCGCGTCGGCCATCGCCGGCACCTTCGGACCCAATTATACTTATGATGCGACCTATGGCACCAAAACCCCCGGCACCTATCCCGATGTGTTTTTCACCATCGCCAATGATACCAACATCACCGGCAACTTGAGCGCCCACATCAGTCTCTCCTCCCCCGATGGCAGCACCTTCACCCTGGGAGGCGAGCCCATCCCCCTGGGTGCCGCCCTCGGGTATTATGACGCCGCACCCTTGACCATCATTGACAGCAATATCAAGCCAGGCGTGTTCGGCTTCGCCTCGCCCACCTATGTGGTCAACCAGGGTTCCACCGTCACTATCACCGTCACGCGCGCCAATGGCACGGATAAAACCGTCCAGGTCAGTTACTCGGCCACCAACGGCACTGCCGTCAGCCCCGCCAATTTCACCGCCGTCAGCGGCGTGCTGACCTTTGGCCCCGGGGTTACCAGCCAGTCGTTCAAGGTTAAGACCACCAGCGGCTCCACCACCAATTCCGACCGCACGGTCAATTTGCAACTCTACGGGGCTACCGGCGGTGCGCTCACCGGCCAGGCCAGCGCGGTGCTGACCATCGTAAACAACACCTTCTCCGCCGGCCACCTCGCCTTCACCGCCGCGAATTTTACCGCGAAAGAATCCGGCGGCACCGCCACCGTAACCCTCAACCGCCTCGGCGGCAGCAGCGGCACCTTGAGCGCCAAAGTCATCGCCACCGGCGGCACCGCCGTCAACGGGATCAATTACCTGGCCACCACCAATGTGCTGCAATGGAATAACAATGACCTCTCGGTGAAAACCATCACCATCCCGGTCCTGCATGACGGCCTCGTCACCTCCAATTTGACCGTCAATCTCACCCTCACCAACGGGCTGCTCAACACCGTGGCCAATGCCTCCATTTTAGGGCTCTCCTCCCTCACGAATGCGACGCTGACCATCAGCAACGTGGATTTTCCGGGCACCGTCCAATTTGGTTCCAGCGTATACTCAGTGAAAAAATCGGCGGGCTTTGCCCAGGTTCCCATCATCCGCACCGGCGGCACGGCCCAGACGGTCACCGTCAACTTTGCCACGCAGGACGCCTCCGCCATTGCGGGTGTCAATTATACCGCCACCAACGGCCTCTTGACCTTCACCAACGGCCAGGCCGTGCAATATCTCACGGTCCCCATTCTGGAAGATGGCCAGCCGGATGGCCCGCTCGCCTTCAATCTGATCTTAACCAACGCCAACCCGAGCCTGGCTTTAGGCAGCCCGAGCAATGCCGTTCTGAACCTCATCGACACCGACAGCCTGAATGAACCGCCCGGCACCCCCGACCCAACCTACAGCTCGCTTTCCGGCTTTAATGGCAACGTCAACGCCCTCGCCCTCCAGCCCAACCACCAACTGATCGTGGGCGGCAATTTCACCATCGCCAACGGCGTACCCCGCCAGGGCCTGGCCCGGTTGAATGCCGACGGCTCCCTGGATGCCGGCTTCCTCCTGCCTTCGGCCAGTTCCGGGGCCAATGGCTTGATCTACGCCCTGGCCATCCAAACCGACGGACGGATCCTCGCCGGCGGTTCCTTTAGCAATTTCAACAGCGTGGTCGTCAACGGCCTGGCCCGTTTGAATTATGACGGTTCCCTGGACACCACCTTTAATTCCGGTTCCGGGGCCGACAACCCCGTCTTTGCCCTCGCGCAATCGCCCCTGGACGGCAAAATTTTGGTGGGCGGCGCCTTTGCCACCCTGGATGGCACCACCTTCAACGGCATCGGCCGCTTGAACCCCGATGGCACCCCCGACACCAGCTTTAACCCCGGCGGCCAGGGCATCGGCTCCCCGCAATCCAGCCTCGCCGTTTACGCCCTGGCGGTGCAGGCGGATGGCAAAATCATCATCGGGGGCGACTTTACCACTTACAATGGCGTGCCCGCCGGCCGCCTGGCCCGGTTGAATCTCGATGGCTCTTTGGACACGACCTTCAACCTCGGGACCGGTGCCAGCGATCTCGTCCGCGCCATTACCCTCCAGCCGGACGGCAGTATTTTGCTCGGCGGCCAGTTCACCAGCATCAATGGCATCGCCCTCAACCATGTCGCCCGTTTGCATGCGGATGGCTCCGTCGACCCCGGCTTCACTCCCGGGCTGGGCGCCAATGCCACCGTTTCCAGCATTGCCCTCCAGGCCGATGGCCGCATGGTGCTCGGCGGCCAGTTCACCCTCTGCAACGGCGTCACCCGCAACCGCCTCACCCGCTTGAATATCGATGGCACCGTGGACCCCACCATCAACTTTGGCAGTGGGGCCAATGACGCCGTCAACGCCGTCGTCATCGCCCCGGATTCCATCCCGGGTTACCCGGCCAATGTTCCCGATGAAAAAATCATCCTGGGCGGGGCCTTCAGCCAGTACGACGGCCAGCCGCAAGCCCATCTGGCCCGCGCCTTCGGCGGTTCGGTCAGCGGTTCCGGATCGTTCCAATTTTCCCTCGCCAGTTACTCCGTGGACGAGTCCAGCACCAATGCCGTGATTGCCGTGCAACGCATCGGCGGCACCAGCGGCACCAATGCCGATAATTCGGGTGATGTCTTTGTCCCGTTTTCCCTCAGCGATGGCTCCGCCGTGGCTGGGGTCAATTATGCTAATGTGACCACCAACCTCGATTTTGCCGCCGGCGAAGTCATTCAGTATGTCACCATTCCCGTGTTTGACGATGGGGTGGTCACCCCCGACCTCACCGCCAGCCTCGCCTTGGGTGCGCCGTTTACCGCCGGTGCCATCGGCAACCAGCCCACCGCCACCCTGACCATTGTGAATGACGACAGCACGATCAGTTTCTCCTCCGCCAGCTATTCCGTGCCCAAGAACACGGCCAGCGGCGTTGCCACCATCAATGTCCTCCGCAATGGGGCCGCCTACGGAACCGCCCGGGTCAACTTTGCCACCACCAGCAGCGGCACGGCCGTGCGCCAGACCGACTACACACCGGTGACGCAAGCCCTCGTCTTTGCCCCCGGCGTCTCCAACCTCACCGTCAACATTCCCATCAACAACAATAATATTTCCGAAGGCAACCGCACCATCGGCCTGAGCTTGACCAGCGTCACCGGTTCCCTCCCCAGCGCCCCCACCAACGCCGTCCTGACCATCATTGACACCGTGAATGGCCCGGGCCAGCTCATGTTCTCGGCCGCCAGCTATCCGGTCTCCGCCGGCGGCGGGGTCGGCTACACCACCACCGTGGTCACTGTCCTCCGCACCAATGGCATGACCGGCACCATCGCCGTCAATTACAGTACCCTCGATGGCACCGCGGTAAAAGGCCTCAAATACCTCGCCACCAATGGCGTCCTGACCTTCGCCGGCGGCCAGAGCAGCCAGAGCTTTGTCATCAGCGTCGTGAACACCGCCACCACGGAAGGCACCCAGGCCTTCACCGTCCGGCTCTCCAACCCCAGCGGCGGCGCCAATTTTGCCGGCGCGAGCAACGCCACGATTACCGTGATCAACACCAACTGCAACGTCGCCTTCCGCGCCACCACCAATTCGTTTACTGAACCCGCCACCAGCACCCCGGGCACCCTCACCCTCTCCGTGGTCCGCCTGAACAACCCCAGCGGCACCGCCATTGTCAATTATTCCACCACCAATGGCTCCGCTGTGGCCGGCGTGAATTTTGTGGGCGTCACCAACGGCATCCTGACCTTTGCCCCGGGCATTACCGCCACCAATATCATCATCCCCACCTTGTACGACCCAACCTATGCCGGTGGCGATTTAAACTTCACCGTGGGCCTGACCAGCGCCGGCCCCAATGTCGTGCTCACCTCCCCCGCCACGACCACCATCATTGATCACGACATCAATGTCCCCCTGCGGTTCCTCACCGCTTCCAACAGCATCCTGAGCAACCTCGGCACCATCCGCGTTGATGTCCTGCGCGGCAATACCAATGGCGGCTCCGTCGCCGTCAGTTATGCCACCGTGGATGGTTCGGCCGTGGCCGGTGCGGATTACACCCCCACCTCTGGCACCCTGACCTTCACCGCCGCCCAGTTCTCCAATTCCTTTTTGGTCCCCATCCACTCGGGCAGCCTCGCCCTGGAGGGCCGGAGCTTCAGCGTCACGCTCTCCGCGCCCACCGGCACGGGCATTTTGCTCAACCCCACCAATGAGGTCATCACCATCATCCCCACCAACACTGTTGCCGGACGCACCCTCACCTGGCTTGGCTCGCAAGGCACCAACTGGGATAATGTCACCTACAACTGGCTCCTCAACACCACCAAGTCCATCGTGACCTACACGAATGGCGACAACGTCATCTTTGACGACACCGCCGCCTCCAGCCTCGCGGTCATTGCCGGTCCGTCCGGCAGCCTCGCCCCCGGCAGCGTGACCTTTGCCAATGCCACCAGCAACTACGTCGTCCGCACCACCGGCGCGGGCCTGGTCGGCCCCACCAGCCTGTTGAAGCTGAACGCCGGCACCACCACCCTCGTAAGCGCCAATGGCTACACCGGCGGCACCCTCATCGGCGGCGGAACGCTGCTTGTCAATAATACCAATGGCAGTGGCACCGGTCCGGGCGCCGTCACCGTCGCCGGCGGGCTCCTGGGCGGCACCGGCACCATCGCCGGCCCCGTCACCGTCGCGGCCGGCGGCGGCTTTGCCCCGGGCAACCCCCTCGGCACCCTCACCCTCAGCAGTAACCTTACCCTCAATGCCGGCGCCACAACCTATTTCCAAATCCGCCGGACGCCCTTCACCAATAACACGGTGCAAATTCTCGGCACCCTCACCGAAGGCGGCACCCTGAATGTCACCAACCTCGGCGGCACGCCCCTCCTCGGCGACCGGTTCGCCCTGTTCAATGCCGGCAGCTACACTGGCAGCTTTGCCAGCCTGGTCCTGCCCCCCCTGCCCTCCGGCCTCGGCTGGAGCACCAGCGCCCTCACCACGGCGGGCGTCCTCACCGTCGTCGTCGCCCCGCCCGTCATCAACTCCGTGACCCTCACCCCCGGCAGCGTCGTATTGCAAGGCAGCTCCGGCCTGGCCGGCGCCAACTTCTACCTCCTCGGCGCCACCAACCTCGCCACCCCCGCACCCAACTGGACCCGCCTGCTCACCAACAAGTTTGACCTCAGCGGCAACTTTAACATCACCAACCTGATTAACCCCAAAGGCCCCGCGAACTTCTTCCGTTTGCAAGCCCCCTAACGCCCGTCGTCACCCCCCCGCCAGCAATGGCGGGGGAAACCTCCCCCCCGCGCCCCGCGCCTTTTCTCGCCTTTTCTCCCGCATAAGTGTAAACATGACCCCATGAATCAATCCATCGCCTGGAATGTCCGGCTGGCCGCCCTGGCCGGAGCCTTGTTGATTTCCGGAACCGCCCCGGCCGCGCTGGTGGATGCCCCGATCGCCCGTCCGCCCGCCGGCGACGCCGCCCAGGTCTTTTTATCCGCCGTCACCGTGGACTACCTCCGTTGCGAGCACCTCCGCGATCCCCTCGGCCTTGACGTCCCCCAGCCACGCTTGAGCTGGGAGCGCAACTCCCTCCGCCGCGGCGATCTGCAAATCGCCTATCAAGTGCTGGTCGCCGCTTCCCCCGCCCGGCTCGCCCAGGATCAAGGCGACCTCTGGGATAGCGGCAAAATCTATTCCGACCAGCAAACCCTCGTGACCTATGCCGGCGCCCCCTTGCATTCGGGCCAGGCCTGCTTCTGGAAAGTCCGCGTCTGGGATAACAGCGGCCATGCCTCCGTCTGGAGTCCCCCGGCCCAATGGACCATGGGCTTGCTCGACCCCGCCGATTGGGGTGCCCAATGGATCGGCCTGGCCACCGCCACCAACCTTGCCCCCGCGGCCCCCAGCCCTCTGCTGCGTCAAACCTTCACCGTCCCCCGCACCGTCGCCCGGGCCACGGCCTATATTTGCGGACTGGGTTACTACGAACTCCTGCTCAATGGCGTGAAAGTCGGCGACCATGTCCTCGACCCCACCTTCACCCGCTACGATCGCCAGGCCGATTACGTCACCTACGATGTCACCACCAATCTGGTGCCCGGCCCCAACGCCATCGGCGTGCAGCTTGCCAACGGCTTCTACAACCAATGGTCGCCCGATGCCTGGAACTCCGCCAAGGCTTCCTGGCGCGCCCTGCCCCAGTTGCTGCTGCGCCTGGACATTGAATATACCGACGGCACCCACGCTGCCGTCGTCAGCGATCCCACGTGGAAGGCCGCGCCCGGCCCCGTGCTCCTCGATGAAACCCGCCTCGGCGAAGTCTACGACGCCCGCCAGGAAAAACCCGGCTGGGCCACCGCCGCCTACGATGCTTCCGCCTGGACCAACGCCATCCGGCGCGAAGGTGTTGCCGGCAAA
>CAIZWI010000434.1 GCA_903936645.1 uncultured Verrucomicrobia subdivision 3 bacterium
GATTTCACTGATTTTGCCAACAAGCAGAAAGTTTGGCTGATTCGCGGCAAACACAAGCTCCGGGTGAATTGTGAGGAAGTTTCCGACCGTCCAGAAAAAGATCCGTTGGTTTACCCTGGTGACCAAATTTTGGTCGACCGGCAATTATTTTAATGGTTCAAATTTCCATTCTTTCCGGAAAACAGGCGGGCAATCACAAGATTGTCCGCCGTTTTCCTTTCAGCATCGGGCGTTCCCCGGGTAATCATCTGCAATTGGAAGATTCCGGGGTTTGGGATTCCCATTTGGTTTTGGATTGGGTGGATCGGGTTAACTATGCCGTGCACACCGAGGGGGAAGCGCTGCTGTCCATTAACCAACAACCCCAAACAAGGGCGGTGCTCCGCCAGGGGGATGTTCTGGCGGTAGGTTCGGTGAAGCTGCAATTTTGGCTCGCGCCCACAGCCCAGCGGGGCTTAAAACTCCGCGAGGCGATGATTTGGGGCCTGTTGGCGGCGGTGACGGCCACACAACTGGCCTTAATCTACTGGCTGGGATATCAGTGACGGAAGTGGCGGACGCCAGTGAAGGCCATGGCCAGGCCCCGGGCATCGGCGGCGGCAATCACCTCGGCATCCTTTACCGAGCCACCGGGTTGAATGGCCGCGGTGGCACCGGCCTCCGCGGCGGCGATTAGCCCGTCTGGGAAGGGGAAGAAAGCATCACTGCACACCACACTGCCGGCCAATGAGAGCTTGGCTTCGCCGGCTTTCCACACCGCGATGCGGCTGGAATCGACCCGGCTCATCTGGCCGGCACCCACGCCGAGGGTGCGGTCGGCGCCGACATAAACAATGGCATTGGATTTCAGGTGCTTGACCGTCCGCCAGCCAAAGAGCATGGCTTGCAATTCGGCCGGGGTGGGCGGGCGTTTGGTCACGATCTTCAAATCCGCCGCTGTGGTAACTTTTAGGTCGCGTTGTTGCAGGAGATAGGATCCCGCGCCCACGCTGCGCATGTCCCAGGCCGGGGCCGCGAGAGGTGACTTGATGATGCGCAGCAGGCGCAAATTCTTCTTTTTTTGCAGGATTTCCAGCGCCTCGGGCGAAAATTCTGGGGCGATGATGACCTCACTAAAAATCTCGGAAATCGCGGCTGCGCAGGTACCGTCCAGCGGCTGGTTCACGGCAATGATACCGCCAAAGGGGGCCTGGCGGTCGGTGGCAAAGGCCTTGTCCCAGGCCTCCCGCAAATTCGGGCCCTGGCCCACGCCGCAAGGATTCGTATGCTTGAGAATCGCCAGCGTGGGGGCCTCGCCCTGATATTCCGTGATCAGAGCCGCGGCGGCAGTGAGGTCGAGAATATTATTGTAGGACAATTCCTTGCCGTGGAGCTGTTGGAAATATTCGGGGAACTTGCCGTACAAAGCCGCGGTTTGGTGCGGATTTTCCCCATACCGCAGTGGCTGGACCAGCGGGGCCGACACGGTCAGGGTGGACGGCAGGGCCGCGGTGTTATCCGAGAATTCTTTTTGCAGGTGCGCCGCGATGGCAGCGTCGTAGGCGGCGGTGCGGGCGAAGACTTTCGCGGCGAGTTGACGGCGCAAGGGCAGGGTGGTATTGCCGGTTTCCTGGATGAGTGCGGCCACGGGCGCGTAATCCGCCGGGTCGACAATGACGGTTACACTGTCGTGGTTTTTGGCGGCGCTGCGCAGCATGGAGGGGCCGCCGATATCAATATTCTCAATGGCGTCATGCAGGCTGACATTCGTACGGGCAACGGTTTGCTCAAATGGATATAGATTCACCACCACCAGATCAATGGGCAGGATCGCATGTTCCTGAACAGCGGCTTCGTGGGTGGCGTTGCCGCGAATATAAAGCAAGCCCCCGTGCACTTTCGGATGGAGGGTTTTCACGCGGCCGTCCAGCATTTCGGGAAAGCCGGTGTGCTCGCTGATATCGGTTACAGTCAGGCCGGCTTCGCGCAGGGCTTTGGCGGTGCCGCCGGTGGACAGCAGTTGGACACCATGGGCGGCCAGAGTTTGTGCGAAGGCCACCAAGCCGGTTTTGTCGGAGACGGAAAGCAGAGCCCGTTGAATTTTCATTGAACCGGAAGCTTAGCGAATTCAGGCCGGTTTGCAATGTTTTGACGGGGCCGGCGGGCAAAATTTGAATTTAGGGGGCATCCATGAGGAAATGGTTAATGCCTGGCAAAATGGGGTTGGCAACGGGGGGTTGTGCAGGCATTTCGGTTGCGCGTTCGGCAGGCAGCCAAACCACCACCGCTCATGAACCATCGACCACGTTTTTTTGGGGGCCGAACTCCTCAGAAATGGTTGTAAAGATTCGCTTGCCTCCACGGGGGGAAAAGGGAAACGATGTGGGCGATGTGGAAAATTCTCGCAGGTCTTTTGTTGGTGATGCTGGGGCTGGCTTCGACCGCGCAGGCGGCTTTGGAACCGGTGGCATTACGCTGTGATTACGCCGTCGATCCGCTGGGGGTGGATTCGGCCACGCCGCGACTGTTTTGGCAGGTGGCCAGCCATGACCGGGGCGAGCGGCAGACGGCCTATGAGGTGGTGGTGGCGACGTCCGAGCAGGCACTTCATCAGTTGCAAGGCTGGGATAGCGGCCGGGTGGAGTTGAGCCAGACTTTGGGAATTCCTTACACCGGCGGTCATTTGACCTCCAGCCAGCAATTCTTTTGGAAGGTGCGGGTCTGGGACGCCGATCGTCACCCATCTGCTTGGAGTCGTCCGGCCACCTTCACCATGGGCATCCTGGCGCCGACAGACTGGCAGGCTTACTGGATCGCGGCTGCTGACAAGCAAACCAACCAGGCTTCCACCCTGTTGCGCCGGGAATGGCTGGTAAAGCCCGGGTTGCAGCGCGCCCTGCTGCATGTCTGTGGCCTGGGCCAGTATGAATTGCGGCTGAATGGTGAAAAAGTGGGCGACGACTGGCTGTCCCCCGGTTGGTCCAAATATGACCGCACCTGTCTATACGATACCCGGGACCTCACCGCCCGGTTCAAAACGGGTAGAAATGCCCTCGGGTTGCTGCTGGGCAACGGCATGTATAATGTATTGGAAGTTTCCAATCGCTATACCAAATTCAGCGGTACGTTCGGCCCGCAAAAAGCCATCGCGCAATTGCGTTTGGAATATGCGGATGGCACCGTGGAAATCATCGGCACGGATGCCGCCTGGCGTGTGGCCCCGGGGCCCATCACGTTTTCCTCGATTTACGGGGGCGAGGATTATGACGCCCGCCTCCAGCCGGCCGGTTGGGACCAGCCCGGGTTTGACGACTCCGAATGGCCGGCGGCCACCGAGGTCGAGGGGCCGGGCGGTCAGCTTAAAGGGCTTTCGGGTGCGGCCCCGCCGATTCAGGCGTTTGAACTGCGCCAGCCAGTGGCCACCTGGCCGATTACCAATGGCAACGAGGTCTTTGACCTGGGTCAAAATGCCGCCTACATTCCCACGGTACGGGTGAGCGGACCGGCCGGAAGTCGCGTTCGCCTCCTGCCAGCCGAGCTTACCAATGCCGACGGCAGCATCACCCAAATGTCCATGAACGCCAGCCGCAAGGACCCGGTGGCGTGCAGTTATATCAAGGCGACCGACGGGGTGGAGGAATGGACGCCGAAGTTTTTCTATGCCGGATGCCGCTACTATGAGGCGCACTTTTTCCTTGCCGCCCCGGGGCAGCCGATGCCCCGGATTCAATCCCTCACGGCCCGCGTGGTCAATACTGGCTCCGCCCCGGTGGGCTCCTTTGAATGTTCCAATCCCTTATTCAACCGCATTCATAACCTCGTCCGCTGGGCACAGCGCAGCAACCTGATGAGTTTGCTCACCGATTGTCCCCACCGCGAACGGCTGGGTTGGCTGGAGCAGGACCATCTCAACGGGCCGGCCCTGCGGTACGAATTCGATCTGGCGCAATTGTACACCAAAATGATGAATGACATTGCCGACTCGCAATTGCCCAGCGGCCTGGTGCCGTCCATTGCGCCGGAATACGTGGCGTTTCGGGGACCGGGGCAAACGGGGGATCAACGCAATGATTTTGCCGACTCCCCGGAATGGAGCAGCAGTTTTATTCTCGTGCCCTGGCAGCAATATGAATTCGACGGTGACCTGGAGTTGTTCCGGCAGTATTACCCCGCCATGCGGCGGCACGTTGCCTACCTGGGCACGCGCGCCAACGGTGGCATCCTTGATTATGGGTTGGGTGACTGGTACGACATCGGCCCCAAACCGCCTGGTTATTCCCAACTAACACCCAAGGATCTGACCGCCACGGCCTATTATTATGAGGATGTCGCCGTCATGGCCCGCGCTGCCGCCATGCTGGGGCAGCGGGAAGACGCGCAAACTTATGCCGCACTGGCCACCACCATTCGCAAGGCGTTTAACGGGCGCTTTTATCACGCGGACACCGGCAGCTATGCCACGGGTTCGCAAACGGCCAATGCCATTCCACTGGTATTCGGCATTTGCGAGGAAACCAACCGACCGGCGGTCCTGGCCGCCATCGTTCGCGATCTCCATGAGCGGGGCTTGACCGCGGGGGATGTGGGGTACCGGTATCTCTTGCGGGCCCTGGCCGACGGGGGGCGCTCGGATGTGATTTATGCTGTGAATAATCAGTCGGAAAAACCCGGTTACGGTTATCAATTAAAACAGGGGGCCACCAGCCTGACGGAGGCGTGGGATTCCGGGCGGCACTCGTCCCAAAACCACTTCATGCTTGGCCAGATCAATGAATGGTTTTACCACGACCTCGGCGGGATCAGCAGCGATCCGAAAGGTCCGGGCTTTCAGCAGATCCTCCTCAACCCCCAGCCTGTTGTTGGGGTGAACTGGGTGAAAACCAGCTATGCCTCCCTGCATGGCAACATCAGCTGCCAGTGGCGGCGGTCGCCGGGCTGTTTCGAGTTGCAGACCACCATTCCCGCCAACACCACGGCGACCGTGTTTGTACCCGTGCGGGCGGGCGGCAAGGTGAAGGAAGGTGGGTCAGCGGCGGAAACCCGGTCCGGGGTTAAGTACCTGCGGACCGAAGCGGGTCGTGCGGTTTATGCCGTGGCCTCGGGCACGTTCGATTTTAAGGCGGAATATTGATTCATGCCAGGCAGGGTTGGGCTGGTCGTAGCTAATCCGCACTCATTTGCTTTGCCCTTTCACGCTGATTACCTGGCGGAGATGGATTGATACCTCCCGCGTGGGGCCCTTTTTTTATCGGGCACAGGGGTGGCGGTTGTGCAACAGCACCAGGGCATTCGCTCCACCGGGAGGGAAACGGCCCGGAAATTCAAGGTGCGTGCGCCGCCGTGGCGGGGGGTAATTTGCCGATTAATTCAAGGAAAGCTGGTTTATCCATTCCGCCCTCGACCCGTTTTAGGATGTTCCCATGGGGGTCAAGGATGATCGTGGTGGGTGTGCCGAAGACTTGGTAATGACTCACCGTCTCGGCGGCATGCGGGTCAGCCACATCGATCAGCAAAGGGATGAAAGCCGCTTGGATGGAGGTTTCCACCTGCTGGTCGGCCAAGACCTTGCGTTCCATGATGTGACAGGGAACACACCATTTGCCGGTGAAAAAGACGATGATCGGTTTATTAGCTGTGTTCGCAAGTTGTTGGGCCGAGGCGAAGTCTTTGGCCCAGGTAATTTGGTTGGACGGGACGTAGAAATCGTACCACAGCCAGGCGAGAGAAACGGGGATGGTGCTCAGCCAGAACCAGCGCCAAAACACTTTGGACGTGAATTGACGCGGCGGTGATCCGGGCGCAGCGGACGGCAGTGTTTGGGCAAGGGTTTCATTCATAGAATATCTGGGGGGATAATCTGGGCGCGGTAATCGTAAAATGAGTTCAGTGCTCCCCAAACCATCACCTTTGGGCTGGCCCGCAGTCCTGGCTTGGGAAATTCGGTTGTGTTTTGTGTCATCAGTCTACTTGATTTGTTATCAAAATCGAGATTTTTTCGAATGCCGGGCCGGACAAATTCAATTAGCGGAACCCGTTAATGCGTTCCTCAACCAATGGATGCCATGCTTGATGGCGCAGTGGCGTTGGCGTGGGGCCGTTTAATGATGCCAGTTGGCGGCGTCCTGACCTTGGGCCGTTGCTTTTTTGCTGCTTGCAACCAGTTTGCCCTTGGGAGCAAGATGCCTTGCATCAGGCCAGCAGGGGCGTAAGAAAGGCAGCATATGGACTCGGCAATACCTTTGATCATCGTAATGGTGTTGGGCATTCCCACCGCAGTGGTGATCTGGCTGATGGTGCGGGCCATTGATGCCCGCAATCGTATTGATGAATTGTCCCGGCGATTGCAAGACGTGGAATTGGAATTGATCCGTCTCAAGCGGGACAAACTGAGTTCGCAACCCCTGGCGGCAACTCCGGCATCCCAGCCCACCCCCGCGAAGGTCACGCCTCTCAAAGAACCGCTTGCGCCCGTAAGAGTTGACGAACCTAGCATCCGCCCAGGAGCCAAAACGTGGGCCGATTCGATGATTGGGCAACCCGGGCCGGAGCCTGAGCGGGCAACTTGTTCCGCCCCAGCGCCGGTCCCAACTCCCGTCCTGGAGTCGCGGCCGCCGTGGCCAATCCCACCCGCTGCCGCACCAGCATTCAAGCCTGCGGCGCCCGCCTTACCACCAATTAATTGGGAACAATTCATGGGGGTCAAAGGTTTTGCCTGGATCGGCGGCTTCGCCCTCTTCCTGGGAGTCGCCTTTTTCGTCAAATATTCTTTCGACAATAATCTTGTGCCCCCCGCCCTCCGCGTGGCCATTGGCTTTTTGACGGGGCTGGGTTTGCTGGCCGGCGGCATCAAATTATCCCGGAAAAATTTCGCCGTCCTGGCCCAGACACTTTGCGCCACGGGAATTGTGATTCTCTATGCGGTTACGTTTGCCTGCCGTTCCGTCTATCATTTTGAGTTTTTCGGCCCCGTGCCCACGTTTCTGCTGATGGGGCTCATCACCACCACGGCGTTTCTGGTGGCCGTCCGGTTGAATGCGCAGGTGGTGGCCATATTGGGCATGCTGGGCGGTTTCCTGACACCCTTGCTGCTTGCCACCGGGCAGGATAATCCGCTGGGGCTCTTTGGCTACCTGGCCATTTTGGACGCCGGCCTGATCCTCGTGGCCCTGAACCGCCGGTGGTATTTTCTCGTGGCCCTCGCGGCCTTGGGGACGGGGCTGATGCAAGTGGGCTGGGCGCAGAAATTTTTTGAGTCGGAACAGTACTTTGCCGGGAACAAAATCTTCGTGGCCCTGGCCGTGTTACTGGGGTTCAACCTGTTATACGTTGCGGCCAGCCGCTGGGCGAAACAGCGCGGGCAAACGAACGACTGGCTGTCCGGCTCCACCCTGGGTCTGGCGGCGGTGGCGATGGCCTTGACCGCCTGGTTTATGAGCTTCCCGCCGCTCGCGCAACGGCCCGGGCTGATGTTTGGGTTCGTTTTTGTACTGGATGCCATGGTCATTGGCCTGACGCTGGTGGATCGGAAAATGAGCCCGGCCCAACCACTGGCCGGCTTTGCCATTTTTTCCGTGCTCGCCTGGTGGACGGGGAATTTTCTATCCCCGGATCTGCTAAAGGCAGCGCTGGGATTTTATTTCCTCTTTGCGGTGGTGCATACCGGTTTGCCGGTGCTGTTGCAGCGGCGGCTGGGGTGGCCCGGTCCCACGCTGGTGAATCATGCCTTTCCCATTGTGGCCTTGGGGCTGGTCCTCGTGCCCGTCTTTCAACTGGCGAGTCTTTCCTGGCTGGTCTGGCCCATGATTTTGCTGGTCGATTTGCTGGCGCTGGCGCTGGCGGCGTGCACGGCCATGCTATGGCCGGTGCTGGTCGTGCTGGGGTTGACCCTGGCGGCCGCCGGACTCCTGATCTTCAAAATACCAGCCGATCTCACCGGGCTGGAGCCGGACTTAGTATTACTGGGAGCCCTGGCGATTTTCTTCATGCTTGCCGGGGTCTGGCTGGTGAAGAAATTCCAACCTGCGGCGTTCACCACGGGCATTGATTTCGATAATCGATTGAACTCCCCCGCCGCGGTGGCGGCGCTGCTGCCTGCGGGTTCCATTATTCTGCCGTTCTTATTACTGATCATGGCCTCGGGCCGCCTGCCGTTGAGCAACCCTTCGCCGGTGTTCGGACTGGCTTTGTTACTGGTGCTGTTATTGCTGGGCATCACCCGCTTGTTTGCCCTGGAGGCCTTGCCGGCGGTGGGGTTGGTGTGTCTGGCGGCACTCGAATCCAGCTGGCATTTTCGGAATCTGGACCCGACCAACACGCAGCAGCCCATGAAACTCATTTTGGCATGGTATGTGGTTTTTTATGTCGTGTTTACCCTGTTTCCCTTCCTGTTTAAGCGGCGTTTCACGGACCGGGTGTTACCCTGGGCGGTGGCCGCGCTGGCGGGGGTGCCGCAATTTTTTCTGATCCACCGGTTGGTGAGCGTGGTGTATCCCAATGCCTGCATGGGTTTACTGCCGGCGGCATTCGCCTTGCCAGCTTTGGCGGGGTTGGTGGTGATTCGGAAAACAATTCCGGCGGCCATTCCCGCGCGACTGAGCCAGCTCGCCTGGTTCGGCGGGGTGGCCTTGTTTTTCATCACCCTGATTTTCCCCATCCAGTTTGACCGGCAATGGCTGACGCTGGGCTGGGCCCTGGAAGGGGCGGCCTTGCTGTGGCTGTTTCACCGGGTGCCCCAGCCGGGGCTGCGGCTGGCGGGCACTGGGCTGCTGGTGGCGGCGTTTCTGCGCCTGGCGTTGAATCCGGCCGTGCTGGAATATCATCCGCGCGCCGCCACCGCCATTTTTAACTGGTATTTGTATGCCTATGGGCTGGTGACGGTCTGCCAGTTTGCCGGGGCCAAATTGCTGGCTCCGCCCCGACAGTTGATTTGCCAAACCAACGTCCCGCCGCTGCTGGCCACCCTGGGGACCATTTTGCTGTTTCTGCTGCTCAATATTGAAATTGCGGATTTTTTCAGCGTCCCCGGGGCGACGCTTACGTTTGAATTCAGCGGCAGCTTCGCCCGGGACATGACGTATTCCATTGCGTGGGCGTTGTTCGCGCTGGCGCTGCTGATTTATGGGATTGGGAAAACCACGGCACCCGCGCGGTACGCCGCCATGGGGCTGCTTGGGGTGGTGCTGTTGAAATTGTTTTTGCATGATCTGGCGCAGTTGGGTCCGCTCTACCGCATTGGCGCATTTATTGGGGTGGCCGTGGTGGCGATGCTGGCGTCCTTTGCCTACCAAAAGTTTTTTTCGGCCATTTCCAAAGCGGAGGAGCCGCCGCCGGAAACGCGCCCTTGATTGATTCGTGCCGCGGTTCTGGGCCGCCGGGCTTGCCGGTGCCCGGACGGGTCAGCGGCGATACTCATCCGATTTTTGTCCGGCATTTGACCGGTCCTCCTTATTCGTTCACCAGGGCCATGGCCTCGATCTCGGTGACGATTTTGGCGAGCTGGCCGTATATCAGCGGGGCGGTGGCGTCGCCCGGGGCGGGGCGGGGTTCGGGCGGCGGGGGCACCGGGCCGGCCGGGCAGGGTTCGCTTGCGATGTGGCGGGCCAGGTTTTCCAACGATTCCGCGATGGTGGCACCGAGCAAAGCGAGGCCGGGTTCGGAAACGGGCTGGCGCAGGTTGAGGTGCACGGCCAGCACCGTGGCGGCGCGGGTGATGCGCTGGTTGCTGGCGGTGAGCGCGGCGGCCCGTTCCATGAGGGCGGACGGGTTCGCCGGTTCGCCCAGCATCCGTTGCAACGAGGCGGCGGTGAGGCTGTTGGCGCGCTCGACCTCCCGTTTCCGCTGGATCACGCTGCCGGTAAAGGGCTGGCCCGTTTGCAAGGCGGTGAGAATGGCGGCCAGGTAGGCGCGGTTCGCGCGCACGGCGGGGGCGAGGAATTTCGGGAATTGTTCCTTTTCCCATTGGGGCCATAACAACCAGGCGGCGACCAGGGCCATGCCGCCGCCGGCCAGGGTGGCATACAGCCGGGCGAAGGTGAACTGCCAGCTCAGGGGTTCGACGGCGTCCATGATGGTCACCAGCATGAGGGTGACAAAAAAGACGGCCAGGGCGTAGCGGCGCTTCAGGTAATACGCAAAGAAAAAGGCCATGACGCTGGTGAGGAGGACCAGCAGGGGGATGGGGATTTTAAGGCAGATTAACAGGCTGCCCAGGATGCAGCCGGCCAGGGTGCCGGCGATGCGCTGGCCCGCCTTTTGCCGGGTGGAGCCGTAGTCTGGCTGGAGCACGATGACGGCGGTGAAGGCGATCCAATAGCCCCGGGGAATCGAGTACCATTTATATACGGCCACGGCCAGCATCATGAGCAGCGCGATGCGCAGGGCGTAGCGGATCAGGACCGGGTCCAGTTGGGGCGCGGGATTGACCCAGGCGCTGAGGGATTTGAGGGACAACCCGCCGAGTTCGGGCAGGCGCAGTGCAAAGGTGGCATGGGGCGCGCCGTGGTCCACGGTTTCCTGAATGGTGGTCCGCACCACGGGGAGCAATTCGCTGACCTGGGCCAGCATCTGCCGCGCCGGGCCGGCGGCCGGACCGGTGGCGGCCAGCCGGGTGTCCAGAATGCGGGCGAGATTTTGGCACCGGCGCAAGCGCACCTCGAGGGCGAGGAATTGTTCGGGCCGGTGGGTAATGAGGGCCAGCGCGGCAGACCGGGCCGCATTGGCGAGGGCATGCAGCAATACATCCAGCGTGGGCGCGACCGGCGCAAATTCCGGGCCGCTCCGGATGCCTTCCAGGGCGGTGTGCAGGGCGGAGACGCGGGTGGCGAGGCGGGCGGCCACTTGCGTGGCGTCGTCCAGGTGCTGGAAAAAGCGCTGGCGCCGCTGGGTGGTGGCCTCGGCCAGGGTGTGCAGGGTGGCATCCACGGTGGTGCGCAGGGCACCTTCCTTGCCGGCCAGTTCACTGGTGCAGGGCTGGCCCTCGTTGGTTTCGGTGCGCATGGCCGTGATCAGGTCCGAGACGGCCACCCAGCTTTCCGCCACCGCATGGCGGACGGCGTGTTGTGGGCGGACGAACCAGCCCGCCAACTGACAGAGAATGCCGGCGGCGCAACCGAGCGCCACCCAGCTCATGGTGAGCAGGCCCGCAGGCCAGTTGCCGGGTTGGGACAGGGCAAAGAGAAAGAGCAGGGCGGAGACGATGGCCAGATTGGGTCCGTAATCCGCGCTCAAATGGCGCCAGGCGCTGCCGAGCAGGGCCAGGGCCCCCACCATCAGGGTGGCGCTGGCCAGATGATTGCCGGTGAGGCGGCCGGCCAGCACGGAGCCCATGAGGACCACGGACATGGCGAGGAGGATGGCCAGCCGGGCGCGGTAATCGCCCCGCAAGTCTTGCATGGCGAGATTTTGCGCGGCGGTGGCGGCAAACACGGCCACGGCGGGATGGCTGGTCCACAGGCAGACGACCCAGGTGGCGGTGAAGGCCACGGAACTGCGCCAGGCCCGGGCAGCATCCAGCGAAAGGAGCGATTGCTCCAGCCACGGGCGCAGACGGGATATAAAACGCGCGGCGATCATGGTGCGAACTGCGCGGGCAGCCGGGGCATGGCCTTGATTAACCGCCCGGTAACCAGAGCCATCCGGCTGGTGGCCGGGGCGGGATTAAAGCAAATGCCCCATCTTGTCTTTTTTAGTTTTCAGGTACTTGGCGTTGTGCGGGTTGGGGCTGATTTGGATGGGGACTTGCTGCACAATTTCCAGGCCGTACCCTTCCAGGCCCACGAGCTTCTTGGGGTTGTTGGTGAGGAGCCGGATGGTTTTGATGCCGAGGTCCACCAGGATTTGCGCGCCCATGCCGTATTCGCGCAGGTCCATGCCATAGCCGAGTTTTTCGTTGGCTTCCACGGTGTCGTAGCCGGCTTCCTGTAATTTATAGGCCTTGATTTTGGGGGCGAGGCCGATGCCGCGGCCTTCCTGGCGCATATAAATAATCACGCCCCGTCCGGCCTCGGCGACCTGGCGCATGGCTTGTTGCAGTTGCGGACCGCAATCGCACCGGCGGGAACCAAAGACGTCGCCGGTGAGGCACTCGCTGTGCACGCGCACGAGGACATTCTTTTGCCCGGCGACATCGCCCCGGATGAGGGCGAGGTGGTGCTGGTCGTCCAGTTTGGAACGGTACAGGGCCAGGTCGAAATCGCCATAGTCCGTGGGCATTTTGATGGTTTCCACCCGTTCGACGAGTTTTTCGCGGGTGCGGCGGTACTCAATCAAATCCGCAATGGTGGCAATGCGCAGCTTGTGCTTACGGGCAAATTTCAGCAAGTCCGGCAGCCGCGACATGGAGCCGTCGTCGTTCATGATCTCGCAGATCACCCCGACGGGGCGGCAGCCGGCCAGGACGATCAAATCCACCGCCGCCTCGGTATGGCCGGAGCGTTGGAGCACGCCGCCGGGGCGGGCGCGCAAGGGGAACACGTGGCCCGGGGCGACGAGGTCGGCGGGTTTGGCCGCGGGGTCGGCCATGATCTGGATGGTGCGGGCGCGGTCGGCGGCGCTGATGCCGCTGGAGATGCCCTGGGCGGCGTCCACGCTGACTTGAAAGTCGGTGCGGAAGCTTTCGCGGTTTTCCTTGACCATGCGGCTGATGCCGAGTTCCTCCAGGCGGGCGCTGGTGGTGGGCACGCAAATGAGGCCGCGGCCGAGTTTGGCCATGAAGTTGACGGCGGCGGGTTTCACAAACTGGGCGGCCATGATGAGGTCGCCCTCGTTCTCGCGGTCCTCGTCGTCCACGACAATGACCATTTTACCCCGCCGGATGTCGGCAATGACCGATTCAATAGTATCGAACGTTTTTTTCATCGAACAGGGAGAGGGTAGCCCGCCGGAACCCAAAAGTCACCACCCTTAGAGAAGGCAGAAGGTAGAAGGCAGAATGAAGAAGAAAAAGCCAGGCGGGGCGGGGTGGCCTGGTCGGGGACCCAGGGGGGGGGTGACGGGACTCGACGGGGATTTTGCATTTTATGGTGTAACCTGCTCATAATCAAATATATGCGCTCATTTAATGGGGGTTGACGGGGTTTTACGGCCTGGGCCAGCCTGGGGGGGCGAGGTCGGGCAGCCGGCACCCATCTGCGCTGGGGTTCATTTTCTTAGGTTTGATTCGCTTTGATTTGGTTTGATGGTGGCGTGCGGCCAGGCGGCGGGGAGCCGCCGGCGGGGCGGGGGAGTGCTGGTGCAAGGGCACGATTCGGTGCAATTTGGCGTAATTCGGTGCAATTGACCCGGGAGTCGCGGAGCGGCACGGGGCCGCCGGTGCGGGCAGCTTGCCGGTTTTTTTGGCTTTTCAAAGAACAGGGCGGGGGAGGGCATGCCTCCCAGGGGGCGACTCGCCGGGGCTGGGCGTCACCTGACTTCCCTTCAGGGAGCGGATGGGCAGCGGAAAAGCGAAACTGCCAAAAACAACTCATCGTAAATAGAGTAATGCGGGATGATGGACTTGTCAAGGGAGGCCGAATTCGAATCCAAGGCAGACAGCTTTAAAATTCCAATTGAAAACCGAAAGTCAGCCAGTCGATAGCGCTGATTAGTTGAGAAAGGATTCAGCAGACGGCCGAGTTGCCATTGGCAACAGAGTTCGACGCTGAAATCCGCAAGGCTTTGAAGGCGCTAGTGGCAAAGCGAAAACAACAGTTAGAAATGTTCAAGCAATTGGCCGAGGGGGCTGATTCATTCAGGACCAAAGGGGGCCAACCATGAAAGAGGAACAACACCAATTGATGAACCTGGGGCAGCTATGCTGGACGCTGGCCGGGAGAACCACCCGACAAGGACACGCCGAAATATTAAATTCCGGCCGGATTCAAGAAATCCCAGGAATTGTTCAACTTTGACCGGGCCACCCCAGAGCCGGCGGACAAACCCTTGGTCATTATTGAAGGTTTCTTTCATGTAATTAAAATTCACCAACACGGCTGCCGCAAAGTTGTTGCCCTCAACCGGAGTTCGATTACACTTTTACTTGTCAACTCGCCTGACGTGTCTGGCCAGCGCTTAAAATCATCTGCTCTACACATTGACGGCGCACATCGGCAAGGATTTTAACCACGACCACGCCCAAGACGATGCCGAGGCCGCTGGACTTGAGTTTCTGGCGATGATGAAACAACTAAACGAAAACACGCCGCGCGAGTTTTTGCAAAAGGCGGATATTGTACCGAAACGTTTTTGTCGGTAAAATTTGAAAATGCATCCCTCTGTGTCGTAATCTAACATATTTACACAACCTAAGCATATCGCACATGATCCCTCCTGTCCAACATCCTGATTCCACAGCAACTTCCCAAACAAGGCTATTTTATATAGTTCCAGAAGAGTGCTTGACTGTTGCCAAACTGATTGAGACTGCGAGTAGCAATCACGCAACGCTTCTTGTGCCGGACTTGCAAAGACCCTTCGTTTGGGAGCCTGAAGGAATTATGCTGGCTATTGATTCTCTGCTTCGTGGTTGGCCCCTTGGGTCGTTTGTTTTCTGGCGCTTCAATCCAAAGCAGGAAGCACTGGCGATCGGGATGCAGGGCTTTTGTCGCCA
>CAIZWI010000435.1 GCA_903936645.1 uncultured Verrucomicrobia subdivision 3 bacterium
AAATCCAGCCAGCCCGTGCTCGGGCAAAACACCGAGAACCAGGCATGCGAGGCATCCGCCCCCACCAGCCGCTCTTTGCCGGCGGGTGGCCGGGTACGCAGGTAACCACTCACGTACCGCGCGGGGATGCCCAGTGACCTTACGGCCGCGATGGCCAGATGGGCAAAGTCCTGGCAGACCCCATGACGTTTCGCCAGTACTTCCTCCAGGGGGGTGGCCACGGTGGTCGCCACCGGGTCATATTTGAAATCCTTGAAAATCCGGCGGTTCAAGTCGGCGGCGGCCACGAGCAAAGGCGTGCCCGGGGCGAAGCTCGGGCGGGCGTAATCCGCGAGCTCGGGGGAGACCCGCAGTAACGGCGAATCAAACACAAACTGGTATGGTTCCACCACTTCGGGCGACACCGGGTCGGAAAACAGTTCCACCACCTTTTCCCAAGGTGGCGAGAGTGCCAGTGCCGGTGCCGTGACCGGGGCCACGGTCACCCGGCTCGTGGCTGTGACCTCCAGCCGCGTGTGCACCTCTTGGATGGCGAAGCCCCACACCCGGTTGCCAAAATAATCCGCGCGGGTTTTTTGCAGGGCTGGGGCGGGCAATATGTGCAGGGCAAAGCGCTCGGCGGTCTGCTGGGGCAGCCGGCGTGGCTCCACGCGCGCGGCATGGTGCGAGACCGTCACCGGCGCGGTGTATTCATAAACGGTACGATGCAGGAGATTGTAAATCATGGCCGGACACCGCCTCCCGTGCGGGAAATTTCGGAATGCGCAAAATAACTCGCCGCCAGGGCGTTGGAGAGCAAGGGCAGGTCTTTGAGCGTGCCCTGCACCGCCCGCCCGGTTTCACTAATATGCCAGTCACTGGTCAGCCCGCCCAATTCCCCGGGGTCCAGTGTGCGCAGGCGTTTCAGGCAGCCCTCCAGAATCACTTGCAGGGCGGTGTTGGAGCTTTCGCGGGGCAGGCGGTCAAAGTGCTTCAACAGTTGCCGCAGTTGAAAGAGCAGGCTGCGCGGGTTTTTTTCATCCAGCAACACCAAATCGTAAACCGCCACGATGTGGGGCAGCAAATTGTAGCGCGAACGGTAGGTGATGGTGCTGTCGGCCACCTCCAGCACCGCCTCCAGCAGGCTGGGATTGTCCGCCTCCGGCGACCGCAGTGCGCAATCCAGGAAGGTGCACAGGCAGACGGCGCGCTCAATGCGCCAGCCCATGTCCAGGAACCGCCAGCCCTGCGCCCGGGTCATGTTTTCCCGGGCGAGGCCGTGAAAAGCCGCCAGGCCCAGGATGGTTTGATTTAATACCACCAGGGCATCCGCTGCCAGCATCACCGGTCCGCCGGGCGGGCGAATCAGGGGCACGCCCAACTGGTTCAAGGCCCGCCACAAATCGTTGGACGTGCGGTCCCGGATGAACATTGCCAGTCGTTGCAAATGATCCGCAATGCGGCACAAACTGCCGTCCCGCGCCGGGTCAAAAATGGCCGCCAGTAACTCCGCCTCCAGGGCCTCGGAATTTTGCTGCACGGGCACCGGTCCCCGGCCCTGGCTTTGGCTTTGGCTTTGCGCCTGCCGGGGATGGCTCGGCAGCTGGCCCTGGCGTTCCAGGGTCTCCAGCAACGGTGTCAGGTAAGGCCGGCCGCTGCCCCCGCGTTCGGGGGTGAACCGCAGCAGTGCACTGCGCAGCAAGCGGGTGGCCGCGTCGGCCCGTTCGGTGTAGCGGCCCAGCCAGAAAAAATTGTCCGCCATCCGGCTGGGCAGGTTGTTGCCCGTCCGGCGCAGCTCAATCATCTGCCCGGCGGGTTCCAGAAGGGAAATTTCCGGGACCGGGGTGTCGCTCAGCACCCAGGTGTCCTTGCTGGCGCCGCCCTTTTGCATGGAAACCGAATGGTGATCCCCCACCGGGGCCACGCGGGTAAGCCCGCCTGGCATGACGCTATACCCGTTTTCCGTTGCCACCAGGTAAACGCGCAACGTTACCCGGCGCGGGGCCAGGCCCGCTCCTTCCTCCCCCAGCGCGGGGGCCGAGGACAAGCCCACCCATTCCTGGGCCACGTATTCATGGGGTTGAAACTGAATCCGCCGGGCCAGCTCCGCCCGCTCCGGCTTGCTCATTTTCTCACCGGGCTGCATGCCCAGCACGCGTGAGCGAAAGGCCGGCTTGACGAACAGGGTGTCCAAATGCTCGAGCACGTATTTTTCCGCCGATTTCTGGCCGCACCACCAGGTCGCGGCCGAGGGTAGTTTCAATTCCTCCCGGAGCACATGCCGGCACAATCCCGGTAGAAAGGCCAGAAACGCCGGGCTTTGCAGCAAGCTGCTGCCCAGCGCGTTGGCAATGGTCACCGTGCCCGCGTGGGCGGCATCCACCAGCCCGGGCACCCCCAGAATGGAATCGTTGCGCAGTTCGAGCGGATCGCAAAACTCGTCGTCCACGCGCCGCAGCACCACATCCACCCGCTCCAGGCCCGAAAGGGTCTTGAGAAACACCCGGTCGTCCCGCACCGTCAAATCCTGCCCTTCGACGAGCGTATAACCTAAATAACGCGCCAGGTAGGCCTGTTCGAAATAGGTTTCGTTGTAGGGCCCGGGCGTGAGCAGCACCACGCGCGGATTTTCCGTGCCGGCGGGCGCCAGATCCGCCAGGGATTTTTGCGCCTCGCGGAAAAATCCCGCCAGCCGCTGCACCCGGCAGTCCCGGAAGGACTCCGGCAGCACCCGCGAGGTGACCAGCCGGTTGGCCAGTGCATAACCCGCCCCGGTTGGAATCTGGGTGCGGTCCGATGTCACCCACCAGCGGCCGTCCGGCGACCGCGCCAGATCCGCCGCGTAAAAACTTAAAAATTTGTCCCGGGCCGGCCGGATGCCGTGGCAGTTCCGCTGGAAATCCGGCTGCGCAAACACGAGCGCCGGCGGCAGCCAGCCCGACCGGATCAAATCCTGGGCGCCATAACAATCCCCCAGAATCCGGTTGATCAGCGTGGCCCGCTGAATCAGGGCGGTTTCCAGACTGCGCCATTCCTCCTGGGCGATGATCAACGGCACCGGGTCCAATTGCCAGGGGCGTTCCATGCCCCGCACATCGCCGTACACGTTGTAGGCAATACCCTGTTCCTGCACCAGCCGGCGCGAATTTTCCCAGCGCCGCTTCAGTTCCGCGGGCCCCGTGAGGTCCAGCGAATCGAGAAAACCCGCGTAATGGGGCCGCACCCCCCCCGCCGCGGTCAGGCATTCATCATAGGACCCCGGGCGTGGGCGGTAGTTGCCCACCACGGAGGTTTTTGGCGGGACAACGCTCCGCTGCCCGGCCGTCTCCTCCGGGTTTTCCCGGGTAAGCAAGGTCGGTGCGCCGGCCGGGCGGTGGTCATTAGGGTTGCTCTCAGACATTGCGCAGATCCAGCGTAAACGGGAAATCGCCCGTCACCCGCGCGGGCGGAATGACTTGTTTGCCGGGCGAATGCACGTGCCGGAAAAAGCGCGACAGCCGGCGGCTTTCCGCCTCGTAGCTGTTGACCGGGAACGTGTCATAACCGCGCCCGCCCGGGTGGGCCACGTGATAGGTGCAGCCGCCCAAAGACCGCTGGTTCCACGTGTCGTACAAGTCAAAGCGCAACGGCGCGTGCGGGGGAATCGTGGGTTGCAGGCAGATCGGCGGCTGCCAGGCGCGATACCGCACGCCCGCCACGCCCTCGCCGCTGGTGCCGGTCGGATGCAACGGCACCCGGTGATTATTACAAATCACCGCAAAACGGTCGCCCACGAGCCCGCGCGCCCGCACTTGCAGCCGCTCCACGGAACTGTCCACATAACGCACCGTCCCCCCGCCACCGGGTTCCTCACCCAACACATGCCAGGGTTCCAGGGCGGTGCGCAGTTCAATTTCCACATCCCGTTGTACCAAATCCCCAATGCGCGGGAAACGGAATTCGAAGTGCGGCGCAAACCAGTCGAATTCAAAGGGATACCCCGCGTCCCGCAGGTCCTGAATGACGTCCCGGAAATCCGTTTCGCAAAAATGCGGCAGCATCCAGCGGTCGTGAATATCCGTGCCCCAGCGCACCAGGTCGTTTTTATAGGGCTCTTTCCAGAATTTGGACACCAGCCCGCGCAGCACCAAATGCTGGGCCAGACTCATCCGGGCATGGGGCGGCATTTCAAAGGCCCGCATTTCCACCAGCCCCAGCCGGCCACTGCTGCTCTCGGGTGCATAGAGTTTGTCGATGCTGAATTCCGAACGATGCGTATTGCCGCTCGCGTCAATCAACAGGTTGCGGAACAACCGGTCCACGATCCACGGCGGCGTCCGGCCGTGCATCCCCATCTGCCGGTCCATCTCCTTGAAGGCGATTTCGAGCTCGTATAATGAGTCGTTCCGGGCCTCATCCACGCGGGGCGCCTGGGAGGTCGGGCCGATGAACAGGCCGCTGAACAGCCAGCTCAGCGAGGGATGGTTCTGCCAGTAGGTGAGCAGCGAACGCAGCAAGTCTGGCCGGCGCAGGACCGGTGAATCGGCCGGGCTTTCGCCGCCAATAATGATATGGTTGCCCCCGCCAGTGCCCGTGTGGCGGCCGTCGAGCATGAATTTTTCCGTCCCCAAACGCGTTTGCCGTGCTTCCTCATACAGGATGTTCGTGCGGCTCACCAATTCGTCCCACGATTTGCTCGGGTGCATGTTCACCTCGATCACGCCGGGATCGGGGGTCACCGCCAGCTTGTTCAGGCGCGGATCCCGCGGGGGTGTTTCACCTTCGATAATCACCGGCACGCCCATCTCGGTCACCGCCGCCTCAATGCCCGCGATCAGATCGAGATAATCTTGCGTGGTTTCCACCGGCGGCATGAACACATGCAAACGCCCATTGCGCGGTTCCACGCACAAGGCCGTGCGGATAATCCACGGCGCGCTCTGGCCCGGGGCTGGTTGCCGCAGCGGATTTTCCTCCGGCGGCAGCTCCTGGTCCGGACGCAATTTGCCCGCGTCGCCCAGTTTCTGGGCGCGCTGCCCCGGTCCTTGGCCAGGCAGTGTGGCCGCTCCCGCCCCGCTGAGAAAGCGTTGTCCGGACAGCTCCGGGCGCGCGCGGTAGGGGAATTCCTTCGGCAGTTCCGGCCAGTGTTCCTGGGAGGGATCCTGCGGCCGCAACCAGGGGAAATCCTTCTCGGCCACCCACGGAATCGAATCCAGCGGCAGCCGCAAGCCCATGGGCGAATCGCCCGGGATCAGCCACAGTGTGTCGTCATCCCGCAAGAACCACGAACCCGACACCCAGCCGTCATTCATCCGTTTCAGCGGCAGGGAATAGCCCACCACGGAATTCAAACCCTGCTGGAAAATCCGGGCAATGCGGTCCCGTTCCAGCTTGTTCTTTAAGTTGCTGGTCTCGGGCGTGACATTTGAGGGGAACCGGCGTTCCTTCCACGTATAATAAAAGGCGTCCTCGTAAGCCGGAATCAGATGTTTCGGATCCGCCCCGGTCAGGCTGGCAATGCGCGACAGCAGTTCCTTGGCCTCGCGCGCCCCGTGGCCGTAATTCTTCGATTCATCCGCAATCAACGAATCATCTTTCCAGATGGGCACGCCATCCTTGCGCCAATAGGCGGCCAGCGCCCAGCGCGGAAGGGGTTCACCCGGATACCATTTGCCCTGGCCGTAATGCAAGAGCGACCCCGGCGCGAATTGCTTGCGCAGCCGTTTGATCAGTTCCCCGGATAGAATCCGCTTTTTGTGCGACACGGCGGTGAAATTCCACTCCGCCCCGTCCGGATCGTCGATCGAGACAAAGGTTGGTTCGCCCCCCATCGTCAACCGCACGTCATGCTTGGTGAGATCGGCATCAATGGCGTGGCCCAGCACTTCAATGGACTGCCATTGTTCCTCCGTATAAGGCTTGGTAACCCGGGGTGACTCGTAAATCCGGGTCACGCCCATCTCGAATTTAAACTCGCACTCGCATTCGTCCACCGCCCCGCTAATCGGGGCCGCACTGGAGGGATCCGGGGTGCAGGCCAGTGGAATATGCCCTTCATTGGCGAGCAGGCCGGAGGTTGCGTCCAGCCCAATCCAGCCGCCCCCCGGCAGATAAACCTCACACCACGCATGCAGGTCGGTAAAGTCTTTTTCCGTTCCACTCGGACCGTCCAGTGCCTTCACGTCGGCCTTGAGCTGGATCAAATATCCGCTCACAAACCGCGACGCCAGCCCCAGGTGCCGAAACAACTGGCAGAGGAGCCACGCCGAATCCCGGCAGGAACCACTCATTTTGATCAGCGTTTCCTCCGGCGTTTGCACGCCCGGTTCCAGGCGGATGGTGTACTTGATGTCCTTCCACAGCCGCTGGTTGACCGCCACGATGAAATCAATGGTCCGCAACTTGTCCTTGTCCGGAATCACGGTCTTTTGTTGGGGGCCGAGCGGATTCTGCTCACCCAGCACGTCTTTGCGCAACTGGTTCAAATACTTGGTGAACATCGGCGTCAGCCAGCACTTGCGCTGAAACGGCGCCAGTTCATGCTCCAGAATTGGATCGTAAACAAACGGAAATTTCTCGCCCTCCGGTTCCAGAAAAAAATCAAACGGATTGAGCACCGACATTTCCGCCACCAAATCCACCTCCACCAGGAATTCCCGGGTCGGTTCCTCGAACACGAGTCGCGCCGCGTAATTCGACTGCGGATCCTGCATCCAGTTGATGAAATGCTTTTCCGGCAGCACTTTTAGGGAATAGCTCAGAATCCGCGTGCGCGAATGCGGGGCGGGCCGCAGGCGGATCACCTGTGGCCCCAGGTTGACCAAGCGGTCGTACTGGTAATGCGTTTTATGATGGAGCGCAACGTGTATGGACATAAATTAAATAATATTGGCCAGGCCCGTGCTGGGGGCCGTCTTAACGCCCGCCCAGCCGCCCGTCCCAGGTCTTGACTCCGCAATTTCCGGTTATAAGTAAGCTTCCACGGGTTCCGCCCCCAGCGTGCCAGCCAGACTGGTCAGATACCCTGGCGACTCGATCACTTCCAAATGTTTCCGGGCGGCCACCAGCCGCTCGCCGACCTCCAGTTTTTCGGCCACATCCGCATGGCTGGTTCGCTTCAAAAACTGGCTCAAATAATCGGTGTGCCGGCGCCAAAGCGCCCGGTCCACTTTTTGTTTCGCCGCCAGCCGGGCCGCATACCAGGTGCTCGCCATCAGGCTTTCCCGCGTAAACAGCGCCCGCACTTCGGGATCTTCCAGGCCTTTGCCCTCCCAATGGTCATGGGCCATGATGTGGAGCAACACCTGCAACGGCGGGCAGGCCTGGGCGATGCTGCCGTCGGCAAAGTACATCGCCGCCACCCGCTTTTGCGTGGTGATGATATTATCCATGCCCTCCACAAAAATGTCCAGTGATTGCAATTCCGGCCGCAGCATGTCTTCCGTGAACACCGCGTGGGGATGATTGAATACCCGGCCAAAAAAAGCATGCACAAACCTGGCGTTGATGCGGTAGCCCAGCCGGCTGGCCAGAATCTTTTTACCCTGATATTCAAAATCCTCGCATTTGTCCAAAAAGTGGCTGGCGATGAGGAATTTTGGATCCCGTTCCTCCACCGTCATCCGGCAAAACACTTCCGGCACAATCAGGCTCACGTCATGATCCACCCGTACATTGGGGCCCACATAACCCGCCGCTGTCACGTAACCGCTGGACTCCGTCAGCAGCCAGGATACCAGGGCATTATTCAAATCCATGATCGGCGGCAGGGCGTTGAAGGGACCTTTCGTGAGCGCCCCTTCCGAACCCGCTCCCGTCGTGGAGGGCGATTTGCCCGTCATGCTGCAGATGAACTCCATGAACAGCTCCGGCAGCTCGAAATAATGAATCGGATTATAACAGGCCAGCGCCCGGACTCCAGGCTCCGGCGGATTGTTGCGCCGTCCCGGCAGCACCACATTCACCGGCGTGTGCAAGGGCTCGCTCAACGGCACCCGCCGACGCAGGCGCGCCGACATTTCGGCCAGGTGGCTGGCCATCGGATTGACCAGGTCTGGACGCTTTTGCAAATACCGCGGGTTCTTGCTTGGCTTGCCGTCCACCACGCGCGGATGGGCGGACGACACAAAATAATCCGGCTTCCCAGTACTGGCGACGGATGCAATCAACTTCTGCATGGGTTCTGTGAACTGGTTGAACCCAATCGCATCTTCCACCAGTTCCTTGGCCACCGCCGGCGTCAGCGGCGCATAATTCGAAAAAAAGTTGTCCGCCAGCGTAAAATCGGCCTCGGTTTGCTTGTCATAACCGCGATGAATGGCATCATCGGGCCGCTGAAACAGGCGGTTTTCGCAGTTTTTAACGAACTTAACGGTTTTTCCCGTCGCGTACATGCCCAATGCTTTAACCCGGTCCGCCGGCACCAGCACCGAGGCGGTGATGTCATCTTCCATCTGGATTTTTTTCGACGGATAAAAATCTTTGCGCAAACCAAAAGTGCGCCAGGCACCGTCTGTGTCGAAACCCACCCGCAGGCAGGTCGTCACCAATTTGCGATTGCCGCATTTTAACTCGTTGCCCGGGGTTCCGTTGACAATGTCCACGCTGAAATGCTCCCGCCACTGGTCGCCCCACTCCGGCTTGTAATAGCGTTTCACCACGAACACCAGTTCCTTCACGTATTGCGGCACGGATTCCAGCCAGGCGTTGTAGGCCGGGGTGTACTCGCGTGAATCCGGCGTGAGCAGCTTGATCACGGATCCCAATGATCGTTCCTGGGCCAGCACCGCCCGGCGGTCCACTTTGCCGGGCTCGCTGAACCGGTCGGAATAGTCCCGCTCAATCAACTCTGCCACGCGGGCGAAATCGTTTTTGAGATCCGCCACGTATACCGAACCCACCAAGATCGCGTCGGTAATTGGCTTGGAAATTTCGGATTTCCCGCCCCCGGAAACTGTGCTTGGTTTGTGGCAAAGCGTGCCTTCCGCCGCTGTGCCCACCAGCCGCCACACCCGGTTGGCCCCGGGCGGTTTCTCCATGCGCACCTTGTAGCCCGAGGGCCGCACGTAAGTTTTGCCCGGCTGCAACTTGATCGCCTGGTCGCCCCCCGAGTTGGTCCAGCGCACCTTCTGACTGTCCAGGTCGAAGTGCGCCGTTTCCGGCACGTACAAGATTTGCGGGTATTTGCGGTCGATGGCATAGCCCTCCGGCTGCACTTCCATGCCCTCCGCAAAGAGCCCCGCCATTTCCTGGAAGTTATGGCCCAACTGCCGCACATGCACTTCGCCATCGAATTCTTCGCCCAAATCCCAGCTCGGGAAGACCAGCGCGCCACCTGCGTGCTCCTCCTCGCAGTTGCCGAAGAGGTTCGCCGCGTAACTGAGCTGCGTCTTCACCTCTTTTTTGCAGTAACCATAATAATTATCCGCGATAATTGTCACAATCACGCCCGACTCGTCCCGGCAGGTGATCTTAAACGCCCCGCCGTTATTGTAGAGTTCATCCTCCTTGCGCCAGCACATGCCGTCCCGCCGCTGCCGCTCCGTCGCCTGCTCCCAGGCGGGCAGCCCCACCGCCTTTTTGGTCGCCCGGATCAGGTGCGGGGCCAGAATCACGCACCCGGTGTGTCCGGTCCAGTGTTCCGCGTCCAGTGCCGAATCGTTTTCCGGCAGCAGGGGATCTCCCCCATTGCCAAAAATGTTTTCGATGAAATCCAAATTGCTCACGAGGTTGCCCGGCACAAAAAAACGCACCTCCATCGTTTTTTCTGGCGTGAAGCCCGGCACCGCCGGACACACGATGGGCCGCAACAACAGCGTCACAAAGCATTCCGCCGGCTTGGGTTGGGTGGCCGTGAATGGCAGGCGCAGCAACTCGGACGGCGGATTGAGCGCCAGGTTCAAAAGTCGCACAAACGTCTGCTTCGGCACCCCCAGCTTGTCATCGGGAATCGGCAGACCGCCTTCCGTGACGTGAAAAATCCCCTGGGTCGTCCGCCGGTCGCTCCGCGGATTGTGCAACACCCCCTGTTTTACCCGGTAGGAATTGATGATGTCCGACGAAAAATCCGAACGGTCCACCGGCAGGGACAAAACCCGGGCCAGGCCCATGCGATCCAGGGTGAAGGTGCGCGACGGCAGCTTCGTGACCGGCACATCTTGCAAATAGTCGTACAAAAACGTCTGGATGCGCTGGTCCGCGGGGCACAAATACTGCCCCAGCAAGCGGTCTTTTTCGCGCGATTGACCTGCCATGGCCGCCACAATTTCCGCAAATTCCGTGTTTCCGGGCACCGCCACCGGTGGGCAGCCCAGCAGTGCGAGTTTCACGTTAATGTGTGCGATCAGATTCGCCGACAAGGCAATTCCCCCATCCGCCTGGCTCATAGTTTTTGCGTTTGTTTCCATTTGGTCCATATCAGGTTGAACTTGATCGGCTCAACTCGTTCCTTTGCCAATACGATGCCTTCGCCACCGCCGAAGGCAACCATTTTTTCCATTTCCCGGCATTTAAAGCTGGTCTAATTCGTTGGTCTGCCCGCTTTAAAGACGGAAATTGATCGGGATGCTTGCCCCTGGTCGGTTGGCCAGTGGCAGCCAGCCTTGCCCGTCGGCCTGTCCCCCCGCACACAGTTCCGGCCTAATCCTCGCTGACGCCGGTTTCCTGGCCGCCGCTGTCCGCATAACGCACCATGGGCTGGCAGGCAAACAAGTCTATGTCCTGAAACACATAAGGGCTGCCATAAGGTTGAAAACCTTTCGCAATCAAGGCGTTCACTTCCTTGTCCAGGTTGATCAGATATTTGCTGCCCTTGACCGTTTTATATTGGATGATGCGTCGCACAGGCTCCTCCCGGGTTATGCTGGTGGCATGGATTTGAATGTCACGCCGCCCAGTTTAGCTGTCGCCCCCCAAACCGCAAGTTCCCTCCCGCCCATCCCGCATCGGCGCCGCTGGCTCGGCAATTCCCACTCGCCCATATAAATATCCAAAACACTTGTTGACTTCATGCATGCATTTGTTAGGATTCTCCTCCCTTTGTTCGGGATTAAAGATGAAAACGTATTTGCCGAAAGTAAATTTGGACCAGCGCAAGTGGCACGTGATTGATGCCAACGGCGCGGTGTTGGGCCGTTTGGCCGTGCAGGTTGCCGATATTTTGCGCGGCAAAAACAAACCCGTTTATACGCCCCACTTGGATGCGGGCGATTTCGTGGTCGTCATCAACGCGGAAAAAGTCCGCCTGACCGGCAAAAAGGAAACGGCGAAGGAATATATGAGCTATTCCGGCTGGAAAGGTGGCGAAAAGTATTCCACCGTCGCCCAGGTTCGTGAAAGCCAGCCCGAGCGCCTCATCACCCACGCCGTCAAGGGCATGATTCCCAAGAACCGCCTCGGCGACCAGTTGCTCACCAAACTCAAAGTTTTCAAGGGCGACAAGCATCCCCATGCCGCCCAAGTCCCGGCCCCGCTCAAAGCGGCCAACTAAACCACTCTACCCCAACGCTGAAATAACATGGCTTCACCGAAACTTATCGAGTATCTGGGCACCGGCCGCCGCAAAACTGCCGTCGCCCGTGTGCGCCTGGCCTCTGGCACCGGCAAATTCACCGTCAATGGCCGCGCTTTTGACACCTATTTTCCCCTGGACACCCTGCGCTCCACGGCTTCCCAGCCGCTGACCGTCACGGCTACCACCGAAAAATTGGACGTACGGGTCAATGTCGCCGGTGGCGGACCCAATGGCCAAGCCGGTGCCGTGCGCCACGGAATTTCCCGCGCCCTGCTAAAATTTGATGCCACCCTGCGGGCTGCCCTGAAAGCGGAAGGCTTCCTCACGCGCGATCCCCGTATGCGCGAACGGAAAAAGTACGGCCAGCCCGGTGCGCGCAAGCGTTTCCAGTTCAGCAAGCGTTAATTCTCTTGCCCGGCTTTACACCCCGCTGGTTCATTCCGGCGGGGTCTTTTTATTATTACCATTGGGGTAATGTCCCCATTCCATCGCGCCCTTGGGGGGGGCATGCTACCGCTATGAAACCTTGCAAATGTGGACCTGAAGTTCCGCCCGCCATTCCCCGCCCGGCGGCGGTCCCGCGCGGGCTGGCCAACCCCCCCGGCAAAGCGGCCTCCGCTGATTATCTCCCGCCGCCCCGCCCGCATCCGGCCACCACCGAGGAAGCCATTGACGCCTCGCCGTGCGCCAAAAGTAACTGTTACCCGTCAGGGTGATTCGTTGTGCCAAAAGGGGTGTTACCAGATGGCTTATTTGTTTTGGTTTAATTTTGCTTTGCTTTGTCAGCTTACTCCGTCTGTCAAATCGGTGCGCTTACCA
>CAIZWI010000436.1 GCA_903936645.1 uncultured Verrucomicrobia subdivision 3 bacterium
GCCGGGGCGCGATTATTCCGGGCTGGGTACCGGGGGCGGCGGCGAGCTTCCGCCGCCGCCCTTGGGGGGCTATGTCGGACAGGATGGCGGACGGGATGGCGGACGGGATGGCTGGGTAGAACTCCGTGGGGGGCTTTACGGGGCTCGACGGGATTTTTCCTGGAATTGATGCAATTGATTTAATTTCAATGACTTGCTTCTATTTTAGGGCCCGGAGGGGGGTTGACGGCGCTGGACGGGAGACGTCCCACGTCCCAAGTCTTAGGCCCAAGGCCAACATCTTGAAAGGCACGATTGGGTACGATTCACCTGGATTTAATCGCGAACACTGGTTCAGGGAGCCCGGCAGCAAGGGCAGGGGGCGTGGGTTGGCAGGTTCCGGGTTCTCACCAGGCGGGGAGGGGCGGGGTGGCGGTTGCGGGCAGGATTTCCCATCGGGCGGGAGGGTCGGATTAGCCCGGATTAACCTGGACTCGCCTTGGTGGTGGGGTGAATTGAGGCGGATTTACCGGGCGTCAATTCGGGGATGTCAAAGAACCGGGTTCGACCCAGCGAGCCAAGGCAGTCGCCCGGCCCTGGCGAAGGGCAATAAAACAACTCTTATGATGAGTATATAGCCGCCGGGGGAGTTTGTCAAACGGAGCCAGCGTCTGGCATCCGGGCGACCTTAAGAGTCGGGCGCAACCGATTGGTTGGCACACCTGCACCACCAGGAACGGGGTTCATTCCCCCCCCTGCCTGACCAGTCTGGTTGCAATTGGACTCGCCCAAACCGGCGGCATCCGGCACACTGGGCGGCATGCGTCATGGGGGCTTGGCGTACCTGTCCACCCCCGGGCCTGGACCATGAAAATCCTGCTCAACTGCAACCTGCCGTTTGCCCTCGCTCATGGGGGGCAGCAAATCCAGATTGAACGCACCCTCGCCGGCCTCGCGGCCAACGGGGTCACTGCCGAGCCTTTGCGCTGGTGGGATGATCAGCAAACGGGGGACATCATCCATTACTTCGGCCGCATGCCCGCGGGGCAGATCGAACTCGCCCGGCAAAAAGGCATGCGGGTGGTCATGGCGGAGTTGCTGACCGGCCCGGGTTCCCGCTCGCCCCGCCAGTTGCGCGTGCAAAAGATCATTACCCAAGCCGTCAAACGCCTGGCGCCGGGCAGTTTCGCCGCCCCTTTCAATTGGGATTCCTACAAACTGGCCGATGCCCAGGTCGCCCTGACGCCTTGGGAAGCCCACCTGATGATCTATTTGTTTGGCGCCCCGCCTGAACGGGTGCACGTGGTGGCGAATGGCGTGGAGGATGCCTTTTTGCAATCCACTCCCGCACCGCGCGGCCCCTGGCTGGTTTGCACCGCCACGATTGCCGGGCGCAAGCGGGTGCTCGAACTGGCCCAGGCCGCCGTGCTGGCCCGCACCCCGGTGTGGATTATTGGCCGGGCCTACGCGGACAGCGACCCCTACGCCCGGGCCTTTGTCCACCTTGCCCGGCAACAACCCGAGCTGGTTCGTTATGAGGGGGGGATCAATGACCGGGTGCGCCTGGCAGAAATCTACCGCCAGGCCCGGGGGTTTGTGCTCTTAAGCACCATGGAAAGTTTGAGCCTCTCCGCCTTGGAGGCGGCGGCCTGTGAATGTCCGTTGCTGCTCAGCGACCTGCCCTGGGCCCGGTGCACCTTTGCCGCGACGGCCAAATATTGTCCGGTGAACCAGCCGGCGGCTGCCACAGCCGCGGTGTTACGGGAATTTTACGATGCCGCGCCGACCCTCGCCCCGCCGCCCAAGCCCGCCGACTGGGTGCAAATTGGCCGGGAATTAAAGACGATTTACGAGTCGATTTTGAGGACGGACCGGTAGATTTCCAGATGTCGCCGGGCGACGGCGGTGGGGATGGAATGTCTGGCGGAAGGCCTCCGGCGCTTCCGCCGGGCGCGGCTGGCGGTCCCCGCCCGCCCGGAGCCATTGGCCGACGCTGGTTTCCAGGCCCGCCCAGTCATCCAGGTTAAATACTTGCACGCGCTCCACCCCCCGCGCGATAAACCGGGCCGCGCCCACATCGGAGGCGAACAAATACAACCCCCGTGCGATGGCCTCGGCAAAGGTGAGCCCGAAGGATTCCTCATTGGAAAAATGAATCATCGCCGCCGCCTCATCCATTAACCGGCAGAAACCGGGATCATCCAGCTTTTCAATGTGTTTGAACCCGCCATGCGCCTGGTCCGCCGCCGCCAGTTGCCGGTGAAAGATGGCGGGATACTCCGTGGGGGCTGCCTTGCCCACAAAAATGGTGTCAAATTCCAGCTTTTGCGCGCGCAAGGCGGTCAGCCGCGCGAGTAATTCCACCTGACGTTTGCGCTCGCTGATCACCCCCACATTGATGAGCAAGGGCCGCGCCCGGGGGGGGGGGACGGCGCGGGGAAATTCAAAAAACATGCGCTGGATGGCGTTGGGCACCAGCCAGGTGGGCACGGGCGTGGTTTTCACCAAATCCTGCACGTATTCGGAAATGCAAATGATGCCGCCGGTGCGGGGCAGGGTGAAATTCTCCACTTTGGCGGCCAGCCATTGGAAACTGCCGGGGCGCGAATGATGGAGCCGGGCAATCGCATTCATGTTGCCATGAATGGTGAGCACATTGGGGAAGCCCGACAGCACCGCGCTGACCGCGCAATCGCGTTCGGTGCCCTGGCCATGAACGATGTCCGGCTGGATCTCCCGCAGCTTTTTGCGGGTGGCCCGGATGCAGCCCTGGTAGAGGGTGCGCATCCAGCCGGTTTTTGGCACATGCAGGCTGTGAAACCAAATGTTGGGGGCCAGCTTTTCCGGGGAGACCATGGGCTGCTGCGTGCAGGCGACCACGTGCACCTCCACCTCCGGCAATCCCGCCAGGCCTTGCAGCAAGGCTTCGGGCGCGGTGCCAAAAACCACCTTGCGCTCGCCATAATTGCGAAAGTGCTCCCGGTTGTCAGTGGTTAGGATGGCGACTTTTAGTGGTTTCAAAGGTCTAATTAGGACTAAAAGAAAATTTTTGCCGGGAACGTCCCGAAAAGCAAGCGTCTTCCCCATTTGTGTCGGCGGGAGTTCAAAAGGAGAAAAGCGCGCGCGTTCAAAAGGAGAAACTATTTAGAGGGTGAAATCCGCCAAGATTTCTGGCCAGGCGTTTTGGGGTGGGCGCGGCGGTTGTTCGATGGCCCAGCAGCGGCGCCGGGGATGATGAATGAGGGTGATGCTGGTGCGCCGGGTCCGGGCGATGGGCCAAC
>CAIZWI010000437.1 GCA_903936645.1 uncultured Verrucomicrobia subdivision 3 bacterium
AGCAGGGATGCATGTTCGGGCACTGGTGGCGCGCGGAAATGGGGGGGGTTGCCACGAAAGAACACAAAGAACACATAGAAAGACGGGGTTTAAATTGAAAACCGGGGGCGGGGATTTTTACAGAAGGGAACGAAGGGCAAGGCGGACGTTGGCTAAGGTTGAGCAGGGATGCATGTTCGGGCACTGGTGGCGCGCGGAAATGGGGGGTTTTGCCACGAAAGAACACAAAGAACACATAGAAAGACGGGGCTTAAAACGAAAACCGGGGGCGGGAATTTTTACAGAAGGGAACGAAGGGCGTTGGCTAAGGTTGAGCAGGGATGCATGTTCGGGCACTGGTGGTGCTCGGAAACGGGGAGTTTTGCCACGAAAGAACACAAAGAACACATAGAAAGACGGGGCTTAAAACGAAAACCGGGGGGATGGGAATTTTTACAGAAGGGAACGAAGTCAACGAAGCGCCCGCCCGAGGCGGTTTTGCCACGCAAGAACACGGAGAGCACCAAGCAACATGGGGGCTTTCATCGCGAATGACGGATTTTAAGGATTTAGATGCGTCTGCCCTGAATGTTATTCCCGCTCTACGTTCACCTCACGCTGGCAGCGGTTTGGCTTCGGGGGGCGGGGTGCTGCGGGCGGCGAGGAAGGCTTTGAGTTCCTCGGCGGCTTTGCCGCCGAAGCCGGGGACTTCGGCGAGTTGTTCGAGGGTGGCGGCGCGGAGGCGCTGGACGGAGCCGAATTTTTTCAGCAGGGCGGTTTTGCGGCGCTCGCCGATGCCGGGGAATTCGTCGAGGACGCTTTCGGAGATTTTTTTGACGCGAAGCTGGGCGTTGTAGCTGTTGGCGACGCGATGGCATTCATCGCGCAGGCGTTGGAGGAGTTTGACGGCGGGATGATCGACGCCCAGGCGCAGGGGTTCGGGCCGGTCGGGCAAATAGATTTCCTCAAATTCCTTGGCGAGGCCGAGAATGGGGAGGCGGGCGAGGTTGAGTTTCGCGAGTTCGGCGCCGGCGGCGTTGAGCTGGCCGCGGCCGCCGTCGATGAGGATGAGGTCGGGCAGCGGCTTGCCTTCTTTTTGCAGCCGGGAGTAGCGGCGGCCCACGACCTCGGCCATGCTGGCAAAGTCGTCCTGACCGGTGACGGTTTTGATTTTGAACCGACGGTAGTTGGTGCGGTCGGGCCGGCCGTTTTTGAAGCTCACGAGGGAGGCCACGGCAAAAGTGCCGCTGATATTGGAGATGTCAAAGCCCTCGATGGTCATGGGCGGAGTGGGCAGGCCAAGCACTTCGGCGAGGGCCAGCAAGTCGCGCTGGGGATCGAGGGACACGGGCAGGGTGTAGGGGACGCGCTCGAACTTCTCGGTTTTGGTCCAGGTTTTTTTGAGGTCGCTGATGAGGTCGCGCAGGGCGGCGGCTTTTTCAAAATCCTGGGCGGCGGCGGCCTTTTTCATTTCGCCTTCGAGCTGGCCTTGCATTTCGCGGCACTGGCCCTCGAGGAAATCGCAGGCGGAGGCGACCTGGGCGAGGTACTGTTCCCGGGTGACGTTGCCGACGCAGGGGGCGGTGCAATATTTCAGGTGGCCGTAGAGGCAGTGTTTGTAATCGGCTTCGTCCGGGGTGAAGACGCGGCAGCCGCGCAGGTTGAATTGTTTGCGGGCAAGGGCGACGGTGTTGCGCAGGGCGGTGGAATCGACGAAGGGACCGAAGTAGCGCGCGCCGTCGTCTTTTTTGAGCCGGGTGAAGAGGAAATTGGGGATGGGATCGTTCAGGTTCACCTTGAGCATGAGGAACCGTTTGTCGTCGCGGAAGCTGATGTTGTAGCGGGGCTTGAAGTCCTTGATGAGCTTGCCTTCGAGCAGCAGGGCCTCGGGTTCGCTGCGGACGGTGTGGAAATCGAAGTCGTAAATGGCCTCGACGAGGGCGTTGAATTTGAGGTCCCAGCCGAGGCGGCGCGAGGGGTGGAAATACTGGCTGACGCGCTTGCGCAAATCACGGGCCTTGCCGACGTAGATGACGGTGCCAAAGCGGTCTTTGTGCAAGTACACGCCCGGCTTGTGCGGCAGGGTGCTCAGTTTGTTGCGGATGGCATCGGTGATCGGCACGCTATAAGTTTACCCACACGGCGGCGGGTGCAAGGTAAATTTAGGGGGCAAGCGGGCGGCGCGGAGCGGTGGAAGCGGCAAATTCCAAGGACCAAGGTCCCAAGCAACGGCAAACTTCAAACGCCAAACTTCAGAGAAAATTCCCGCTGCCAGAACCGGGGGTAATTCCGGGCTGGCCCGTCCGGGGCGCCCATTACGCTTGTTTGCCGTTGCCGGCCGGCTGGTTTTTCATCTGGCGGTGGACGAAGAAGTAATAGAGGACGCCGACGCCGGCGAGGAAGCCGAGCAGGATGAGGGTGACTTTGTGCATCTCGCCGTTGTTGATGTGCTCGCCGACGGTGACGCCCAGCCAGCAGAGCACGGCGCACCAGAGGGATGAGCCGAGCAGGGTGTAAATGGAGTAGCGCCAAAAATTCATGCGGACGATGCCGGCGGGAATGCCGATGAGGTGGCGCACCACGGGGAGCAGGCGCGCCGCGAAAATGCCAAACGCCCCATAGCTATCGGCCCAGCGCTCGGCCCCCTCGACTTTGCTGGGGGGAATGAAGAAATAGCCGCCGTAACGCAACACGAACAACCGCCCGGCGAGGCGCGAGACCCAGTACATGACGGCGGCGCCCACCCAGGAACCGAGGGTGCCGGCGAGGACGAGGGCGATGAGCGCGGGCCAGCCGGTCCACTGGCTGCCGAACAGGGGCAGGCCGGAGGTCCAGGCGAGGTGCGCGGCCGGCGGGATGATGACCTCGCTGGGCAGCGGTACGACTGAGCTTTCGATGGCCATTAACAGGGCAACGAGCGGAAAGCCCCCGTTTTGCAACGTGGCGGCGTACCAATCCATGAGCGGCTGGAGCAAATGTTTCATTTGGCGCGCATGTTTATAGCGGAAATCCGCCGGGGGGCGAGAATTAAAACGCTACATCCCGGAAGGATACTGGCTGATAATATAATCGCGCACGAGGCGGCCGGAGGGTTTTAGCTGGTCGTCGGGCCAGGGGCCGGTGGCGCTGGCGCCGGGTTGCAGGGCGGCGGAGGCTTCGCCCAGGGCGGCCATGGACCAATTGGCGCAACTGATGTGGTTGGCGGCCAGCCAGTTCCACCAGCGCCGGGTTTCCTCGGCATCGATCCGGCCGCCACCGCTGGCTTCGGTGGTGCCGTATTCCGTGGCAAACAGGGCCACCCCGTTGGTCAGGGCGGCGGTGCCGTTATCCCGCAGGGATTGCCGGTGGGTGGTGGCGTAGAAATGGAGGGAGTAGGCGATATTCGTGGAAACGGTCAGGGGATTCCGCGCTGCCTCGGCGATTTGCTGGTCCCAGTTCCGGCTGCCACAGATGATGAGATTGGCCGGGTCCAGCGCGCGAATCACGGGGATGACGGCTTCGTGATAGGCCTTGATGACGTCCCAAGATTCCTGCTCGGGTTCATTCCAGGTTTCATACAGAATATTGGGGGTTTGACCGTAGGCGGCGGCCACGGTGGCGAAAAAGGCCTGGGCGGCGGGAATGTTATTCTGCGCGCCGCGCATGGAATGCCAGTCCACGATGGCGTAGATGCCCTCGGCAAGACAGGCGTCCAGGACGGTTTTAACGCGGTTGATTTCGTTGGTGCGGTTGCGCTGGTAGGCGCGGGGGAGGATGGCGATGCGGATGACGGTGCACTTCCAATCCTGCGCGAGGTGGTGGATGGCGCTGGCGTTGTAGAATTGCGCGCCTTGCGGAGCCCAGCAGTAGAGTGACATGCCGTGCAGGGCCACGGGCTGGCCGGTCTGGTCAACGATTTGGTTGCCGTGGACATTCAGGTGGCCGTGCTGGCGGACGAAGTTGGTTTGGGCAGTTAACGCAACACCCCAGAATACGAGAATGACGGTTAGACAAGCCTGCTTAACTATTCGGTATATCATAATATTTAAGTGTTGGGGGGCGGGCGACGGGCTGCGGCCAGACCCAGTCGAGGTTTTGGCGGGCGAGCCAATTTAAGGATTTTTCTGAGCTGTGGTCGGCGCACGCTGGATTGCCGCCGTCATCAAGGCCATTTTCACCGACGGAATACAGGAGGAACTTGCCATCGGTCTGGAGGCGGTAGCGCAGGGACTGGCCATCCACGGGGTCGCGGGGAAGCGAGGTGACATAGGCGGGAACTAATTCGGCAAGGTGGGTGGGGAAATGGCCCAGGGCGAGCTTGAAGCGTTGCAACGCGAGGGCGGCGATGGTTATTTGGCGGGTGGTTTCGGCAGACAGCACCTTGTCCAAAGTGGGGGCCAAACTGACGATGGCAGACGAGAGCATCGAATGAAAATCCGGGCCGCTGGACATGGTATCGAACAAGGCCGAAAATTCGTCCGGCAAATTAGTGAGTCGCAAAGCGGCCAGACCGGTGGCCTGGCGGGCGCGGGCATTTATGAAACTGCCATTGGTGCTGGTCAGGCGCGCGGCTCCCAGCAACACCTGGTAACCTTGGAGGGCGCGGAATTCGTCGGGGTAGGACCACCAGTAGCGCCACAGGAAAATCTTTAGATTCGCCTGGCCGCGCACCCACAGGCTTTCGGGGGTGTCGGGCATGCCCAGGACGATGCGGGCACTTTTGCCGAGATCAAGATATTGCCGGAAGGCGGCCGGGGAATTCCGCCAGTCAGCCAGGGTAAGCTCGCCAACGGCGCGTTCCATGGCCAGGGCTTGTTGGGCGCTATCGATAAAATCCAGTTGTTCCCAATCGGTTTGGAGTTGAGCCAGTTGGGCCTCGGTAATGCCGGGGGTTTGCAAGATTTCCCAGCAGGTGTTTTGCAAGCCGTGCACCATGGCCAGCCGGACCCATTGGGAAATTTGCAAACGCTGGTTTTGGGTGGCTTGGACCAAGGCCAGCAGCGCTCGTTGCGATTGCACGGCGGTTGCCAGGTCGGCCTGGTGCAAGGAATAGACAATTTGCGCCTTCAGATATTTTTCTGCCTTGCGAAATTCGACCAGGTGTAAATTGGTGAAAAACCGGGGGTCTGTGAAACAGCCATCATAGCTGATATGAAAATCACACGTGGCATGATCCGCAAGCTTCAGCAACAAGCTCAGGGCCGGTTGGTTGGTCAGCAGCGCCTGGTCCAGGACGGGCCAGGCGTTGGTGGCATCGTACCCAGCCATTGTGGGCAATTGCGAGCAGACTAACGCCTGGCCGGGGGCAGTCATCTGCATGACCCGGCAGGAGTCGGTATGCAAAAGGCTGGAGTCCGCCGCCAGCAGGGCGGTGGCGCGTAAAAAGAGAGCCGCGTGATTGTCTGCGGGCGGCACCGGCGGCGGGAGTACTTGGGCCAGGCTCATGGGTTCGCCTTGGGCAACCAGTTGGGCAATGTACGCCTCATTGACGGCCTTTAAATGCCCGTGGTAGAGACCGGCAACGAGGGCCACCGAGGCCAGCACCACGCCGAGCGTCAGGAGAATTTTATGACGCCGGCGCATACGCTCACCCTTTCAGGAAAAAATTACGCTGCTTTTCGCTGATGGGCAGGGCGAGTTTTTCCATGACTTGCAGCATGTCCTCCCAGACTTTGCGTTTCTCGCTAACGGCCTGGTTGCGCAGGAGATAGGACGGGTGATAGGTGGGCATGAGGGGGATGCCGCGATAGGTCTGCCAGGTGCCGCGCAGTTTGGTGATGCCCAGGGTTTTGCCGAGCAGGCCCTCCACGGCCGTGCCGCCCAGCGCAACGAGGACGGTGGGCTGGATCAAATCGATTTGCTCCTGCAAATACGGGAGGCAGGTGGTCATTTCCTCGGCAGTGGGTTTGCGGTTGCCGGAGGTTTCGCCGGGGGTGTCGGGCCGGCATTTCAGAATATTGGCAATGTAGACGCTTTCGCGGCTGAGCCCGGTGGCCTGGATGATTTTGGTGAGCAATTGCCCGGCCTTGCCGACAAAGGGTTCGCCCTGGTCATCTTCATCGGCCCCCGGGGCTTCGCCCACGAACATGAGCCGGGCATCGATGTCGCCCACGCCGAACACGACGTTTTTGCGCGAGGAGGCCAGATTCGGGCATTTGATACAAATGAGCGTCCGTTCGCGCAGGGCGGCGATGGCGGCGGCTTTGTTCACCGGGGCGGCCGCGGGGGCGACGGGCGGCCGGACCGGGGCCGGGGGCACGATTGGCGCGGGCGCCTGCGCGGGGGCAGCGACCGGGGCAGATACGGGGGGCTGGGCTGCCATCACCGGTGCCGGCGAGGCAACTGGCCGGGGAGCCAGGGGTTTAAAGGGGGCCGGGGCCGCGACAGGGGTCCCTGTGGGTTGGTAAACGGGAGCGGGACGGGCTGGGGCCGCGGTCGGCGCGGAACGGCGCGCGGGTTGGGCGGTTTGGGCCAGGGCCCGAAGGGTTTCGGGAGCGACGGCCACATGCTGCACGCCGCGGGACTTCAGCTCCTCCAAATGGCGGATGGTGGCGTCGAGCAACTGGTCGTAGGCGGCAGACATGGCTTCATCCTAGCGGGATTATGGCGAATCGCAAAAATAATGTGCAGGCGGGCGGGTCACGAAAACTTGTCATTGGCAGATAAATTACCGATGCTACAGGCCACCATGAATATCGGACTTGGACTTTATCGTCACATGCTCACGCGGGAGAATTATCGTTTCGCCCGGCAGGCAGGGTGCACGCACATTGTGGCGCACCTGGTGGATTATTTTCATCAGAGCAAGGATAACACCCGGCAGGACCAGCCCACGGGCGGGGTGCAGGGCTGGGGGCGGGCGGGGGATCCGAATCACCTCTGGACGGTGGCGGAATTGAGCACGCTCAAGCAGGAAATGGCGGATGAGGGGTTGCAACTGCTGGCGATTGAGAATTTTGACCCGGCGCACTGGCATGATGTTTTGCTGGATGGTCCGCGCAAGGCGGAGCAACTGGAAAATGTCAAAACGATCATCCGCAACGTGGGGGCGGCGGGGATTCCAGTTTTTGGCTATAATTTCTCGATTGCCGGGGTGGCGGCCCGGGTGCGCGGTCATTTTGCCCGGGGCGGGGCGGAAGCGGTGGGCATGGCGGGGGTGGATGACACGCCCATTCCGAATGGCATGGCCTGGAACATGGTTTACGACCCGGCGGCCCCCGCCGGGACCGTGCCGCCGGCGACGCACGAGCAATTGTGGTCGCGGCTGAAGGATTTTCTCGACGCCATCCTGCCGGTGGCGGAGGCGGCCGGGGTGACCATGGCGGCGCACCCGGATGATCCGCCCACGCCGTTTCTGCGCCAGCAACCACGGCTGGTGTATCAACCGGCGCTGTATCAAAAGTTGCTGGATCTCCGGCCGAGCCCGAGCAATGGGTTGGAATTTTGCCTGGGCAGCCTGGCGGAAATGACGGAAGGGGACGTTTACGAGGCCACGGAGCAGTACAGCCGCCAGGGCAAGCTGGCCTACGTGCATTTCCGGAATGTGCGGGGCAAGGTGCCGACCTACAAGGAAGCGTTTGTGGATGATGGGGACATTGACATGCTGCGCATCCTGCGGATTTTAAAGAAGAATAATTATCAGGGAGTGCTGATTCCCGATCACACGCCGCAAATGGCGTGTGACGCGCCGTGGCACGCCGGGATGGCCTATGCGCTGGGGTATATGCGGGCGGCCTTGCAATTGCTGGAACAGGAATAATCCGGGCTGGCCGAGGCCGGTTTGGCGTAACTCGGCACCCACGAAGAGCGTCCATCCCGTTACCCAACCCGGATGGCACCTCTTAAAACTAGGGATGGTGGATCCGGGCATGGTGATTGACACCATTGCCGGTGAGGCTGGTAAGGGGGCGGACTTGGGTTATGTCTGGCCGCCCGAAACGCGGTAACACTAAGCATGAAACCATTTTTTGGAATTCTCTGGCTGATGGCAGCGGTGACCCCGTGGGCCACGGCGGGCAATGCCCGGCTGACGACCTCGTTTGATAATGACTGGCGTTTTTCCACGGCGGCCCCGGCGGCGCCGGAACAGCCGAAATTTGATGATTCCACCTGGCAGAAACTTAATGTGCCCCATGACTGGAGCATCGAGGGGCCTTTTGCCGCCACCAATGAGACGGGTTGTGCCGGCGGTTATCTGCCGGCTGGAGTGGGTTGGTACCGGAAGCATTTCACACTGCCGGAAAGCGCTCGGAAACGCCGGGTATTCATCCAATTTGATGGCGTCATGGCCAACAGCGATGTCTGGATCAACGGCGTGCCATTGGGCCACCGGCCCTCGGGTTATGTGGGGTTTGCCTATGAATTGACCGGCCATCTGAATTGGGGCGGAGCGGACAATGAACTGGTGGTCAAGGCGGACAACTCCCGGCAGCCGGCCTCCCGCTGGTATGAGGGGGCGGGTATTTACCGGCATGTGCGGCTCATCAGTGTCGCCCCGATTCATCTGGTGGAGGATGGCGTGTTCATCACCACCCCGGAGGTCAAGCCCGGGCTGGCGCGGGTGCATATTGCAAGCGCGATTACCAATGCTTCCATGGAAACCCGCCAGATCACCCTGCGCAGCCGGATATACGCCCCGGATGGGGCCGCAGTGGCCGAAATCAACACCCCGCTCATCCTCACGAATGGTACAGCGGCGACGCTGGAGCAGGAAGTGCGGCTGACGCATCCGCAGCTCTGGAACTTGGACCGCCCGCAATTATACCGGGTGGTTAGCGAGGTCCGCGCCGGCTGGCAGACCCTGGATGACCAGACCACCACGATTGGCCTGCGCGAGGCGACATTTGAACCTGACACCGGTTTTTGGTTAAACGGTCAGAATATGAAGTTGAAGGGGGTTTGCCTCCATCAGGATGGCGGGGCCTTTGGGGTGGCCGTGCCCATTTCGGTATGGGCGGATCGCCTGACCACGTTGAAAACGCTGGGGGTGAATGCCATCCGCACGGCCCACAATCCGCCCGCGCCGGAATTTCTGGATTTGTGCGATCGTTTGGGTTTGGTGGTGATGGACGAAATGTTCGATTGCTGGATGGTCGGCAAGAATTCGCTGGATGGGGCCAAGCTCCAGGACTATCACCTTTACTTTGCGGACTGGTCGCTCATCGACGAGCGGGACATTGTGCGCCGGGACCGGAATCATCCCAGCATCATTGTGTATAGTGCGGGGAATGAGATCCATGACACCCCTTATCCGGAGCGCGCTAAAAAAATCCTGGGCCAGCTGGTGTCGGTGTTTCATGAAAATGACCCGAGCCGGCCGGTGACACAGGCATTGTTCCGGCCGAACGTGAGCGGTGATTATCACAATGGCCTGGCGGACCTGCTGGATGTGGTGGGCCAGAATTATCGCGAGAATGAAATTCTCGCGGCGCACCACCAGCTAACCACCCGGAAGATTTTGGGCACGGAAAACCGGCATGACCGGACCACGTGGCTGGCGCTGCGCGATCATGCGCCCTATGCCGGGCAGTTTTTGTGGACGGGCATTGATTATCTCGGTGAAACCACGCGCTGGCCGGAAATCGGTCATGGGTCGGGATTGTTAGATCGGACCGGCCTGGTGCGCCCGCTGGCATACGAACGCCAGAGCTGGTGGAGTGACCGTCCGATGGTGCAGCTTGGCCGGCGGCTCGCCCCCAATGACCGCATGCCGACCGATCCGGGTTACGGCGGCGCGGAACGGCACACGCAAGTGGTGTTTGCGGACTGGACGCCCGCCGGCACCAACGCCACTGAACAAACGGTGGAAGCCTACAGCAATTGCCAGGAGGTGGAATTGTTCCTCAATGGCCATTCGCTGGGGAGCCAGCCACTCCCGGCGGATGCTTCACCGCGCGTGTGGCGGGTGCCTTTTGAACCGGGCACGTTGCGGGCCGAGGCGAAAAACGGTGCGGAGATCGTGGCGACGAGCGAGTTGAAAACGGCCGGTGCGCCGGATCATATTGAGCTGCGGACCGAGTGCGCCCGCCTGACGCCCGCCTGGGACGACGTGGCGGTAGTGCGCGCCACGGTGGTGGATGCCCACGGCGTCCGGGTGCCCACCGCAAACCAGGATATTACGTTCGACGTCGCCGGGGCGGGCCGGGTGGCCGCCACGGATAATGGCGATAATACCGCCCATGACGCATTTTCCACCCCCCATCGTCCGGCGTATGGCGGCCAATGTGTGGCATTTGTGAAAGCCACAGCCAGCGGTAATTTGGTGATTACCGCCACCGCCCCCGGTTTGCAGCAAGGGTGGCTAACCATCAAAGCTCAACCATGACCATGCGAAGCAATACCTTTTGGAGTGCCTGGCCGGTCCTGACTGCTCTCGTCATCCGAGGATGGCTGCCAGCCCCCCTGCCTGCCCAGACCGTGACCCAAGCCATCGCCCCGGCGGTGTCCCAGCCCGGGGATGGAGCGCTGACCGCCGGGCGGATTCGGCACCAGCCCATGATGCCGGCCAATCCGGCGCTACCCTCCCTGTTTATCATTGGTGATTCGACGGTCCGCAATGGCGACGGCAATGGCGGGGGCGGACAATGGGGGTGGGGGGAACCCATCGTCGGATTGTTTGACACCAATAAAATCAATGTCGTCAACCGTGCGCTCGGCGGCACCAGCAGCCGGACATTCTATTTGAATCTCTGGCCGGCCATGCTGCGCCTGGTCAAGCCGGGGGACATGGTCATCATGCAATTTGGCCACAACGACAGCAGTGCGATCAACGACGCCACCCGCGCCCGGGGGACCATCAAGGGGGTGGGCGAGGAGACCCAGGAGATTGATAATTTAATCACCAAGCAACACGAGGTCGTCCATTCCTTCGGCTGGTACGAGCGGGCCATGGTGACGGAAGCCCGGGCGCATGGGGCCTGGCCAATGGTCTGCTCCTTGATTCCGCGGAACACTTGGAAAAATGGCCACGCGGCGCGCAATGCCAATGACTACGCAGGTTGGGCGCGGCAGGTGGCCCTAGCCACCCAGGCACCGTTTCTGGACATCAACGAAATCATCGCACGCAAATATGACGAACTGGGCCAGGAAGCCGTGAAGGCGTTGTTTATCGCCGGAGCGGGACCGCATACCAGTCGTGCCGGCGCGGAAACGAACGCCATTTGCGTGGTGGCGGCACTCAAGGCGCTGCCGGTGGATCCCCTGAAAAGCTTTTATTCACCGGCGGCCGCGAACATTGCCCCGGCGGATTTGCGCCCGCTGGCTCCTGCGGCAGCGCCCGGCCAACCGCAACACCCCTGACCCCATGAAACTTGCTCTCGCTCGATGGTTATTGCTAGCCACCCTCGGAATGCCCGCCCTGGTGCGGGCCGCGGAGGATGAGCGGCCGGTCGTGGACGCAGCCACCGTGGCCGTGGAAAAAGCCGCCAATGCCGCCCTGCCCACCTTCCATATCGTCGGTGATTCCACGGTGCGCAGCGGGGGGACCGGGGTCGGCCTGTGGGGCTGGGGCGAACGCATTGCCCCGCTCTTTGACCCCGCCAAAATCAATGTGGTCAACCATGCCATCGGCGGCCGGAGCGCGCGGACGTTTTACACCGAGGGCCGCTGGGACAAAGTGGCGGAGGCCATCAAGCCCGGCGACTATGTCATCATTCAGTTTGGCCACAACGACGGCGGCCGCATTGGGGATCCGGCCAACAAACATCGCGCCGATGGCCCCGGCCTGGGGGACGAAACCATGCCCGACACCAAAGCCGATGGCACCCAGGAACCGGTCCATACCTTTGGCTGGTACATGGCGCATTTTGTGGACAGCGCGAAGGCCAAAGGGGCCACGGTGATTGTCTGCTCCCCCATTCCGCATAAACAGCGCTGGGAACAGGGCCGGGATTTTGCGAACTTCGCCAAATGGGACGAGGAAATTGCCCGCACCCATGGGGCGTTGTTTTTCGACCTGACCCTGGTGGTCACGGAAGCTTATAAAAAAGCGGGGGCGGAGACGGTGGCCACTTACTTTGCCGACAAGGGAACGCATACGACCGACGTGGGTGCCCGGCTTAACGCCGCTTGTGTGGTGGCCGGGCTCAAGAGTTTGCCCGGGAATCCGTTAAGCGCTTACTTTTCGGCGAAGGCTGCGGATATTAAACCGTATATGCCGGCAGCCGCCACCACGCCTTAAGATCAACTCAAGCCTCCGGCACCTTTATTCATCATCATGAGCTCATCGATTATGCTGAAATTATCCACTGCTTGCCTGCTGGGCGGTCTGCTGGCCGCGTCGACCCAGGCCCAAACCAGTTACAAGTTTGCCTTCGGCAGCGACGCCATCGCGGGCTGGACGCAAGTTTCACCCACAAATTCTTATTCCATTGCATCCGGTTATGGGTTTGAACCCGGTGCGAGTGTGACGCAGGGGACGGGCGCGGTGAGCAGTTCCAGTCCATTTTATTTTTCCGCCAAGCTGCCCGAGGGCAATTACCAAGTCACCGTCACCTTGGGCGGCGAGGCGGCCTCCACCACCACGGTGAAAGCGGAGTTGCGCCGGCTCATGTTGGAAACAGTCCCGGTGGCGGCCGGGGCATCGGTCACCCGCACCTTCATCGTTAATCTGCGCACCCCGGAAATTCCCGGGGGCACCCGCGTGCATTTGAAGGGCCGGGAAACCTCGACCGAAATTTGGGATTGGGATGAGAAATTGACGCTGGAATTTAACGGCGAGCAGCCAGCGGTGCGCACTTTGGAAATTGCCCCCGCCGCCGTGCCCACGGTGTTTGTCATTGGTGACTCCACCGTGTGCGACCAGCCGGCCGAGCCATGGAACAGTTGGGGCCAGATGTTGCCGCGCTTTTTCAAGCCGGTCGTGGCGGTGGCCAATCACGCCGAATCCGGCGAGGCGATCGGCAGTTCGCTGCATGCCCTGCGTTTTGCGAAAATTTTCAGTGTCATGAAGCCCGGGGATTATTTGTTCGTGCAGTTCGGCCATAACGACCAGAAGAGCAAGGCCCCGAACGCGCTGGACCAATACCGGGCCGATTTGAAACAGGTGGTGGCCACCACCCGGGAAAAGGGCGGCACGCCGGTGCTGGTGACTTCCATGGAACGCAAAAGCGGCGTGGAGCACGACACCCTGGCCGGGTATCCCGACGCCGTGCGCGCCGTGGCGAAGGCGGAAAACTGCGCCTTGATTGATTTGAACCAGATGAGCCGGCAGGTTTACCGCGCCTTGGGCGACAATATCGGCCTGGCTTTCCAGGACGGCACGCACCACAACAACTATGGCAGCTATGAGCTCGCCAAGTGCATCATCACCGGCATTCAGGCAGCCAAACTCCCGCTGGCGGCGGATATTGCCGATGATTTTGGCACGTTTGACCCCGCCCATCCCGATGATGTGGGCAGCTTTAGGATGGCCGTGAGTCCCCATGTTTCGACGTTGAAACCGCTGGGCAATTGACCACATGCTGCGGGGCGGCGGTCTGGCAACCAACAGTGGTATCCATCGGTTCAAATCTTACAACATCACCAAACTTGCAGGGGGAAAGCCTACCCACC